>NZ_JAGXJT010000050.1:0-1037 GCF_019091205.1 Bacillus sp. GbtcB14
CAGATTAACTACCTTTTATCTTTCAATCCATTTACCTAATTTATTACGTGTTTCCACACTTAATCTTTTTATCTTACCAGTTAGCAACTACGAAAAATTTAAAGGTGATATCTCTATTTCCTTTTCTCTATCTCTTAAATTACATTTATTCTCGTATTTATATTGACAAATTTTCTGCTGGTACCAATTAGAACTGATTATTAATTTTATAAGAAACAAAATTCCCCTTAAATTATTTACACCTATTAATTTGTAGAGCATTTTTTTGAACTTATCATCAAATTCCCTATTCACCTAAATAATGCTCCATACAATTTTCACATAGATATTCTTCACCATCAATATTTTGATTATATGTTACTTCACATCTTTCACACGTAGAAACTTCATGTTTCGCTCCACAATTTAAGCACATACCCTGTTCTCCTATATCGTCATTAACACATACATATTCTTCTCCACATTCTTCACAAGAGAAATCAGCAACTGGGTTATTCCCCCCATCTTTTGCAGCAATATACATCTCAATCTCCAATTCCTCTTTTAAATCAGGAAAATAGTCTTCTATGAATTCACTTATATGTTCTACAAATTCCTCGAATCCTTTTTGAGAAAACTCATTATATGATGTAGGGAGATAATATCCCAGATCGCTCTGAAACTCTGCTCCTCCATTTATATATTTTAAGCTACATTCTTCTATCATTTTCCCGTTTATAATTAATTTCAGTAATACCTCACTTTCCGCCTGTTGTACCTCTTCGATATTTAATTTTCTCTTAACTTCTAAAATATCAACATTAATCTTACTAGAAATCTTCAGGATGTCTTGTTCTGACTCTACAATTGACATTTTATTCTTTTCAATTTTTATATCATTTCTAAAATAATATGTATCATCAATGTCCTCTATAAATTGATTAGTTACTTCTTCGAATTTATCAAATATCATATTTGCATCTAAAATTCAAACTCGTGATTCTTGTTCCATAATATACTAGACATGCATTTATTTTATAAACTCTTCCACCTCAATA
>NZ_JAGXJT010000051.1:0-841 GCF_019091205.1 Bacillus sp. GbtcB14
TTTTGTTGAAGAGTTTCTTTATGTATTCTTCTTCGTTTAGGATTCTTGTTGTGGGTGTAAATATTTTTATAAATCGGGATCCCGAGACTTTTTGCAAAATGGTTTATAAGTTTAATGAAAAAGCAAAATTTTAATTAATCACGTTTTTCCATAAACCTCGTTGATTAGCAACGAGGTGCACAGTACGTCTAAAAATCACGTAATACGCCTAAGTTAGTTAGGGTGTTACAGTGTAGATCATTCATATAGAGGATCATTGATCACATTAGGATTATAACAATGGATAACTAATGATGTGTCTATATGGTGGAACATATAGAGCATTCTATATACTGAGAGTGCAATTCTAAGTTCTATGCGTGGATTCAACGAAGAATTAATAAGTTAGTGAATTTTAGTGCTAAATTCTTGATCTACTTATTGGAAGCTCGGTTATATAGACCCATGGTCCCCCCACTAGTTGAGATAATATTGTTTGTAAGACTCATGTAATTGGTTTTGATTAATCAATTATAATTCTCAAATTAGACTATGTCTATTTGTGAAATTATCACTAAGTAAGGGCGTAATTGTAAAGAAAGAGTTTTAGGGGCATATTTGTTAATTATGATACTTTGTAAGGTTCAATTAATAAATATGATAAATGACAATATTATTTAATAATTATTTATAGTTATTAAATGGTTAGAATTGGCATTTAAATGGTTGAATTTGAAAATCGCCGTTTTTGAGAAAATGAGCTGCAGAAATGATAAAACAGCAAAATTGCATAAGTGAGGCCCATTATCCAAAGCCCATGGTCGGCCACTCTTATAGGCTTTTATCATTTATTTTTTTATTA
>NZ_JAGXJT010000052.1:0-734 GCF_019091205.1 Bacillus sp. GbtcB14
CTCGACTGCATTTCCTCTATACCTGCAACATTTACTCAGCTTAATTTAAATTTTTCATTAAATATTCCTATTTAAGTTATAAATTAGTTATTGCTAATTTTCCTTATTAACTTAAATTTTAATATCTTCTGAATTTCATATTAAGTTGAGTAATTCTAGGAATTAGTTATCGAAGATTCTTAAAAGATATTTTTTAAGTTGATTTTAAACTTAAAATGGAATATCCTTAAATTAGGTAGTTACTACTTAATTTTGATATTTAATTAAATTTAAATTTGAAAATATTTAAGTTCTAGATTTTTTCTAATACAACTTAAATTAGATATTTTTTCAATTTTTTGTGGAAAAGATACTTAGTCAAATAAGATATTTTCTAGATAAGTTATTTCTAGACTACTTATTATTTCTAATATTAAATAGGAAATTATCATTGATTGAGAAATTAATTGTTTAATAATTAATTTTGGTACAATTTATTTTAAGTATATTTTTCCTAGTATTAAACTAGAGATTAATAATTAAGCCTTCTCTACACTTAATTATTTATTTCTTGAATTTAATACATTTAATTAATTTGAAAAATTAAATATCTAAGTTGATTTTCATCATGATACTTAAATATTTCTTTTTCATGACACTTAATTAAATAGAAAATTATTTTAAGATGGTAATTTTTTTTAACAACTTAAATTTAAATAATTTTCAATAAATGTATTTCTCCTTTATTTTCTTAA
>NZ_JAGXJT010000053.1:0-730 GCF_019091205.1 Bacillus sp. GbtcB14
AAAACACTCTGAAAGTATGAGTGTATTTTATTATTTTCCAATTCACTATTCGCAAAATGTTTCAACTGTGATGTAACTATTCCTCATTTATAATCCTTCATTAACAAACTCTCAAGCATATTTTCTATCCCATCATATAGCTTCACTTTATAAATATTTTCTTGATAATAGTGAAGAATATGAGATTTAATTAAATCCGATTTATCAGGGAATCGGCTTAAAAATAGAGCTATCGGCTTTCCAACTAGTTCTTCTTTCTCCTCTACAGTTAGTGGTCTCCCTAATACCTCTTTAAAACCAAAATTATTCGCCTCTTTTGCTAACCATTCACTGTTAACTAATGTGCCATCTAAATCCATTATGATAGCTTTCACTATTAGCACTTCCTTACATTTTCTTTTCTATACGCTTCTAAAGCCTTAATTGTTGTAAGTGTTAATGGTTTTGGCAGATCATTTAAAGAAAACCATCCGATTTCAAGTATCTTATCTGGTTCCATTCTTTTAACTACGCCATCATTTACCGTTGCAATATATGTTGGACAAACCCAATGCACTTCTTGTTCTTTTATAATATGATCTGTTACGCATAATAAAGATTCTAATTTTATATCTAAGTTTGTTTCTTCTTTGATTTCTCTAACAACTGTATCTTCTACAGTTTCCATCCACTCTACTTTTCCTCCTGGAATACTCCAGAGCATTCTCTCCGGATTTGTATTACGTAATAT
>NZ_JAGXJT010000054.1:0-716 GCF_019091205.1 Bacillus sp. GbtcB14
TTTATAAGTCCATTCAATGGCCTTAACAAAACTTCCTGTTCCTAGTATTATAGGTTTGTGTTTATCTAAACCTATGGCTTGTGGTATACCTGGTAATTACTTACTCTAATGCAAGCAACTTACTTTAGTAAGATGCTAAAGCATTTTCTTTCTAATGGCAATCTATAGAAGCTTCACAGCTTCTTAGGTATAGATTTATCTAAGGAAAAGTCATAACTATTCCAGAAAAGATAAAGCCATGAAAGAATTTCTTAAATCAACAGTGAGAGGTCTCAGATATGCTTTAGTATGCCTTAGAGTAGACACCTGTTGTTGAGTGGGAGTAATGAGTAGGTATCAGATTAATCCAAGAAAGGAACATTAGAAGACAATCAAGTAAATCTTAAGATTAAGAAGAGAAACTATATGTTAGTCAATAAGGGTGTATTTAAAACTCTTAGACTACACCACATCAGATTTTGAGATTTGCCTTTGTGCTAGAAAATCTTTCTGATAAGATGGTGATTACTCTGGGGGTGGAATAGTGATTTTGGAGAAGTGTAAAAACCTATCTGAAGTCTCTAGGTCTACCAGAGAGAGACTGAATGTTAAAGTTGCAGGAAAGGTACTTATTCAGTCTAAGGAAAGTTCTATACATTTGTGGCACCGTTCCAACTTTCCTTAACTACTAGTGTTACTTCCTGAATAACCAAGAAGTAGTTGCCCAAAAGTATAGA
>NZ_JAGXJT010000055.1:0-700 GCF_019091205.1 Bacillus sp. GbtcB14
ATCTGCCCCCTTCATGCCAGGCTGAATCTCTTGCATAGCTATACATTGGCCTTGATAAAGAGCATTAAATTTATCATATTCCGGTTTCATATACTTATATGATAAGACTCGAGCAATATCAGCCCAGTATCCATCACATACAATATCGCAGTCGAACCAAATTAGGTCACCTGGCATTAATTTAATGTCTTTACTTTGTCTCCGCTGACCTCCCACAGCATGTCTTCCTACCCTAATCATCGGTAAAACAGGCAATGCTCCTTTTTTGGCGATAGAACAATTAAAAATGTCTGCTATTTCATATTCACTTATGCCTTCAAATAAATTATTTGTTACATCTTCAATTGCATTTTCAATACAATTTGCCGAATAAGACAGTGCCTGAATTTCATGATTTGTTTTTATAGATCTAACATGTCTTAAAATATTTGAAACAGGATTTATACTACTTTTCTTAAAATAATTACTAATCGTATTAATATGATTTGGTTGCATTCCGTCTTCATCTATACCTATGTTGCAATGTTCAACATCTATATCTTTTAAAAGAGCAATCAATGCTTCAATTCCATTAGAATAGCTCGCATCAACATTAGATAATAGTTTTAGTTGCTCTTCTTCTTCAGTCAGAGGAACGTTATTTGAATATTCCCTAAAGAAAACTCCATAAGTATATACTTTTCCTACTTGCTCTCGTGCA
>NZ_JAGXJT010000056.1:0-692 GCF_019091205.1 Bacillus sp. GbtcB14
GATTTTACCTTATGCAAAAGAAATTTGAAATGTTTGAAAATTTTCATGAATTTCTAGAATTGGTGAAAAATCATTAGGGTAAGTGGTTAAAGATCTTGCGAACTGATAGGGGTGGAGAAATAGTTAGTAGATATGCAGTTCAAAGATCATTAAATTGATTTTTGAATTATATCCAAACTTACCTCCCCAGAAATTCGATTTACATATTGATGATTAGTTACTAGTCGTTGCCTAAATCCTTCTATGGTAATATAATTTCAGAATGATGCAATGGTTGTATACTTAATGTAAATCATTACTAGATTCATGGATGACCTAATCAAAATCTTAAGAAAAGCTAGAACCATTAACCATGGTTTGTTAGCTATTCTAAGTGATTAGGGGTGGACCATCCCATTGTTAATAGATAAGAAAGTGTTTGTTCAAACAAATACTACTTTTCTAAGATAATGACTAAGTCTGAAAATAAAGTAGCAAATAAAGGAGATATTTAATTCTTGATTCCAAATGTGTTCTATCATCTTATATGACATATGATGATCCCACTGCCTCTGTTGTCTTGTCACAACAGAAGAGGTTAATACCATTTAGTTTTCTTAGATTTCATTCAAATTTCGACGATCTCTCGGCAATCATTTCATTGATTCTCATAATCAAATCGATACGTTTGAGAACCGTCTGTCACACGAATA
>NZ_JAGXJT010000057.1:0-656 GCF_019091205.1 Bacillus sp. GbtcB14
CTTGTATGTAAGTTTTTAATAACCTATTATTACTTGATTGCAAATAGTCAAGGTTACCTTTTGCCAGATATAATGATCTGATGGCTCCCTTGGTTAAGATAATAATTTGTAACAGGTATATTTACAATCTTCTTTCATCTGTGTATGACCTAGCAACATGATAGGACCCATCCAAAGTGTGCCTGTGTGAGCCTATATGTTTAATTTCTGTTATAGACACATATAGGTTGTTGTTGCTAAATAAAATGTCATAGTCATTGATAGATTTTATTTAGGCCCATTTAGTTTTGGGCTTATTCAATTAATAACAGTTGTTCTTATTAAGGTTAAATTCCTCTCTTTTGGGCCTTGTGTGAGAGTTGGGAGCCATAGAAGTGGGTACGACATACTGAACCCAGCACCCCCTCACATGAACTACCCCAATTGTGAAGGCCCATTTGCCTGATTTGAATAACTGTACTAGGTTAATTAAATTAGTTTAACCTAATAAAATTGATTAGCAACATAATTAATTTCATTTATTTTGAAATTAATTTAAGAAAATTATAGTTTAAAGAATTTTTTATTCTAAGCTAAACTATATGTATTTTCTTGTATTTTTAATTTGGCATTCCGAGCTTTGTAGCGTACAATAAGGGTGAAGAAACAGGTCGCTA
>NZ_JAGXJT010000058.1:0-650 GCF_019091205.1 Bacillus sp. GbtcB14
CGCCTCCTAAAGTGTAACGGAGGCGCCCAAAGGTTCCCTCAGAATGGTTGGAAATCATTCGTAGAGTGCAAAGGCATAAGGGAGCTTGACTGCGAGACCTACAAGTCGAGCAGGGACGAAAGTCGGGCTTAGTGATCCGGTGGTTCCGCATGGAAGGGCCATCGCTCAACGGATAAAAGCTACCCCGGGGATAACAGGCTTATCTCCCCCAAGAGTCCACATCGACGGGGAGGTTTGGCACCTCGATGTCGGCTCATCGCATCCTGGGGCTGTAGTCGGTCCCAAGGGTTGGGCTGTTCGCCCATTAAAGCGGTACGCGAGCTGGGTTCAGAACGTCGTGAGACAGTTCGGTCCCTATCCGTCGTGGGCGTAGGAAATTTGAGAGGAGCTGTCCTTAGTACGAGAGGACCGGGATGGACGCACCGCTGGTGTACCAGTTGTTCTGCCAAGGGCATAGCTGGGTAGCTATGTGCGGAAGGGATAAGTGCTGAAAGCATCTAAGCATGAAGCCCCCCTCAAGATGAGATTTCCCATAGCGTAAGCTAGTAAGATCCCTGAAAGATGATCAGGTTGATAGGTTCGAGGTGGAAGCATGGTGACATGTGGAGCTGACGAATACTAATAGATCGAGGACTTAACCATATAATATG
>NZ_JAGXJT010000059.1:0-582 GCF_019091205.1 Bacillus sp. GbtcB14
GTCACTGCTCGCCTTATCCGAGTTACCGATAAATAAATATCTTTTTCAAATTTTAAACGTAATTTAAACAATTAAAATAATAAAATTTAAAAAATTAGCAAAATATCTTATATCATTTAAAAATTACATGATTATAATTATCTTATTTTAAATTTAAATAAGGTCAAATTATTTAAAAAAAGATTAAATTTAAAATATTTAAAATCTGACCTTAAATTTAAAAATAAGATAAGATATAATCAAATTAAAAAATAAGTTAGATTATTAATCAAAAAAGATAGATACTAACTATTTTTAAATTCAAATTACACTAATATCTTGAATTAAATTTAAAAAATATTAAATTAATTCAAAATGATAATTAGAATTGAATTAGGAATAGTAATAGTATAAATACAGAACTACACAAAAAATCGGAAGTTAATTCCATGAAAAAGCATGAAAAATCGAAGAAAAACGAAAAAAATGCGAGCTGTACGGACAATATCGAGTTCTTAATGATATTATAATTTTTTTGCCAAAATAATGTAAGGGAACAGAATTGGAACCGTTGCAACCGAAGCAACCTTTATTCCAGCTTTA
>NZ_JAGXJT010000006.1:0-302163 GCF_019091205.1 Bacillus sp. GbtcB14
TATGCGATGAAAGTCGCACGTACAGTGCTAAGCGGGGGAAAAGATGGAGATAACTTCAAAGTCTTACCTATCGCAACGAATAAAAAGAAGTTAGATAAGGATGAAGAATAGTCATTTCTTATGCTGGAGAGGTTAACGGGTATATAAATTAATTAAGGGTGAGTATATGTTAAAAAGTAAAGTGATTAGTTTGCTTTTTGGAATTGTAATGGCAGTTGCATTTTTAAATCCGTTAGATACCAAAGCAGTAAGTATTGATGATCAAGAGTTTTATGATTCTTATAATACTGTATTAGCACCATATGCAAGTCAAGTTATCAGAAAGAAGCTTGGACCAGGTCATCAGTATAGTTTAACTGACACAAAAATTATAAAAATTGAACGTTTCCCAGAAGAAAACTTTAATTTTTATGAAGGAAAACTTCATCGTTTTAGTTTTATTGTAAAGTTATTGTAAATGATAAATACAATACATCATATATATTGTATAATTCAAATGTATTAAGTTAACGATTTTGGAGGTGCTGTATATGATAACTACTTTTAATTTTTAAAAGAGTCGTTTTGATAATTTTTTATTTGAATAATAGTTTTTACTTTTCTTTTAAAATACTTGATTTAAATTGATTAGATTAAGTAATTATTTTTCTAGTTTTTTGATAATCAAGAAAAATGAAGAAAGGAAGTAATCATTTTATGGAAAAATTAAAGTTGTTAACATTTGAAAATATAACAGAACCTCTTTTAAACGAAAGTGTATCATTTATATATTTCCCTATTGATTGGCTCGATATTGTAGAGATTCATTATAAGACATTTTTATTAACGAGTAAGTTGAAACGATTGAATGAAAGATTATATGATATGTTTTCTGATATATTATTTATTCAGCATAATCCATATGTATTAAATGAAAATACACCATGGATTGTATCTAAAGAACCTATTAGAAAAGAACAACTTGATTATATTTTTCAAAGTTGGTATGAGATTATTCATGATTGGAAACCTAATAAATTAATAGAGTCGCCAAAATATGAATGGCATTACGATTTAATTTCTAATTTAACAGTATTACATGATAATGAAATATATTCTAAGTGGGTGCCCGCTTTAATTTCACATATTTTTTGTGAACAACCTGTACGATTAGAGAATATCAACGAAGAAGATATATATTTTTCTCCTCTTAGATCACAAAATATTTGTGAGGCAATGTCAGAGCCTATTAAAGATGAAAAAACTCAAGATTATTTCGCCTATGTATATCGGTTCGAATGTATCACGCGCGGAGGCGAAAATATTCCGTTATTAAATGTTTCAATAGGAATTCGGAGGTTTTATCAAGAATATAATCATCCAGATATTCCTTTGCTATTAAGACGAAAACGGGGCATGATATTGGTTTCTACTCCAGAATTTGCATCGAATAATAAGAAATTACGGTTTGTAAAACTAAAAGTTCAACAGGCTACAAACGGCATAAAATGGATTAAGATATTTAGAAATTTAAAAGATGATTTTCGTATAGGTGGAGAAGTTGAATTAGAGCATATTCTTCAATATCCGAAAGACTATATGATAGGAACAAATATTAGGGTGTTGCTTCCATACAATGAGAGAATATATAAAGTTCAAGGTACTAAAATAAAACCTGGTATAAAAGTAAAAGAAAGAGAGTATCTATTTAAATGGTTTCAACAAAAATTCTCTTATTTCACATTACTACCAGAATGTAAAAAGGTAGCAACAAATAATGAAAATAAATTATTTCCTTTAATTGTACCAAAAGGATTAGAGACTATAACGTTAGAAATATGGTCTGAAAAAATATCGTTGGAAGTTGAACAAGCGTTATTTGAAAGTGAAATTGTGTTAACTCAAATCGGTGAGTCATTATATGTATTAAATGCAGATACTCCAGTATTGTTAAAAATAGTAAGATATAATATTGAAAAAGTATTGCAAAATCCATATAAAATGCAATATTGCCAGAAATACAAAACAAATTTAGTAGAGGATGTTATGAAAGCGGTTTGTGCTACTGCAGGTGAGCGCAATGATGCGACATTGGCGTTAATCGCAATGAAAAATTGTGATGGGCGTGAAAAAATTGATCCAAAGCAAATCGTTAGAGAAGGGTTTGCACGAACAAACCGTATTTCAGCATTTATTAATTTATTTATAGGCCAAAGTGTAACCCGTAAAACAATAATAAATTGTATTCTTAGTTTATTAGAACAAAAAGGATTTTTGAAACGTAGTTGGAATAAAATAAATTTACCTTGTACATATGTTAATTTATCAATTGAACGAATCACGAAATTTGATTTCTTACCTATTATTTCACAAATAAAAGGAAAAGAAATTTCATATAAATTATATGGGAATACAGAGTGGCAAACGCTAGATCGCTTATTATTAAATATAAATAAACATAATACCTTTTTGCCGCAGCCTTCAAAAAGAAATGATATGGGAATTCAATTTAAACAATTTGTTTTTGAAACATTAAAGGAAATTTTACAACGTGCAAAAGAGAAAAATGAGCAAGTGTATTTCATTGTAGATGCAAATTTAAGAAAATATTGGATAAAAGAGTTGCAAAATAAACAAATTGATGTAGATATTTTGCCGGAGATTGTTCCTGATGTGCTAAAGGTTCCTAATTTAAACGTTATAAGAATAAATATAGCTTTTGATACACCAAAATACGGTGTGATAGAACATGAGGATGTTCCTGAGGGCACAAGTTTATATGTAGATCAAAAAGGGATGTATTATAGCACTGGCGAATATTTGCTAAATGGTAGTGAAACATTGCAGCGATACATACTTGAAATATTAACGCTAGGTGTAAAACCTGTAGAAAGGAATTACATCGCTAAAATGATACACTATATGTGCTGTAATTCAAGTATGCTTTTGGAAAAGAATATACATATGCCGTATTCTATGCATATGGCGAAAGTAATAAAGAGCTATATGACTGATATAGATGCAAGAGAGTTTAAAGAGTTTGATGATGAATTGGATGTAGATACAATGAAAATAGAAAAGAAAGATTCAATTATTCTGCTTTAAATAATTGTAGACAAATCTTGCTCGTAATATCGATCAGGATTTGTCATTTTTTCATGTAAATAAGGATATCCTTTGTCATGTATCTTGTCTTTTATGTATTTACTTTATTTACATACAGGATTAAGATATTTTTTAGAAATACAAAATCTACATCATATGGAAAAGCAATATGAATTGATTCAAAAGAAATTTGAAAGGAATGAGGAATTGTGAAGAAATTAGATGTGTTATTAATGCTATTAAGCGGCCTCTTTCCAGTTGCAGGAATTATGAAGCAAATCCCACTTGAACAATCTTTATATATTGGAGGCCTATTATTTTTTACTAGTTTCGGTAGTTATTTTGCGAAAAAAATATATTCACGCATATGTAGCTGGATAGCGTATGCTCCATTTATAACACTACTGTTAGTCATTTGGCATCAAGATATTTCGACAAGTTCAATCATAGCGAATGCAAAAATTGCCGCTTGTATCGCTTTAATTCCATGTTTATTCCGTTTTCGTACATATGGACTTACTTTCGGTTTATTGTCATTATGGGCCGCTTTACTTTGGGATATTAAAGAAGTACAGTCGTTAGTCATACTTGAACGTATGTCGAGTTTAATGACAAGCAATTTCAAATACCTCATGCTTTTAGTTGGCGGACTTATATTAGGTGGATTACTTGCGATGTTATTACATCGTAAAGAGCAGGATGATAATAAAGAAAATATAAATCTATTTCAACAAAAAAAGAAACGTAAAAAATTATCATTTAAGATTCCGCTTCCAAGATTACCGAAATTTAAGATAAAATTATTTAAGTTTGGTGGAAAAGCATCAAAACGAAAAACGCCAGAAAAAATACGTGAGCATAATTACGAAGAACCAGCTTCAGCTGCAACATATGAAATGATAGAGCAAATACAACAATATAAAGAAGGTACAGCTCAAGGGCAAACAAGGATGGAACGTCGTAGAAATAGGTACAATATATAAGAAATTTCAGTAAACCCTTTAATGATTTATCATTAAAGGGTTTTTTATGTAATTAAATATATATTGCCAATGCGGAATTCATAGCATACTCTAAAGTTGAGGACTTAAATAAAATAATGGGAGGACAAAATGCTTATTATTACATATATTTCTGTCTGTATATTATTTTTAGTTAGCTTTTTACATGTTTACTGGGCTTTCGGAGGTAAGTGGGCAACAAATAGTGTCATTCCAACAAAATCTGGAGAAAAGGCATTTATACCAGGTACAGGAATGACATTGTTCATTGCATTATTATTAAGTATGGCAGCTATAATTTTATTACAACAAACAAACGTTGTTCATTTCGCAGTTCCTAATATATTTGTTCAATTTGGAGCCTGGATTTGTATGATTGTTTTTTTCATAAGAGTAATTGGTGAGTTTCATTATTTTGGTATCTTTAAGCGAAAAAAAGATACGCAATTTGCTAGAATGGATACTGTTTTATATATACCACTTTGTGCATTTTTATCTTTATCATTCTTACTAGCAATAATAACGTGAACATAAAATAGTACTTGCTTTCTTTAAAATAAATAAACGTGAATTAGCAAGGAGTAAAAGTGATAAATCTAGTAGGAAATAAAAAGGATGTAAGCGTCTTCTTAGCGAAATATAGATTATTATGAAAGGCGGTGACACTATGAAGTATGTAAAAGTCTGTATGAATGGCGGAAGTGAACACAAATTTTCGATGACTCTAGATCGATTTGAAGAACTTATTACTACAGAGAATGGACTATTAGAAAATAAATTAGTTAGTATTGAAAATGTAATGATTAATCCTACTAATATATCTTCTGTAGTTGAAAAAATTGGTGTACCGGCTAAGTTTATGGAAGCTTAAAAATCGGTAAATAAAAAACATCCATAGGGATGTTTTTTATTTATAAATATGATAATTGTACAATGAATATATGAGAAAAATTTTTAGCAATACGTATGTATTTGATGTGTAATAGATGCACAATAAAATAAGTACAAGCATATATTATCTAGTAGGACAAGACCTTCGTGTCCTACTTAATACTCAGAAAAAACCTCTATCACATGAGAGCATCTAATTACAGGGTGCTCTTTTTTTATCCTGCTTTTGAACTTTCAATTTTAAACATATCTTTGATGTTAATAAATATTAAAAATAATATAATAGCAAAAAGTAAGTTAGATAAATAGAAATCTTGATGAAATAGTAATTCGAAGATGACATCGAAAACATATAATAAGGCGATAACAGGTAATATACAAATAAATATAAATCTCCAATTTTTTAAATAATGTTTATAAGTAGTAAATACTTTCCCCATACATATAGCTCCTATATTTTTATTTTCTATATAATTATACATTTAAATAAAAGGATTTACAAAGGGGTATTTAGTAATTAAGAATTGTAGGGAGAGATTTTGGCGGAAAAGTAGATAGCTGTAGCAATTTGATTAATAACTGCCTTTACTTAAAAAAACTTTTAAAGGACGATACTAAAATGATACACTATAATCTACGTTATTTATGAAATGAATAGAGGGATTTATGTGATAGATAAAATCAAAAATGTTGTAGAAGATATGTACGAAGATGAAGCAAAACATTTACTTCAAAGTATTCTAATTCAGTTAAATTTGTTAGAAGAAAACTATAGTGAAGATACCATTAAAAATTTGATGGATATTCCTAAACAACTAACGAGTAATACATCTTATAAAAGAAATGTTAAAGAAAGCTCACATATACATATTGCTTTTGATGATTCAACAGCTGGATGTTTAAAACATATGCTGGGGCAAGAAGAACGATTGGAAGAGAGGGTTGTCGCATTTTCTGAATTCTTTTCAATTGGACCGATAAACAAGTTACATATGAATGAGGGACAACTTGCAAGACAGAAATGGTTAGTGAACAACTTAACCGCTTATGATAGTTATTTTGAAGAGGAATACTTACCGCGGTTTCTAGAAACTATGGAAGAACTACACGCTATTCCTAGTGAAACGCCTATTACAATTTGGAAAGCTAATAATGCACATGAACATGTAGGCCTATGTTTTGTAATGGCGCAATTAAAAGATAAGCAAAACATTCGCGTTATTAATACGTCTGAAGCAAGTAAAGAAATATTAAAAAAAGAGTATGCTATTCGTGGAACAGGGGAATTATCACCTGACAGTTTATCTCTATTCCAAAAAAGTTTTGCAGAATTTTCTTATGTAACGGAAGAAAAACGAATGCAGTATGAATATGAATGGGATCAATTATCGAATAGCACGGAGTTTTTAAGAGTTTGGATAGAAAATGAAGTGCATTCTGTACAAGAAGATTATTTTGATCAATTTATGATTGAATGTGCGAAAAGTGTAGGTGCTGATTGTGACTTCCTAAAAGCTCCTAGAGTAATTGGTGAGGCACTTGGTCTTGTAAAGCAATCAGTTGGCGATACATTTTTAGAATATCGCTTAAAGGAATTAATAAAAAAAGAAGTTTTTGAATTTGAAGGTTCGTTAAATGAAATGCGCTTTTATAGTGTGAAGTTGAGAAAATAATATATCTATTCATTTTATGAAAAAACTCGTATTTTAAAAATACGAGTTTTATTTTTTATTGAATTTAGGCTATACATAAGCTTCCTATAGAGGGCATATCACATATAAATGTTAAAGGTAATGAATGAAAAGAAGGTGATTTGTTAATATGTATAACCAGCAAAATTATCCATATGATCAAGCAATGTATTATAATCCACAACAATACAGTTATGAATCTTTAAATGAAGTGAGAGATATGGAACAAGAAGATTATAGACCCGATGATGCAGAAGATGCTCCAACGTCACCACCACCGTCACAAGTCCCATCGTTACCATCTACATTTGCTTCTCCAGCACAAGCAGGCAATATGAAATCATGGATGTGTAACTGTCTAGGAAGATGGGGATATTTACGTTTACATCGTCCTGGCCCTTTCGGAAGGGACTTATGGTTCTTCCCGACTGAAGTAAGAAGAAACGGGGTATCAGGTTATACTTGGCAAGGTGGTCGTCGCCGTAAAGTAAGCTACCGCTATCAACAAATTAGTAATTTTATGTGCTTCGCATAAAAAGAAGTGAGAGAGTAAAATTATTCTACTCTCTCACTTTTTTATTTTTCAATATACGAAGTAAGATTTTGGGTGAAAATTTACAATTTTCACGTTTTTATTAGAGTATAATGCATATGTTGGTTGGTTTTCAAAAAACAAATGAGAGTGAGGGAATACAATGTCAATGAAAAATAAAGTTGGCCGAAGAATAGAAGATGGCATTAATTTAGCTTCAGCTCAGTTTAAAGAAGATGCATATGAAATTTATAAAGAATCGCGAAAAATGCAACCTTTATTGTTTGTAAATGAAGTCGAACTCGGTAAAGAATGGCTGATTACAAGATATGAAGATGCTCTGCCACTTTTAAAAGATAATCGTTTGAAAAAAGATTTGGCAAATGTGTTTCCCAAAGATACAACGAACATGTATCTTTCCGTTGATAATAGTGATCATTTAACAACACACATGTTAAATTCAGATCCACCTAATCATAGCCGGTTACGATCTTTAGTTCAAAAAGCTTTTACACCGAAGATGATTACACAATTAGACGGAAGAATTCAAAGAATAGCGGACGATTTAATAAATGAAATAGAGCGAAAAGGAACATTAAATCTTGTGGATGATTATTCGTTCCCATTACCGATAATTGTAATAAGCGACATGCTTGGCATTCCAAAAGAGGATCAAGCGAAATTTAGAATTTGGTCTCATGCTGTCATTGCATCGCCAGAAACACCTGAAGAAATAAAAGAAACCGAAAAACAACTATCTGAGTTTATTACATATCTTCAATATATAGTTGATGTAAAACGAAAAGATCCAAAAGAAGATTTGGTTAGTGCGCTAATACTTGCAGAAAATGAAGGGCATAAACTTAGTGCTCCAGAGCTATATTCAATGATAATGCTGTTAATCGTTGCAGGACACGAGACAACAGTGAATTTAATTACAAATACAGTATTAGCTTTTCTTGAAAATCCAAATCAATTACAGTTATTGAAAGATAATCCGAAATTAATTGATTCAGCTATTGAGGAAGGATTACGTTTTTATTCTCCAGTTGAGATTACAACTGGAAGATGGGCGGCTGAGCCTTTTCAAATTCACGAACAAACAATCCAAAAAGGAGATATGGTTGTCATTGCATTAGCTTCGGCAAACCGCGATGAAACAGTATTTGAAAACCCAGAAGTCTTCGATATTACTCGGGAGAATAATCGTCATATTGCCTTTGGACACGGTAGCCATTTCTGCTTAGGCGCTCCACTTGCTAGGTTGGAAGCAAAGATTGCTATTACAACTTTGTTTAAACGGATGCCTGAACTACAAATAAAAGGCGATCGTGAAGATATTAAATGGCAAGGAAACTATTTAATGCGTTCTTTAGAGGAATTGCCTTTGACATTCTAGAATATTTATTTTAAGACATGCATACATCGAAAATGATTTACATAGAGTATGTATGTGTTATTTAAATTCGAAACGGAAGGGTGAAAACATCCCAATGATCAACTAATTCTATTTGTAAGAGATCTTCGTTAAAAAACGAAATATTCTTCTGAATAGGATTAGTCTGTACATGTATAGAAAAGGGATGTATTTCGCTCTGCGAATATATAGTCTTTTTATATGATTTGTGCTGCCTCCTGTTCAGAACATGAAATAGGAGGCTTTTTATGTCGACAAATGTAGAAACGAAACAAAATCATGGGGTATCACAAGTATTGAAAAATAGATTTGTACAGGGAATTTTAGCATCAGCATTATTTTTACAAATTGGTATATGGGTTCGGAACTTTGCGGTATTACTGTATGTAATGGAAATGACGAAAGGTGATGCTTTTGCTATTTCAATGATTTCGGTTGCTGAGTTTGCTCCCATTTTTATTTTCTCATTCATTGGTGGAACCTTTGCTGATAGGTGGAAGCCAAAGAAGACAATGATATGGTGTGAGACGTTAAGTTCTATCTCCGTATTCGCTGTATTAATTACACTTATGTTTGGAACATGGAAAATCGTGTTTTTTGTTACGCTTATTTCTGCAATCCTTTCGCAGTTTTCTCAACCATCAGGTATGAAATTATTTAAACAGCATTTATCAACGGAACAAATCCAATTAGCGATGTCAATATATCAAACAATATTTGCGATTTTTATGGTATTAGGACCGATTCTTGGAACATTTATCTTTCATAGTTTTGGAATTTACATTTCAATTATCATAACAGGTATCTCGTTTTTACTTGCGGCAGTTGTATTGTTATTTCTTCCGAAAGATCTTGAAAACGACGTAGAAAAGAAAGATATCACTCTGTGGCAGGAGATGAAGGATGGTATTAAGTATGTCAAAAAGAAAAAAGCATTAACTTTGCTAGGGCTTTGTTTTATGGCAGCAGGACTCGGTATCGGTTTAATTCAACCACTTGGTATATTTATTGTAACTGAGCAGTTAGGGTTATCTAAAGAGAGTTTACAATGGTTACTAACAGTAAATGGTGCAGGAATGATTGTTGGCGGCGCTTTAGCGATGGTATTTGCGAAAAATGTTGCACCGCAAAAGATGTTAATTGTAGGGATGCTCGGTCAGGCGATTGGCATTGGTATAATAGGTTATTCGACGAATTTATGGGTGACACTTACAGCACAACTTTTTAGTGGGTTAGCTCTTCCGTGTATCCAAATAGGTATTAATACGCTCATTATTCAAAATAGCGATACTGATTTTATTGGTCGTGTAAATGGCATTTTAAGTCCACTATTCACCGGTTCAATGGTAGTAACAATGAGTGTAGCTGGTTCATTAAAAGAGGTGTTCTCATTAAGTACGATGTATGAGGGCACAGCTTTACTATTTATAATTGGATTATTATTTATTTTACCTATATACAATTTAAAGCCAGTAATAGCGGTAGAAAGTGAAATGAATGGTAAAGGAAGTGCTGTGCAACATGAATCCTAATCCAAATGTAAAATACCCAATTGAAGGAAATCAAAATGTTCATTTTATAAAAAATACAATAACGAAAGCTAATATACTCGTTGGTGACTATTCTTATTATGATGCGAAAGATGGAGAGACATTTGAAGATCGAGTATTACATCATTATGAATTTCTTGGAGATCATCTTACTATTGGAAAGTTTTGTTGTATTGCAAATGGAGTTACTTTTATTATGAATGGAGCAAATCATCGGATGGATGGATTTTCGGCATACCCATTTAATATCTTTGGAAATGGGTGGGAGAAGTATACACCTGGTTTGTCTGATTTGCCATATAAAGGTGATACAGTTATAGGAAATGACGTTTGGATTGGTATGGATACAACGATTTTGCCCGGGATAAGAATAGGCGATGGTGCAATAATAGCAGCTAAATCTGTTGTGACTAGAGACGTTGCACCATATACAATTGTTGGTGGAAACCCTGCAAATAAAATAAAGGAACGATTTACAAATACAATAATAGAAGAATTATTGCAAATTCAATGGTGGCATTTTGACATTGAAAAAATAACTGAAAATATAGATGCTATTGTACGAGGAGATATTGAACCATTAAGAATACTAAAAAGGGAATAAAAAATGCATTCTAAAGAGTATCATACCTCCGAATTTTGTTAATGATAATAGAACAAGGAGGTGTGATACTATGGCACAAGACGTTTTATGTGAAGTAAACAACTGTAAATTTTGGGCGAACGGCAATAAATGTAGTGCAGATGCAATTTATGTAGTAAGTAATAAAGGGAAACAAGCATCAACTACGGAAGAAACAGATTGCAAAACTTTCGATCCAGAAATATAAAATTTTAAAGGGTAGCCAAATCGCGGTTGCCCTTTTATTAATACTAGTATTGATAATAAATCTCATTTTCATTCATTGTTTTTAACTTTTCTTGTTAATTTTTATATTTTCTTCATAAGTGATGCAATCCAATGTAATTCATGTTCAATACGCGATTTACTAAATTCAATGACTTCTGTAATAAAAGAGGAGCTAATATTTAAAGATTGAATAGCAGTAAGCTGTTTATGTAGTACGTCTTGGCGTATTGTTAAAATTTCTTTTCTAGCTTCGTAATTAAGTTTTTCAAATAGCGCGATACGCACAAGGAATTCAGCGTTATTTGTCGCAATCTTTTCGGGAAACTCTCTTAACATTTCAGAAAAAATTTCTTCTCCTGTTTCAGTTATGTCATACATATTTCGGTTTGGCTTTCCGACTTGTTTATGTATTTTTTTCGTTATAGCACCCATATTTTCGAAACGCCGAAGTGCGGGATACAGTGTATTATGATTTAATTCGAAATTCTCACCTAACCGATTTTGAACATTTTTCTTTATTTCATATCCGTGTTTTGGTCCAGTCGTTAATTCTGCTAGTAATAAAATGTCAACGTACATAAAAATCCCCCTTATATATTTCTCAAGTTCTCCAATGAAAAATCCCCTTTAGCATATGTTAAAATAACATATGTTAGATTATACAACTTTGAACTACCGACCTATCACTTTTATTGTAAAAGAAAAGGGAGGAAAGAACTATGGCTTCGCCTGAAAATGTGATTTTAGTTCATGAAATTTCAAAGCTGAAAACAAAAGAAGAATTGTGGAATCCGTATGAGTGGTATCAATTTATGAGGGACAATCATCCGGTTCATTATGATGAGGAGCAGGATGTATGGAATGTTTTTTTATACGATGATGTAAATCGAGTTTTATCGGATTATCGCTTATTTTCAAGTAGAAGGGAACGAAGACAATTCGCAATCCCACCTTTAGAAACGAGAATAAATATAAACTCTACTGATCCACCAGAACATCGCAATGTACGTTCAATAGTTTCTAAAGCATTTACTCCAAGAAGTATAGAACAATGGAAACCTCGAATACAGTCTATCGCAAATGAACTTGTACAACATATAGGAAAATATAGTGAGGTTAATATCGTTGAAGAGTTTGCTGCACCTTTACCTGTTACCGTCATATCCGATTTATTAGGAGTGCCAACAACTGACCGTAAAAAAATTAAAGAATGGTCTGATATTTTATTTATGCCATATAGTAAAGAAAAATTTAACGATTTGGATGTAGAAAAAGGAATTGCGTTAAATGAATTTAAAACGTATCTGCTTCCAATTGTTCAAGAGAAAAGATATCATTTAACCGACGATATTATTTCAGATTTAATACGAGCTGAATATGAAGGCGAAAGATTAACCGATGAAGAAATAGTTACTTTTTCTTTAGGCTTATTAGCGGCAGGTAATGAAACAACTACAAATTTAATTATTAATAGCTTTTATTGCTTTTTAGTGGATTCACCTGGAATATATGAAGAGTTAAGAAAAGAACCTACATTAATTTCAAAAGCGATTGAGGAAGTATTACGCTATCGCTTTCCCGTTACATTAGCTAGGAGGATTACAGAGGACACCACTATATTTGGACCTTTAATGAAAAAGGATCAAATGATTGTTGCATGGGTAAGTGCAGCAAATGTAGATGAGAAAAAATTCTTACAAGCTTCTGAGTTTAATTTACACAGAATAGGAAATGAAAAGCATTTAACCTTTGGTAAAGGTCCTCACTTTTGCTTAGGGGCACCACTTGCACGCTTGGAAGCTGAGATTGCATTAAAAACTTTTATAAATGCTTTTGAAAAAATAGAGTTATCTTCATCTTTCAATTTAGAAAAATGTATATTGGAAAATGAACAAACTTTAAAATTCTTACCTATTAGCTTAAAACTTCAATAAAACTGTGCAGCAAGGTACAAAATTATTGTACCTTGCTTTTTTATTTCTCAATTGTAAACTTTTGGTAGATTGTTTAGTATGGAGGTGTGTGAAAAAGAATAGAGGAGGACGTTTATGTTAACGTGTAATGGAAGTAAAACGTTTCAAACATTTATTAAAGCTGTAACGGATTTAATTGATAGTAATTTATTAGAAGATCAAATTGTTTGTGCGATTGAAAAATTACTAGAAGAACTTTTAGAAAAGAAAACATGGCTTCCGTTAGAAAAACAGAAGGCGAATTCGGCTCAGTATGCACGACACTTGTTATATGAAGATCCTTTAAATCGTTTTGAAGTATTAGCTCTTGTATGGAAAGATGGACAATCTACACCTTTACATGATCATGATGGTACATGGGGAGTAGAAGGAGTTTTTACAGGAAGGATAATGGTGCAGAATTTTATACAAACTAAGCAGCTTGAAAATTCACTTGTTTATTTAACACATACAGGAAATCTTTATTTGGGAGAAGGCGAAACAGATAAAGTCATTCCACCAGCTGATTGTCATATTCTTGAAATATCCGAAAATGAAAGCGTTATCACAATTCATGTTTATGGAAAACGTTTAGAAAAGTTTAAAATATATGTCCCAACTGAAGAAAAGAATGTGTACATGTGTGAGACAAAATATATTAGCTATAGTTCATAGTTTAAAATCAAAAGCTTTTCTTTTTATAGAAAAGCTTTTGATTTTATTTTTAATTATTTCTTGACCTGAAACGCTTTTCATAAATTATAAATAAGGAGTACTTCACGAGATCAGTATGAAAACGATACCTTTTGTTTAGTAAGAACTCGTGTATTTATAGAAAGTGGTGAAGAAATAATGAAATTAATCGCAATTGATTTAGATGGAACTCTTCTTTCGGGGAATAAAATGATTAGTAAAGAAAATGCAGAAGCAATTCGAAAATGTCAGGAAGCTGGTCATGTTGTTGCAATTTGTACAGGACGTTCTATCGTCGACATTGAACGATTGTTGTTAGAAGTTAATTTAGATTGTCCAATTATCGCGGAAAATGGTGCACTTATATATAAAGATAAAAAAATGATGAAGAGATATCCAATTCAAAATATGCAGGCACTTGAGATTGTAGACTATCTTGAAGAGAATGGCTTATATTATCAGCTTTATACTAATAAAGGTGTATATGTACCAGATTATGGAGTAGAGAGTGTGCGTAATGAGATCGAATATGTGAAGAATTCAAAAGAAAATTTTGATTTGAAAGAGTTAGAAACGATTGCAGCATTATATCTTGAACATACAGCATTTCATAGTGCAGAAAGTTGTAAACCAATTGTAGAAACTGATATACATGTGCATAAGCTTTTACCATTTTCTTATGACATAGAAAAATTAAAAAAGTTAAAAGCAGCGTTTCTGCATAATACTGATTTAGCAATTACATCTTCGTATTGGCATAATTTAGAGATTAATCACCGAGACGCTCAAAAAGGAAATGGATTATATACTTTAGCAGAACATCTGAATATTCCAGTTGAAAATACTGTAGCGATAGGTGATGGGCTAAACGATGTATCGATGATGGAAAAAGCAAACATATCAATTGCAATGGGGAACGCAGTCGAAGAAATAAAAGCGATGTGTCAATACGAAACCTTATCAAATGAAGAACATGGTGTTGCACATGCTTTATATAAATATGTAATGTAATAAAAAAAGAAAAAAGAATCTACATAGATTCTTTTTTCTTTTTATTAGGGGTAAGGTATTCTATGAGATTCATAGAAGCCTTATTACATTTTATTATATAGAATATATTGGAATAAATGTTTATATTTTTCATAATAATTGTGAAAATTTTATGAACTTTATATTTTTTGTATTTTTATACTACTAAAAGTGGTGTATATGACTCTTATATCAAAACCATGTGTAGCTGAGCAAAATACAAATGAATTGAAGGTTTATTTTTTATACAAATTTTTTTGGTTTTTAATTGAAAAATAAAATTTGTTCGAATAATTATTCTACAGCTATATACCTATACGCACATTCTTCGTATAATGGAGAAGTATAAATTTTGAATTTGTATTAATTTTACATATTGAGGTGAAAAAGGAATGAATGCGCGGCTAATGGAACTTATTGATGTGAGTACAATAGAAACCATGGCAGAACAGTTTTATAAATTAACCAACATATCACATCAACTTCTTGATGCTGAAAAAGAATGTATATTTTCTTTTGGAATAAATGAGACGAAAATATGTAAACTTCCCAAAATTGAAATCCCCATTTTTTTATACAATCAACATCTAGGATCTTTTGTAGTATGGTCAAACAAAAGCGAAATTTTCAATTGTCAAAAATACTTTGAAATGCTTTCAAATCTAATTATTGATGGATCAACAAAGGTATTCCAAAGTCAAAATACCACGTTACTTTCTAGAAAAGAGGAGGAACTACATACGATTTTACAAAACATGCCTGTTATGGTTGATGCGCTTGATTATAATGGAGATTTTGTTTTGTGGAATCGGGAGTGTGAAATTGTAACAGGTTATACGGCCGAAGAAATAATAGGGAATCCAAATGCACTTCAGTTATTGTATCCTGATCATAATTATCGTCAGCAAATACAAACGAAATTTTTAACTTGTGGAAAAAATTTCAGAGATTGGGAAATGCACTTAACATGTAAAAATGGTGAAACCAAAACAATCATGTGGTCCAATATATCAGAACAGTTTCCTGTAACGGGATATAGCTACTGGGCTGTCGGTGTAGATATTACACATTTAAAAGCGATAGAAGAGCAGTTAAAACAACAAACGTCTGAATTGGAATTGATTTTTAAAGCGTTACCAGATTTATGTTTCTTAACAGAAGATGATGGCACAATTATAGATTATAAAGCAGGATCCCCTTCAAAGTTTTACGTTCCGGCAGAAGCTTTTATGGGGAAAAAGTTTTTCGAAGTATTACCATCTCCAGTTGCACAGCAGTTTCAGGAAGCAATTCATCAAGTGAAGGAAAAAGGAACGAATGTAATTGTTGAATATCCACTTACAATTACTGGGAGCGTTGATTTCTTTGAAGCTAGATGCTTACCATTATTACAAGATAAAATTATGATCATTGTACGTGATATTACAGAACGGAAAAAGACAGAAGAATTGCTAAATAAATCAGATACACTTGCAGCAATCGGTCAATTAGCAGCTGGTGTTGCTCATGAAGTGAGGAACCCATTAACAGTCATTAAAGGGTTTATACAGTTATTCCAAATTAACAAAGAGGATCAAGAAAAATATTTTGATCTTATGCTTTCTGAAATTGAAAGAATAGAAGCGATTCTCCAAGAGTTTTTATCAATTGCTAAAACAGATGAAATGAATACAGAACAAAAAAATATTTATCAAATTTATAAAAATGTCGTATCGTTAATGAATACAAAAGCAATTATGACAAATATTCAAGTCGAATTATATGCAGAATCCAACGATATAAGTATTGAATGCTCAGAAAATCAATTGAAACAAGTATTTATTAATATTTTGCAAAATTCTATCGAAGCTATGCCAAATGGTGGGAAGATTACAATTCACATAAAAGAAATAAACGATGATGGTGTCATTATTCATGTAATTGATGAAGGAATAGGAATACCTGAAGAAAGAATTAAGAGATTAGGTGAGCCTTTTTATAGTACGAAAGAAAAAGGTACTGGTATTGGATTAATGTTAAGTTATAAAATTATTGAAAGTCACCAAGGGAATATAAGTATTATGAGTGAGGTTGGTGTCGGTACAACAGTAACGATTTACTTGCCGAAAGTTCAGAGTAAAGAATCTCTATCAAATTGTGATGATAGATGTATATCGATACGTTCTAGTATTAACTCTTAAATAAACGATTAAATACCCAATGAAAAAAACTAAACTTTTTTCATTGGGTATTTTTATATTTAATTTAGTAAACTTTACCTTTTCTTAACCTTTGTTTTAATTTCTATTAAGTTTTTATTGGTATATTAATATTTGTGCAAAGTAATGCATAGAAAATGTGCATTATTTTTAATATATAGATTCAATTATTATTAGAAATACTGTAAGGAGGAGATTATGACAAGGTGAAAAAGCAAGAAGCGAAAACAGGTAGAGCAATACCGACGCGGTTAAATATTTTATTTCTTTGTGTATTTTTATTGTTTTCTACAATGATTATAAAGTTAGGGAAAGTACAAATTATCGATAGTGAGACCTATAAAAATGAAGTAAAAAAGAGAGAAAATGCAACTGTGAGTCTTTCCGTCCCGCGCGGGAAAATATTTGATCGCGAAGGGAATCCAGTTGTTGACAATAAATCTTTACGCACAATCACGTACACGAAGATGAAAGGCGTAAAATCAGAAGATATATTACAAACTGCAAGACAACTTGCAGACATAATTGAAATGCCACAAGAAGATATAGATAAACTAACTGAGACGGATAAGAAAGATTTTTGGATGCAATTAAATCCGACACTAACCGAAGAATTAGTATCTAAAAAAGAAATAAATAAGTTCAAAGATAAAGATATTACCGGGAAAAATTTAGATAAAAAAATAGAAGAGTTAAAAAGAAAACGAGTTACAGATAAGAATCTTCAGGAATTAACAGATAAAGATATAAAAGTGTTAGCTATTAAAAGTAAGATGACTTCTGGTTATCAAATGGCTCCTCAAATTATTAAAAAAGATGTTAGTGAAAAGGAATTTACTATAATTAGTGAAGGTTTAGCGAATTTCCCAGGTGTAGATGTATCGGTTGATTGGGAGAGAGTGTATGTAAATGATGGATTATTCCGATCCGTTCTTGGAAATGTTTCTAATTCCGATGAAGGATTACCAAGTGAACGATTAGATTATTACTTGGTACGTGATTATAGCCGAAATGATAGGATTGGAAAAAGTTACATCGAGCAGCAATACGAAGATGTACTTCATGGTACAAAAAAAGAAGTAAGAAGCGTTGCAGATAAACAAGGTACTACAATTAGAACGGAAACAATCTCTGAGGGAAAGAGCGGTAAGAACTTAACTTTAACAATAGATATGGAGCTGCAGAAAAAAGTAGAAGAAAGTATAGAAAAAATATTAAAGGCATATAAAGGATCAGAATCCATGTTGGACCGTGCTTTCGTTGTAATGATGAATCCGAAAAACGGACAAGTATTATCAATGGCCGGGAAAAGACTTGTAGAAAAAGACGGGAAAACAGAAGTTGAAGACTATGCATTAGGTACAATGACTAGTTCATATGAGCTGGGATCAACAGTGAAAGGTGCGACAGTTTTAACTGGATTTGAAACGAAAGCGATATCACCAGGTACTAATTTTTATGATGCACCTATGAAGTTTAAAGGTACTAAGGAGAAGAAGTCTTGGAAAAATTTTGGGGATACAGACGACCTAAGAGCGCTACAAGTTTCTTCAAACGTGTATATGTTTAATATAGCATTAAAAATTGCAGGTGTGGATTATGTGAAAAATAGTTCATTAAATATTAAACAGGAGTACTTTGATAAAATGAGGTATTATTTCAGGCAATTTGGATTAGGTGTTCCAACCGGTATCGATTTACCGAATGAAACAGCTGGACAAATTGGTAAAAAAGATAATCAGCCTGGTTTCTTATTAGATTATTCTATTGGACAATATGATACATATACACCACTTCAGCTTGTACAGTATATTTCAACAATCGCAAACGGTGGATATCGTATGAAGCCACAAATTGTTCAAGAAGTAAGAGAGCAAACGTCGCAAAAAGATCAGATTGGTAAAGTTGTGCATGCAGTAGAACCAATCGTTTTAAATAAAATTGATATGAAAGAGGAATATATAAATCAAGTAAAAGAAGGATTTAGAAAGGTATTCCAAGAGGGTGATGGAACAGGAGTAAGGGCGTTCCAAAAAGCATCGTATAAACCAGCAGGTAAAACAGGGACAGCACAGACAGTATACGGTGGAGAAAGTGATATTGGAAGGAATGAAAAGGGAGAGAGAAGAGAATGTTATAATTTAACGTTAGCAGGATATGCGCCATATGATAATCCGGAAGTAGCATTTTCTGTAGTTGTGCCATGGGTTATTAATGATAAATCTGGCATTAACTCTGATATCGGAAAAGAAGTTTTAGATGCTTATTTTGAATTGAAAACCAATCGATTATCTGGGGAAGTGTCAAAAGTAGAAAATTAAATACTGTGAAGCGTCTCTAGTGTGTATATAAACTAGAGACGTTTTAATATAGAAATAGACTGAAAATTAGGTGTAAAATTAATCTATTAATTATTCACGTTTTATAAAATAAATCATATATTGATAGCATAGGACAAGCTGAAAAGCTTATTCTAACCTCACAGAACACTCCTTATCACGGTTAGGCATCTACTTATGTAGATGCCTTTTTTATGTTAATAACTGATAATTATTTATCAACCTAATGTAGTACGTACATTAGGACTATTAGAGCAAGATTGACTGTAATAATTACAGTATGATTAATAAGAGCATTGAATTGTAAGGAGTGAGAAATAAGTGCTAAATATTTTAGTGGTTAATTTTCCGGCAGAGGGACATGTAAATCCTACATTAAGTTTAGTCAAAGCCTTTACTGAACGGGGGGATCACGTACATTATGTTACAACAGAACACTTTAAAGGCAGAATTGAAGATTTGGGAGCTACTGTATATACCCATTCAGATTTATTAAAGGATATTTCTATTGATACTGAAACTTCAGATGGACTGAACTCTTTCTTTCATGTACACGTTCAAACTTCTTTATTTATATTAGAAATTACGAAACAATTATGTGAAAGTATAAATTTTGATTTCGTAATTTATGATATATTTGGTGCTGGAGAGTTAGTAAAGGAGTATTTACAAATTCCAGGCATAGTTTCTTCTCCTATATTTTTAATTCCTACTGAATTTTTGGAGACTTTACCTTTTCATCCTAATGCAAAAAAACAATTCCGACCTGATGAACTTTCTAAAAAGTTACTATATCAAATGGAAAGTGAGTTTGGAGTAAAGCCTAAAAATAATCTTCAATTTATGCATAACAAGGGAGATGTTACTCTCGTGTACACAAGTCGTTATTTCCAACCTAATAGCGATTTGTTCGGAGAAAATAACATTTTTATTGGGCCGAGTATTTCAACGCGTAAAACAAATGTTGAATTTCCACTTAAATCGCTTAAAGATAAGAAAGTTATTTATATTTCAATGGGAACACTGCTTGAAGGAATCGAACCATTCTTTAATACTTGCATTGATACTTTCTCGGATTTTGATGGGATAGTTGTAATCGCAATTGGTGATAGAAATGATCGTTCTAAAATTAAGAAAGCGCCAGACAATTTTATAATTGCTTCATACGTACCTCAATCAGAAGTATTAAGTGAAGCAGATGTTTTTATTACACATGGCGGCATGAATAGCGTACACGATGCTATTTATTTTAATGTCCCATTTGTTATAATTCCACATGATAAAGACCAGCCAATGATAGCACAAAGATTAACCGAACTAGAAGCAGCACATAGGTTATTGAAAGAGTATGTTAATGTGCAAACTTTAAAAGAAGCAGTAACAGACGTTCTTTCAAATGAAAAGTATAAGCATGGTATACGAAAACTGAAAGATAGTTTTTCAGAATGTGGTGGTTCAAAAGAAGCGATCGCAGTTATTAAATCTCTTTTAAATAAATAGTGTGGATAATATAAAAGCATAGAGGCTCTACCTTTATGCTTTTATATTATTATCCTGCAAATTGCACAGCAGTATTTGCATGTAAAAAAGCAGTATCAAAAACAGGTACAGTAAGGTCGTTTTGAGAAATAAGCAAAGGAATTTCAGTACATCCTAGTAATATGCCTTCTGCACCATTTTGAATTAATGATTTTGTAATTTGTAATAGCTTTTCTTTAGATGTTTCTGAAATAATTCCTTTACTTAATTCATTTAAAATAACATGATGAATAAAATTTCTTTCCTCTTTATTTGGAATGATTGTCTCAATGTTATAATTCGCTAGACGTGATTTATAGAAGTCTTGTTCCATCGTTTGTTTCGTTCCTAATAGTCCAATACGTTTTATATTCTGTTCTACCATTTTCTTTGCACTTACATCACCGATGTGAAGGAGCGGTATTGATATTGCCTGTTCTACGTCTTCAGCAAATAAATGGACCGTATTGGAACACATTAATAAACATTCAGCTCCCGATTTTTCAACCTTTTTGGCAACTGTGACTAACTCGTTTTTCACTTCTTCATATTGATGGTTTTGTAATAAAGTAGTTACTTCACCAAAGTCCATACTATATAAAACAAGCTTCGCATTTTGATCGTATTGAGAGAGTGTAAGTGTATTAATATGTTTATAGTATAACGATGTAGATTCCCAACTTAGTCCACCAATTAAACCGATTACTTTCATCGTACATTCCTCCCGTAACTATTTTGAATTTATTATTTCATAATTCCGATAAGAATACAATGATTTAAATGTACCGTTAAACGAAAAATAAAAATAATTAGAAAAGTGTTGAAATTTACACTTATAAGTGCCATAATACGAATTACAAATTAATACTTATCCAGAGAGGTGGAGGGTACGGCCCTACGAAACCTCAGCAACCCCTATGTAAATTTATAGGAAGGTGCTAATTCCGCAAAGGACACAATGTGTTTTTTGGAAGATAAGAGGATTCTTGAACGTGAAAGAAAATGACCTCTTATATAAGAGGTCATTTTTTGTTGTATAGAAAGGGAGTGTCAATGCATAATTCATTTTCAAAATAAATATAGAGTAATAAAAGTTGACTAATACGAGAGGGGAATTGTAATGAACAAATTATCAACAAAGTTAGTAGTAGCAATCGGAATTGGAGCAGCATTATACGGCATATTAGGTCTTTGGGGATTTTCTATTGCACCAAATACATTTATTAAACCTGCATTAGCTATTTTAACTGTTTTTGGAGCGTTATTTGGTCCGGTAGCAGGATTGTTAATAGGACTTATCGGTCATACCGTAACGGATACAATCGCTGGTTGGGGTATTTGGTGGGGGTGGGTTATTAGTTCAGGCATTATCGGATTTGCAATGGGACTCATACAAAAAAGAGTTGGCTTTAGTGTAAAAAACGGGACGTATAATAAGGGAGATATTTCTTATTTAGCTATCGCTGGGTTACTTGGTATTGTCTTTGCTATTATATTTGCTGGCGCATTCGATATTATTGTGATGGGAGAACCGTTTGACAAAATTGTTATACAAGTATTAGGAGCAACAATTGCGGATGTTATTGTATTTTTAGTTCTTGGATTGCCGATTACAATAGGTCTAGCTAAGTCTAATAAGAAACATACAAATTTAAAAATTGAAAAGTAGGGATGTTAACATGCAACCAATTATTTCTTTTGAACAATTCAGCTTTCAATATGAGCATGCGGCGCAGCCTACTGTAAAAGACATTACTTTTCATATATATCCTGGGGAAAAAGTATTACTTGCTGGACGTAGTGGTTCAGGGAAGTCAACGTTAGCTCATTGTATCAATGGGCTAATCCCGTTTTCTTATGGGGGGATTAGTACTGGTAATATTTTAATTGCCGGAAAAGACCCGAGGAAAGGGAGTATTTTCGAACAGAGCAAACAGATAGGAACAATTTTGCAAGATCAAGATGCTCAATTTATTGGTCTTACAGTAGAAGAAGATGTAGCTTTTTATTTAGAAAATGAATGTGTAAATCAAAACACTATGAAAAAAATTGTTTCAGACTCATTAAAAAAGGTAAAGATGCATTCTTTTCATAAACAAAGTCCACATGTATTATCAGGGGGACAAAAACAAACTGTTTCTTTAGCAGGGGTGTTAACAACGAATGCCGATATATTATTATTTGATGAACCTTTAGCGAATTTAGATCCTGTAAGTAGCTTACATACAGTAGAACTTATTAAAGATATACACAAACAATATAATAAAACAATTGTAATTATTGAACACCGAATAGAAGAAATGTTAAATCTGGATTTAGATAAAATCATTTTAATGGATGAAGGGGAAATTGTTGCGATAGGCACTCCAGAAGAGATTTTAACGTCTAATATATTACCATCTATCGGCTTAAGAGAACCTATGTACATAGAAGGATTAAAGAGATTACCTTTTGATAGTAATAATGCCGTAATATATCCACTTGAGAATCTTCAAAGAGAAAGTGTAAGTAGCGCAATAAATGAGTGGATGGAGAAGCAAATTTTTTGTAAAAGCACTCCTACAAACAAAGAATTATTGAAAGTAGACAATTTGTCGTTCTCCTATCCTAATAAACAAAAAGTATTAGACAATGTAAATTTCTCGATAAAAGAAGGGGAAATTGTAGCACTTTTAGGTCATAATGGAGCTGGAAAATCAACATTAGCTCATAGTCTTATAGGTATAAACAAAACAAAAAATGATAGGATTATATTTGACGGGGTAAATATTAATTCTTGGTCTATTCGTAAACGTGGTGAAGTCATATCTTATGTGATGCAAAATCCAAATCATATGATTACGCAACCTACTGTTATAGAAGAGGTTTCATTCACATTAAAATTAAAAAAGGTTTCAAAGGAAGAAATTAAGCTTAGAGCGGAAGAAACGTTAAAAATTTGTGGTTTGTATCCATTTCGAAACTGGCCAATCCAGGCATTAAGTTATGGACAAAAAAAGAGAGTAACGATTGCATCTGTACTAACAACAAATCCGAAACTGATCATTTTAGATGAACCGACAGCGGGACAAGATTATTATCATTATAAACAGTTTATGTCGTTTATTAAAAAACTAGCTGCAAACGGAATATCTTTTATTTTTATCACACACGATATGAATCTTGCATTAGAATATGCAGACAGAGCAATTGTTTTACATGAAGGGGAAATTATTGCGAATAATACCTCGTCTATCGTATTAGGACATTCAGAAACGTTACAAAGAGCGAAACTTAGGGAAAGTTCTTTATTCAAGCTAGTTAAATTTAGTGGGATTGCATACCCTGAAAGGTTTATAGAACTTTATTTTGAGGTTACTAGGAGGGAGGAACATGTATAGTACATACTTTCATCGTATGGATGGAGCAGTGAAATTGTTATTATTTATTTTTTGTATGACGTTTACTTTTTTGTTTTTTGATTTTCGCATATTGTTTATTGTATTTATGATTGGCTGTATCGGAATTTTAATTGCAAAAATTCCATTTCGTAAAATTTTCATTGTTTTTAGTGTTATATTTACATTTAGTTTATTAAATTCTCTCATGATTTTATTTATTACACCAACCCATGGATCTGAATTAACTGAATCATATACTTCTTTTTTACATATCGGATATGCGACAATTACTTATGAAACATTATTTTATGCAGCTACACTTTCATTAAAATATTTTACGTTATTACCATTTACACTTATTTTTATTTATACGACTGATCCAAGTGAATTTGTGAGTAGCTTAAGTAAATTTCGAATTCATTATAAGATAACCTATGCAATAAATATTGCGTTACGTTATATACCTGATATTCAGTCCGAATATAAAGTTATTAAACATGCCCAAGAGGCGAGAGGAGTAGCTTTTGAAAAAGGAGAAGCAAGTTTATGGATTCGTATGAAAAACCGTGTCTTAATTTTCTGGCCTTTAATTATTCATTCTTTAGAGAGAATTGATACAGTTTCAAATGCAATGGATTTAAGAGGGTTTGGAAAGAAGGATAAACGTACGTGGTTTTATACAAATAAAGCAAAAAGTGGGGATTTCATTGCTTTATTTGTAGGTGTTTTTATTTTAATCGCCGCAGTATATTTAAAGTTACATGTATTTCAAAACTTTTGGTATCCATTTTAAAGCACTCTCAAATGAGTGCTTTTACTTATTTTTATGTAGACATGCTCAAAAAAAGGGTATTTACATAATGTATAATACGAACCAGTTAAAATGATCAACGACCTATTAGTTTTCAAACCAAAAGGAGGAGAAAGTATGAGTTACGGTGGTTCTTGTGGTTTTGGTGGAGGTTTCGCTTTATTAGTTGTGTTATTTATTTTATTAATTATCGTTGGATGCAGCTGCTGGGGCGGAGGGTACTAATTTCTAATTAGTCTCCACACATGTAAACTTAAAAAACATAGAAGATACTTATGTATCGAAACAAATAAAAAAGGAGCATTTATGCTCCTTTTTTATTTGTTTTCAGATGGGTTCGTATTCCATTTTGGGAATGTAATTGCCAAAGTTGTACCTTTATTAATAACGCTTCGGATTTTTAAACTACCTTGCATCGTTTCGATGATCTTAACAGCAACCATTGTACCTAAACCTGTACCCTTCGTTTTTGTACTAAAATATGGTTCGCCAAATCGATTTATTTGCTCTTGTGACATACCAATTCCGCTATCCTCAATTCGTATAATAACTTTATTATTACTAATAGAGGAGGAGATATTTAAAGTACCACCATTAGGCATTGCTTCAATACCATTTTTTATTAAGTTTAAAAAACATTGTTGAAAGTGCTGTTTATTACCAACTATTGTTGCCTTAGAGAAATCTTTTGTAATATGTATTGTATTCATATTACATAATGGTAAGATCATATTTAAAACTCGATTTAACTCTTGTTCTACTGAAATATGATCTAATTTTTCTGAAGCAGGTTTGGCAAACGTTAAATAATCATCAATAATTCCTTGGGCGCGATGTAACTCTTCAAGTATATGTTCAATATACTCGTCTCTTGATTCTGGAGTTAAATTTGGTGTTTTTAAAAGTTGAGTAAATCCTTTTACGACAGTTAAGGGATTTCTTACCTCGTGCGATATACTAGCAGCGAGTTGGCTAACTATCTCCATTTTTTCCATTTTTATTAACTTCGATCGCATACATACGGCGTCTTTTAAAACTTCATTAAAATAAATGACAAATAACATCAAAAAAGTTGGTAGTATGATGAAATAAATAATGTATAAATTATTCACTTCAAAATCTGATAAAGTTAATACAATTACAGTTGTAAATATCGCTAGAAAAAATGTTAAAAACATTCCATAAGCTACTTTAATTTTTCTATTATACTTATTAAATTTTGTGGATGCGACCGCTGTAATGATAAACATTGTGCCATAAACTAGTATTGTTAACATACTAAATCCATAAAATGAAAACCTTGTAATTAATAAAATAGCAAACAATGTTATACCGACAGGGAAGCCACCATAAAGTGTACCTATTATAACCGGTATTTGTCTTAAATCATGAATACAACTTTCATCCATATAAATAGGATAGCGCATACATAAAATAAGAGGGACACTCGTACAAAGTATAATAAGTAGTTTTTTATATTTCTTCAAATAACGACCGCTATCATATATAAAATAAAAAATAAATATACTACTTAAAATGTAAAGAAGATTATTTAATACGTTTTGATTAATATAAACAAAGTCCATAATATTTGCCCCATTATTTTGAATTTCCTTTTCATATATATTATACATGATATTAGTATAAACTATATATTTGTTTAAATAATATAGGTTTATATCTTTTCAGCATTTGCCACGTTTAGCCACTCTTCATAAAATTCTTCAATTGATGCATATCGTTCAATTCGGTTTTCATTTACAGCACGATACGCTATTTCATATAAATCTTTACTTGCTTCCCATTTTGTAAAGGCGCGATCTTTTCCACCACCCAAGAGAGTAAATGCCATTGCCCCCATATTAAATACATTTGTTCTTGCATCAATTATAGCATTTAGCTCGAATTCTTCAGGAGACATAAAACGCGAGGAACCCCATAATCTTCCCATTTTATTTACGTATGGTTTTTGGGAATATAAATCAATATCACAAATCTTCATCTCATTTGTATGAAAATTATATAAAATACTACCGTCATAAAAATCTATTGCTACATAGTTTTTCTTTTCGACAAATGTATGGAAAGAAAAAATAGAATGTAATGATTGAATTCGTTCCATAACTGATAAATGCTTAAATTTATAAAATGGAGAGCTTGGATTAGTATATTTTTCAGGAGTCGGGAAACTCCAATGCGAATGAAGACATTCACCATCAAACCAATCGAAAATTAATACATATCCAGATTGAACTGGAAAATGTTCAATTAGTTTTATAAGCACATCATGCTTTAATGCCTCGTATAGGGAAACTGAATTTTTTAAACTATCAATTGCATCACTGATCTTGCCGTTATATGCAATTGTATTTGCTCCTGCATATTTAATAAATTTCTTATGTCCATTATTTTCTACACCGAAAGATAGATTACCTGAATCTTGCTGGTCAAAAACCGCAAATACGGTTCCTAATTTCGTAAGCCAATCAAAATTATGATGTTCTTTTAATTGGAATGTTATTTGATTCAACTGAATTTCAACTGGATTAGCTTTCATAATATACCTCACATTTATTATAATTATATTGTATATTTCAGTATTCGACATATTTTGTAAAAATCCTATGTTAATCACATGAAATTTTATAAATATAATAATAAATAATTATAAGAAGGTGGAAAAAGTGGAACAACAAATCGTAATTAAACCATATCAAAATAATTGGCACGAAGAGTATGTAATAGAAAAAGAGAAATTTATTTCTTTATTCGGAGGAGATTGTATTGCCATTGAACATATAGGAAGTACATCTGTAGAGGGATTAGGAGCGAAACCTTTAATTGATATGATGATTGGCGTAACGGATTTGCAAATTATCGAAAAGTGGATTGAAGCGCTAATAAAAATAGGATATGAATATGTTCCAAAAGAAACACCTAATTGGCGTTTTTTTAGAAAGGGAAAATGGAGAGCGGGTACCCATCATTTGCATGTTTATATTTATAATAGTTCCGAATGGAAAAACAATCTTTTATTTCGAGACTTTCTAACAAAACATGAATGGGCACGTAATGAATATAGAGAATTAAAAGAGAAACTCGCAGCTACATATCCTTTTGATCGAGTTTCATATACAAATGCAAAAGCGCCGTTTATTCAAAATATAATAAAATTAGCTAGAAATGATTACTAGAAAATTTAAGTGACCTCGAAATTCTCATTTTATTTTAATCTTTCTCTCATGTTCCTTTCTTTTTAATTTGATATTCTGCTTGTTACAGAAGGTTTATAAGGAAGGAGCTTAAATGAATTGGAGAAGCTACTAAGAAATAAATATTTTCATTTGCATGTTAAAATTATAGGCGTTACTATTATTTTTTGTAGTATAGTATTGTTATTTATTAATGTAATATACGGCAACGCATTAAATGTAAAATGGTTAAATAAGAAATTAGGTTCTTTAGGTGAATACGGGGCAATGTTAGCTGCATCGTTATGGATTTTACGTCATGTATGGCTATTTTTAAAAAAGAAAAATATAATTGGGTTTAAATTGATAAAGGATGTATATCTTTTCATTAAAAAGTTTCACGTATTAATTGGATATACTGTATTAGCTGTATCAATTACTCACGGCATTTATTTTTTATTAAAAGGAAGTCGGCATATACTTATATTTTATAGTGGCGTATTCTCTCTTTTCATTTTAATCATACTAGGAGTGGTCGGGTTTTTCTTACAGAAACATAATAAAAAAACAAACTTGATATTGTATAGAAAAGCACATCAAATCATTGCAATTATATTTGGGATAGGATTACTCATTCATTTAACTGTATAGGAGGAATTACTGTTGCAACACATATTAATTATTGAGGATGAGGAAAGTTTAGCTGATTTTTTAGAATTAGAATTAAAGTATGAAGGATATAAAGTAGACATACAGTTTGATGGAAGAAAGGGATTAGAGGCCGCACTTGAAACAAATTATGATCTTATTTTACTTGATTTAATGCTACCTGGATTAAATGGACTAGAAGTGTGTCGTAGATTAAGGGCAACTAAAAATACACCTATTATTATGCTGACTGCACGCGATAGTATTATGGACCGCGTGACAGGATTAGATAGCGGAGCTGATGATTATCTTCCGAAACCATTTGCAATTGAAGAGTTGTTAGCACGTATGAGAGTTATATTTAGACGAGAAGAACATATAGAAAACAAACATGTTTCATCTCTTACGTTCAAAGATTTACAGCTCCAGATTGAATCGCGAACGATTACAAAAGGAAATGAAGAAATCGAGCTTACAAATAAAGAATTTGAACTCTTGCTTATGTTTATGAAAAATATTAATAGAGTACTTACCCGTGATGTTTTATTGGATCAAGTATGGGGATATGATGCATTGGTTGAGACAAATATTGTAGATGTATATGTTCGTTATTTACGTAACAAGTTACATAGTGTGGATAAGGAGGAATATATCCAAACGGTCCGCGGTGCTGGATATATAATGAAATGATTAAAAATATTGTGCATCGAATTCGAAATCTACCTATAAAATGGAAATTAACACTTTGGTCCACTACTCTAGTATTTATTTTATTCATTTTATATAGCGCTCTGCAGTTTATAGTAATTAATAAGTGGACTATAGACTATGAACAGAAACAAATAAATAGACAAGTGACAGAAATAGCGGCCTATTTCCAAGATAAAAATGATACCTTGTCGAGTAAAACGTTTGAAAACAGTAAAGGTTTCTTAAACAATATGATTGATAAACATCAAATGATTCGTATTATCGGTATGGACGGGAAAACGATTGTTACTGTTTCACGAGATTTTAATGAAACATGGATAAAACCGAAACAAGTTACACAAGAGGAATTATTTATAAAAAGGCATCTAGAAGATCGCATATTAGTTAAGCGTATACCAATTCAAACAAAAGACTTCACGGGTACTATTGAACTTACGAAAAACTTAGAGGCTTTCGATCATTTATTAAAAATTATTCTAGTGGTAATGGTTAGTGCCGGAATATGTGGATTAATCTTTAGTTTTTTAGGTGGACTATTAATCACAAAAAAACTATTATCAAGTGTTCAAAATATAACGGATACGATGAAACGTATTAAGAAAAATGGACTAAATGAACGGGTTCCAGTACGTGAAAATAATGATGAACTTGCAAAATTATCGTTTCTTTTTAATGAACTGATGGATGAGGTAGAAACTTCTTTTACACAACAGAAACAGTTTGTAGAAGATGCATCCCATGAACTGAGAACTCCATTAACAATTATTCAAGGACACTTATCGATGTTAAATCGGTGGGGGAAAAATGATCCAGCAGTTTTAGATAAATCGCTTCAATCCAGTTTAAAGGAAGTTAATCGTTTAAATAAGTTAGTTTTAGAATTACTAGAACTGTCAAGAGCTGAATCAGAACAGATGCATCCAATCGCAGCTGAGCCAGTCCATGTAAATAACATATTAAAACAAGTTACACAAAATTTTGCTGTACTTCAAACTGAATTTCAATTTGATATGAAACTGGATGGAGATGCGGCATATGTCTCAATACCGTCATCTTACTTAGAACAAATTATTATTATCGTAATGGATAACGCAGTGAAATATACAAAAGAAGTTAATAAATATATTTGTATTGAATCTAGTGTACAATCAGGGAAAGTTAAAATTCGTATCATAGATCGTGGAGCGGGAATACCCGATGCTGATTTACCTTTTGTTCTTAACCGTTTTTATCGTGTGGACAAAGCAAGAAGTCGAAAACAGGGTGGAAACGGTCTAGGATTGTCTATTGCAAAACGACTTGTAGAGAAATACAATGGAACGATTCAAATAGAGAGTAAAGAAAATGAAGGAACGATTGTTACGATTACACTGCCTATCGTTTCACTGTAATACATAAAAAAGAAGGGATGTTTTGTACATTCCTTCTTTTTTGCGAACAAATTATTTTGTTTATTTCGAACTTTCTAGTACATTAGAATTATAAAGGGGGAATAAAAATGAAAGCTATCGTACAACAATATAAAACTGGATTTGAAGGGGTAGAATATAAAGTATTACCAGAGATAACAACTAAAGCTGGAGAAGTGAAAGTGAAATTAAAATCAGCCGGCTTAAATCATCGCGATTTATTTATAATGAATAATAGAACAGAAATGCAATTACCATTAGTTCTAGGATCAGATGGTGCAGGTATTGTTACAGAAATTGGAGAACATGTTCCAGGTACTTTATTACAAACCGAAGTTATTATTAATCCTAGTATTGGATGGGATAATATTGCTGAAATACCTGAGTTACCAGAGGTGTTAGGTGGACCGAAAGATGGAACGTTTGCTGAATATGTTATTGTGCCAGCTGAAAATGTAGTGGCAAAACCGTCATATCTTACTTGGGAAGAATCTGGGGTTTTATCTTTATCGGCACTAACTGCATATAGAGCGCTTTTTACAAAGGGTAGATTAAAGTGTGGAGAACATGTTTTAATTCCGGGAATAGGCGGCGGTGTAGCGACATTTGCCATGTTATTTGCAAAAGCAATTGGCGCAAAAGTAAGTGTTACTTCAAGGGTCGAGAGCAAAAGAAGGTTAGCCGAAACATATGGCGCAGACTTTTCTTTTAATAGTTCTGGAAATTGGGAAGAGAGTTTACGCGGAGAGAAAGTAGATTTAATAATCGATAGTATAGGTCCAGCAACATTCTTAAAATACTTTGATGTATTAAAACCAAATGGGAGAATTGTTAATTTTGGTGCAAGCTCAGGAGATAAAATTGAATTACCATTACGAGCATTATTTTATAATCAAATCGATATAATGGGAACATCTATGGGTAGCCGTGAGGAATTTCATGAAATGGTTAAGTTTATAGAGAAACATAAAATTAAACCAATTATTGATAAAGTATATTCGTTAGAAGAAGCCATTCAGGCGTTAAACCGTATGGAACAAGGAGAACAATTTGGTAATATCGCACTTCGTATGTAATAAAAATATGATTTCGCAACTAGTATATTTAAATAGCTATGTTATGTATTCTACACATAAAAAGCGTATGATTCGTATTGTTTTAAAGGTTTTTCAGCTTTATACATAATTAGCCGATATAATTAGTCTTACTATTGTCAAATGAGTACTAGTAAAATGAGAATTTGATGAGAAAAGTTTAAGCCCATTTTCATATTGATGTTGTATACTGTGTAAATCAAGAACGCTTTTATTTAAGGAGAGAGTATTATGAATTACACAGTATTTCAATGGTTTAATAATTTTGCTGGATCGTCCAAACTATTAGATACGCTAATGATTGCAATTACAAATAGTGCTGTCTATGTAGCAATTTTGTTTATGTTTATCTTATGGTTTAATAATGGAAAGAAAGTCAATGCCATTAAAAAACAATACACAGTGTTATATACGACACTTTCAGTCATTATCGCATTACTAGTAAATGTTGTGATACATGCAGTATATTACCATCCACGTCCGTTTGTATCACATGATGTACATCAATTAGTGCCACATGCAGCAGACTCATCATTTGTTAGTGATCATTCTGTACTTGTATTTTCCATTGCATTTGTATTTTTACTTAGAGGAGAAAAACTTAAATATGTCGCTCTTATTTGGGCAGTATTAGTTGGTGTATCACGTATGTACGTAGGAGTTCATTATCCTCTAGATATACTTGGTGCAGCTTTCTTAACATTTATTACGAGCGGTTTAGTAGTGCAAAGTACACGTATATTTGAACCGATAGCGAAACTTGTATTTAAAATGTACGCATTGGTAGCGAAACGAATTCCTTTTTTAGCGAAATATAATCATATAGCCTAATTTTTATAAATAACTATTTATAGGTTTGTTAAAAAGTTCCTCTTTGGAAATTCAGAGAGGAACTTTTTAATTGTGTACAAGAAGAGGGCATATGCATTAAATGAGTGGTGAAAGAACAACTGAGTTAGCACCTATTAAATTTGTAAGTTTATTATAAGTTAATCATCATATGACGGAATATTCGTAAATTTCACGCACCGTACTGTAAATAAAAAATAAAAACAGAAACAATAACAATAACTACTTTCAGAACGATTTAAAGGAATTAAAAGGAAAAGTTCGAAACATATAGTATTGAAAGCAAAAACTACATAATTTCTAGCACACTTTTGCCGTAATTAATTGTGAAAGAAAGGAGATAAATATGCATAAACTTCAAACGAATAAAGGCGCGCGGTATTTTATGGTTGCTTTTATTATTTTGTTTCTTACTATGATTTTGCGTATATTTTATATTCAAGCAGTAGGGGTCGTGCATAATGTGAACGTCAAGGATCTTGCAACTGAACAACATAATAAAAAGGGTGTTTTGGAAGCAAATCGTGGCACAATATATGATCAAACTGGAAAGGTGTTAGTACAAGATTCCACAACATATCGTGTTGTTGTAAATTTAAAAGGTGAAGATAAAGTGAAAAATAAAAATGAAACCGCAGGGCAATTAGCTGATGCGCTTGAAATTGATAAAGAGGATGTATTAAAAAATTTTCATGATGGACGTACGCAAGTTGAAATCGGAAAAGTTGGTCGGAATTTATCTAGAGAATTGAAAGAACAAATCGGAAAAATGAAAATTCCGGGTGTTTCTTTTATGCCAGAGAAAGCAAGAGTGTATCCAAATGAAGATTTTGCATCTTATATTCTTGGTTTTGCTAGACCTGACGATAAAGGAAATACAGAAGGGAAATTCGGACTTGAAAAGAGTCTGGATAAATATTTGCGCTCGACAAATGGGAAAATAGAATATGTGGGAGCACGAAGAGGCATCCCCCTTACAAATGATATAGGAAAAATAGAACCCGCTAAAAATGGAAATAACGTGTACCTTACTCTTGATAAACAAATTAATAGTTTTTTAGAAGAAGCGATGAATAAGGCACAAGAGCACTATGATCCTTCTATGTTAATAGGAATCATAGCGGATCCAAAGACAGGGAAAGTTTTAGCAATGTCTAGTAAACCTAGTTTTAATCCTAATAAAGGCGATATCGAATATTTTTTAAATGATCCAATCGCAAATGCATACGAACCAGGTTCAACAATGAAAATATTTACGCTAGCTGCTGCAATTAATGAAGGAGTATATAACGGGAAAGAATATTTCCAATCTGGAAAATATTCCGTTGGTTCATCTGATATTAAAGATCATAATGGTGGATTTGGATGGGGATCTATTACATTTGATGAAGGCTTTGAAAGATCATCAAACGTAGCTTTTTCTATTTTAGAAGATCAGTTATTGAAACCAGATAAATTTAAGCAATATATGAATAAATTCGGATTCAACCAAAAAACTGGAATAGATTTACCTGGTGAAAGTAAAAATACTTTATTATTAAATACACAAATTCAACAAGTTACAACTTCTTTCGGGCAAGGTTCTACAGTAACTCCGATTCAATTAATCCAAGCAGCTACTGCTATAGCTAATGACGGGAAAATGATGCAACCATATATCGTTGACAAAGTTGTAAATCCAACAAACAAACAAGTTATTATGGAAAATCAACCGAAAGAAACTGGGAATCCGATAAAAAAAGAGACAGCGGACAAGGTAAGGAACTTAATGGAACGTGTTATTACATCTTCAAAAGGTACCGGTACAATGTATAAAGTGGATGGTTATCCAATAGGAGGTAAGACAGGAACAGCGCAAATTCCGAACCCTGAAAATGGACGTTATATGGAGGGAAAAGAAAATTATATTTTTTCATTTTTAGGAATGGCTCCGATTGATGACCCAGAGTTAATTGTATACTTAGCTATTAAGCAGCCGAAGTTAAAGGGAGACGAGTATGGAGCTAAGCCACTTGCTGAAATATTTAAACCTGTTGTGAAAAATAGCCTTGAATATTTAAAAGTGAAACCATATACAGAAAAACAAATGGCCGATGCAACGAAAAAATCCCAATTAAAAGTACAAAATCATGTCAATCAATCAATGGATACCGTAGAGAATAATGTAAAAAAAGAGAAGCTCCAACCGGTAATTTTAGGAGAAGGAAAAATAATAAAACAATATCCCCAGTCTGGCGAAGTAATGAGTGAAGGAGATCGTATATTTTTATTAGGAAGTAACGCAAAAATGCCAAATTTACAAGGTTGGTCCATGCGTGATGTTATGTATTTCTCTAAATTATTAAAATTAGATTTAAAAACTACAGGTACGGGCTATGTAACAAATCAAAGCATTGAAAAAGGACAAGCTATACAAGAAGGAGATGCATTACAACTAGACTTAGAACCACCATTACAACCGTTAGCAGAAGCGAATACAAATTAATTTCAACACTTTGAAGAGCCTAGATCCAATAGGTTCTTTTTAGAGTTATAAGTAATTTCACGCACCGTAATTTTTAGAAAAAATAATAAATAAGTGAATTAACAGAAACAGGCCATTAAATATCTGATTATTTTTTATTTACAGTTAAAAATAATTGTGATAATATGGAAAAAACCAAATGCAGTGAAGAGAAGAGTAAATAAAATGAATTTTTCACAGAGAGCTCCATTTAGCTGAAAAGGAGTAAAAATTCTTTATTGAACCAAGCCTCTGAGCAGCGCATCGGAACCTATTATTAGGGGATGGTGTGACGGGAGCTCCCGTTATAGAGCTATGGTATAAGCATGAATTAGAATGCAGTACCTGATAAGGTTAATATGGCGACATATTAACAAACTAGGGTGGCACCGCGATGATAAATCTCGTCCCTAAGACTAAAAGTCTTGGGGGTGGGATTTTTTTATTGTTTTAAAACAATTTGGAAAGCGGGGCCTAAAATGAAAAACTTACTTAAAGATTGGAAATATCCTTTATTACTACTGTCTGGCGTTGGTATTGCGAATTTAGGGGCGTGGATTTACTTAATAGCATTGAATGTACTCGTCTATAATATGGGGGGCTCAGCCTTAGCTGTTGCTACTTTATATGTAATTAAACCATTAGCCACCTTATTTACAAACGCTTGGTCAGGAAGTATGATTGATCGTTTAAATAAACGGAAGTTAATGATTCACCTTGATATATATCGTGCGGTATTTATCGCTATTTTACCTTTACTTCCATCACTTTGGATTGTTTATGTATTCGTATTCTTTATAAGTATGGCCAGTGCGATTTATGAGCCAACTACTATGACGTATATGACGAAATTAGTACCAGTAGAGCAAAGACAACGTTTTAACTCATTACGTAGTTTAATAGGATCTGGTGCATTTTTAATTGGTCCAGCGATAGCGGGAGTATTGTTAATAGCAAGTACACCAGAGTTTGCTATATATATGAACGCTATAGCATTTCTCTTATCAGGAGTAATTACATTATTGTTACCTAATCTTGATAAAAAATCCGATATTCATACAGCCAATGACAAGTTATCTTTAGCTGTACTAAAAAAAGATTGGACCATAGTTTTAAATTTCAGTAAAAAATCTTTGTATATCGTTTTTGTGTACTTCTTATTCCAAGGGATGATGGTGTTAGTTGCCGCAAATGATTCACTTGAATTGTCATTTGCGAAAGAAGTTTTATTGTTAACAGATAGTGAATATGGCTTTTTAGTTAGTATCGCTGGAGCTGGGTTTATTTTAGGAGCCATAACAAATACAATTTTATCAAAAAAATTAGCACCTTCACTTTTAATTGGAATAGGATCATTATTTATTGCAATCGGTTATTTAATTTATGCTTTTTCAAATGAGTTTTTAATGGCTGCTATCGGATTCTTTATTTTATCTTTCTCTATGGCGTATGCAAATACAGGATTTAACACCTTTTATCAAAATAATGTCCCTGTCCATATCATGGGACGGATTGGGAGTATATATGGGCTTGTGATTGCGGGCATCACCATTTTAATTACGATTCTATTCGGAGTTGCCACTCAATTTATTTCTATACAACTTGTCGTTATCGTAGGGTCATTGGTAATGCTACTTGTAACTATCATATTGTGTGTATTTACTTTATTGCCCTCATATTTTAAGGTGCATTCCTCTGAGTCAATTAATTCAAAATAGTTCTCTTGGTTTTGATTTACGGTATTCAATAGGAGGGTTCACCCTCCTATATATGGAAATATACGAAGGGTGAACAATATTGATAAACGAGGGTGGTTTTTGTAATGAAAACAAAAGATCGAATAGACAGTATTGTAAAAGAAATGCAGCGGCATATAGATTTCTCTGGGGTAATTTTAGTGAAAGAAGAAAAAGGCATAGCCTATGAAGAGGCGTTTGGTTACGCAAATCGAAATGAATGTATAAACAATATGCTACAAACAAAGTTCGGAATTGCCTCCGGTTGTAAAATATTCACTGCCATCGGTATCTGTCAACTTGTTGAAAAAGGTGTAATTACTTTTCATACAAAGTTAAAAGATTGTTTAAGTATTAAATTTCCAAATTTTAATGAAGATATTACAATACATCATCTTCTGACACATAGTTCGGGTATTCCGGATTATTTTGATGAAAGTATTATGGATAACTTTGAGGAGCTTTGGAAAGAAACTCCTATGTATCTTTTAAAAAGTTTAAAAGACTTTTTACCACTATTTCAAGACAGAGATATGAAGTTTGCACCAGGAAGTAAGTTTCACTACAACAATGCAGGGTTTATCATAATTGGATTAATAATCGAAGAACAGACAGGGCTTAAATTTACGGAGTATATAGAAAAAAACATATTTAAACCAATCGATATGAATGATTCTGGCTATTTCTCTTTAGATAGATTACCAAGACACACAGCTCTCGGATATATACAAGATGAAATTAGCCAGACTTGGAGAACAAATGCTTACTCTATTCCGATAAAAGGTGGTTCTGATGGTGGAGCTTTTATTACTGCGCCAGACATGCTGAAGTTTTGGGAAGCGTTATTTAACTATGAAATCATAAGCCGAGAATATACAAAAATACTTTTAACTCCTCATATCCAAGTAAATAATAATCAATCTTACGGCTATGGAATATGGATTGAAACAAGAGAAAACAAGATATTTAAATTTCATGTAATGGGATATGATCCTGGCGTCAGTTTTCGTTCGGCCGTATATCCAGACTTAGGAATTACATTAGTTATTCCATCAAATAAAGGAGCAGGACCTGAAAAATTAATGACAGAAATAGAAGGAGCTTTTTAATTATATGGATATAGAAATTAGAGCGTATAAAAAATCGGATGAAACAGGATGGCTTCGTTGTCGTGTGTTATCTTTTTTAGATACAGCATATTACGATAACGTATTTAGAGAAAAGGAAAAATATGAACATCCTGCTATTGAATTAGTAGCTGTATATGAAAATCAAATTGTGGGTTTAATAGATATCGAATATGAATTAGAAGAACGTACAGTTTGTTCAAGAGGAACTGGTCTTGGCGGTATGATTTGGCATATTGCAGTTCATCCGGATTTCCGTAGAATGAAGATTGCTAATCAACTATTAAATGAGGCAGAGCAGTTAGCGAAAGAACTTAACCTAAATCGATTTGAAGCATGGACTAGGGACAACCTATGGGTACATGGATGGTATGAAAAGAACGGATTTGTAAACGAAGATTCATATTTACACGTATACTCCGATCATACAGACGAGATCAAAGGTGTAATGAAAAGTAATATAAATCAGCTATTTCCAGTTCAAACATTTGCTCATTATACAGGTGAAAATAAAGAAGAGATAAGAAATCAATTTAAACGAGTTCATGATTGTTTTTGTTTTGAAAAGTATTTTAGCTAACTAAAGTACCTTTATTTATAAAATAAAGGTACTAAAGACGTACGAGTAAAAAGTACGTCTTTTTATTTTTAAAAATAATTCTTAAGACTGATGGGAAATCACATTCCACATCATACAATTGAAAGTAGCTATCGTATTTCAATTATGAAATGAAAAGAAGCAAATATAATTTTAAAAGGTAAACAACTATATAGGAGGACTTTAAATGGACATTGTACTTGTTATTCTTATTATTGTTTTAATGCAAAGTAAAGAACGAAAAGTAAAAGTAAATCGCATTTGGCTTGTTCCAGCTTTATTGTGTTTTGTAACAGGTCAGTCCCTTATTCATATGGGGCAAATAACTTTGCTGCAAGGACTATTGTTAGTTATAATGCTTGGAATCGGCTTATGTCTTGGAATTATACGGGGAAAAGCTCTGGAATTTCGATTAGATAGTGAAACAGGTCATGTATTACGAAGAGGAAACTGGTTAAGTACATTGATTCTTCTTGTTGTTTTAGTTGCGAAAATCGTAATTAAGCAAAGTATGTTTTCAGGTAGTACGCACCAGACATTAATGTTTGTAACGAATGCCTTTTTATGTATCACATTAGGTACCGTGATTAGTAGACGTTATTACATTTGGAAAAAATATAATGAATTAACTCAAAAAGGATAAAATATACATCCCTTGTTTATCAATACAGTGAACGGTAATACTAAATAACATTGAACTTTTACAACAAGGGATGATAATATGATATTCATTTACACAGATTTCGGCGGAACACATTCAACTTCGCTCGCTGCAGCTTATCATTTAAATAAATTGCCAACGGATCGTAAGTTAACGAAAGAAGAAATATTAAATGTAGATTACTTTAATAAATTGAAAACAGAGGATATGGGAAAGATTATTTTCCATGGTCAAGATGAATATGAGAATCCTGTATACACAATTGGATGTGGGGCATCCAAAGTCGTTGTACCTGCGATGAAGCATTTAGGAGAGATTTTGCAAAAACATTATCACAGTAATGAAAAGATTATTTTTTCTAATACATCACCAACAGTCCCTTTACCTATGACTTTTGGTGGACTGTTTTCTAGAAGGTTCCACATCGACTTTATCGGTGTACCATTACTCGTATGGGGAGCAAAACTTAGCTGTGATAACATACAAAGACTTGTTAGTTATACGAAAGAAGCCGGGCGATTGACGAATGATTATGTTGTAATTTTAGATAATGAAACTTTTAAATAATTGTATGATAAAAGAAAATCGAGCAAATTCCTTGATTTTCTTTTTAATTTGTGAAAAAGACAAGAAATAGTCACATTTATTATCTATCTACTATAGCCAAAACTATAAAGTCCTGTTACTATTACAGGGATATTCTCTTTTCGTAACATAAATATATAGAAAAGTCAGAAAAGAGGAATTGAATTAAGGGAGGAACAACATGAAGCGTGTTGCTTGGATTACTGATAGTACAACTGCGAGTTTTACAACAGAAGGAGATAACTTTGTTATCCCGATTGAAGTTATTATTGATGGTGTGTCGTACAAAGATTGTGAAGAAGGTGTGCGTGAGCGCGTCTATAATGCGTTGAACGAAGGTAAAACTGTCACTACATCACAGCCTAACATAGGGGAAATGGTAGAGTTATTTTCGAAATGCAAAGAAGAATATGAAGAGGGATTTGCAGTTGCTATTAGCGGAAAAGTAAGTGGAACTTATCAAAACATGAAGTTAGCTGCAGAAATGGCAGGTTTCCCATTAACGGTATTGGATAGTGAAACAACAAGTTATCCAATGGATGAATTAATTAGAAAAGCGAAATCGTTATACAATGATGGTATGACTTTACAAGATATACACAAAACATTAGTAGATGAAAAAAGAAGACCTTATTATGTATTCCCAAAAAGTTTAAAAGGTCTATATGCAAGTGGGCGTGTAAAAGGAGTTCAATTTTTACTTGGAAGTTTATTAAGTGTCAACTTAATATTAGAAGTAAAAGCTGGAGAGCTTTTACTTGAAAAGAAAGTTCGCAAAATCCAAAAATGTCGAGAATACATTAAAAATGAGCTTGAAAAAGAATTACCAAAAGTACTTCATATGTTCCATGCTAACGATAAAGATGGAGCTGAAGAATGGATTTCAGATATTAGACAAGCATTCCCTGAAATGGATTTCAAATTATATCCATTACCAATTTCATTTGCGGTTCATGCAGGTGAAGGTACAATAGCAATTAGTTATTAAGAGGAAAACCCGTGAATGATTCGCGGGTTTTTTATGTAATTAAATTGAAATTGGAGGCATATCACGTCGCCATCAAGCAAAAAGCTCATTTTATCGTTTTGAGGAGCAATCAATCCCTCGACTTGATTTAAAATTAAAAATATAAACCTTTACCTACTGGCTGGACAGTTTCTAGCACAGTATCAACCATTGCTTCATTAATTAGGGTTCTTATAATCCAAGCTGAGAGATCTTGAGCAGCAAAACAACCCGCAGCAGTCGAAATATTTCCTTCGTTTACGAAACTTTGTTCAATAACGTCTACATCAAATTCTTTAAGCTGTTCTACAACGGATGGATATGTAGTTGCTTTTTTACCAGTTAACAACTTTTTAGCTCCTAGTAGTAATGAACCAGAACACATAGATCCTATTAATTGTCTTTGAGGATCTACATGAATGCTATTAAGATACTCTTGATTTTTATATAAATCTTGGACTCCCTTACCACTTGCAAATATTACAGCGTTAGCAGACGGAATATCAGATATACATCCCGTCATGGGAATACGTAAGCCAGACATGGATATATGTGTTTTTTTCGTTCCTAATAGTTGAACATTCCAATCAGAAATACCGCCAACTAAACGAACACGATTTAATAAATCCCATGGTAGAAAAACATCTATATCAGTAAAGTTATCAAAACAGACTATTGCAATTCTCATTTTCTAATCCACCCCCTTACTGTTGTTACCAGTGCCAATTAACTTTTCTAATAAAACGATTGCTTTAACATTTGATTCTAATTCCATAAGTAAGTCCCCTTATTTACAAGATGAACTTCTCCTGTTTTATGTTCTATATTAAGTTATAAATCCCTGTATATTCCATGCATTTAAAAGAGTTGTTAGCAATTTTTTAACTCACCCAAACATATAAATCAATTAAATTTCCTGCTTGGTTTCTACCGATTCGTTCTACAGAATCCACATTTTTAGCAATAACTCGTAAGGTATTTGGAAATGAGACTCTTTAACTTTCTCAAGCAAGTTGGTGTAATTCATCACATACAGAAATAGAAATAAAAGCGTCATCAGAACAGTAGTCCTGCTCCACTGGTTAAATAGAGGAGAGGTGATAATATCCGTTTACATGTATATTTTATTAAATAAAAGATTATACACTTATAAAATATGTGGCATTGAAATATCTTATACATGCCTTAAATTCTGTTGTATAGAGAGATAAAAGGATTTTTTAAGATGAAAATAGAAATCTATATAAAAATATATACAAATGGTAGGGATATTATGAAAATTGGTAAGTTTGGAGAAGTAAATAACATAAGTATTGATACAATTAGACATTATATGGATCTCGGCCTCCTTATTCCTGAAAGAAAGGGAGGGCATTATTTTTTTGATGAGTATTGTCAAACAGATTTAGAACTTATATTACATTACAAAGATCTAGGATTTAGCTTGAATGAAATTAAAGAACTATTTTTTTATAAAAATTTAGCGAAATCTATGAATTACGAAAATGAGAATTTTTACCAATCTTTATTTAAATTGAAATATGACAAGATGGAACAGGAAATAGAGCTTTTGGAGAAGAGACGTGATAAATTAAAGGAAGTGTTACAAGATTTATTATTAACAAATGAAACTTCAAATTCAATTATAGGGATAGATTTAAGCGTACTTCAGTTACTTACATGTTCTAAGTGTAGCAAAAAACTAATACTTCAAGATGGAATTATTACTAACAATCAAATTACTGAAGGGAAGCTAATTTGTAATTGCGGTGAAGAATATATTATTACTTCGGGAATTATAACTGCGGGTAAATCATTTAAAGCAAATGAGCGAACGTCACTTGAAGATACTATTTCGGATTATATTCATGAAACTGATAATGCGTATTTGGAAAATATGCATAGAGAAGGACAATGGGCGAAAAAAAAACTAATACATTTAAATTTAAATAATAAATTAATACTGGATATAGGATCGGGACTTGGGTTCTTTTTGAGAAACATTTATGAAGAACTACCCGAAGATTGCCTATATATTGCAGTGGATCGAGATTTAAATAAACTTTTATTTTTAAAAGATGTATTAGCGAGAAGAAATCCGAAAAGAAACATTCTCTTTATCTGTGCTGATTTTTTGAATATCCCTATTCAGAATCAATCAGTTGATATTGTAATTGATCATTCTGGTACGAGCAATTATAGTTTTGAGCATGAGAATTTTTTACTTCAAGAATTAAATCCGCTTTTTAAAACGGATTGTTATTTATTAAGTTTATTTATTTTATTTAAAAATTTCAGCTCAAATAGCCAAATTACAAATAACTTTCGAGCAAATTTTACACTTTCAAAAGTAACGAAAGAAATCCAAAATCTACAGTTTCAATCCATTGATGAAAGTACTTCAATTTATTTGAAACGAGGAGGAAAGTACGAGGATTTCTTTGTTCAAGGAGAAGAAATTTATACATATTCATTTTTCGGAAAAAGATGGGGTTAACCCCATCTTTTATTTATTTTCCCTTAAAACTTTTCAAATAGTACATATTGCTATTGGGTTGACCCAAGAACTTACAATGTACGTAACACAAAATTAGGCAGGGGGAAAAGTGATGGAAAGTTTACGATTACATATAGAAAATAAAAAAAGAAACCAAGAACTAAGAAATATTTGTTTATATTCAATTGCAAAAACAGTATCAATATTCGGTAGCTCTATGTATAGTTTCGCATTAGGATTATATGTTTTACAAATAACTGGGTCTGCGTTGAATTTCGCGATTACGCTCATATTAGGAACGATTCCAATGATTGTTATGAATCCATTTGCTGGTGTCATTGCTGATAAGGTTGATAAAAAGAAACTGGTTGTTTGTATGGATTTACTAAGTGGATGCTTATTAATAACTGTTTATATATTAAGCAACTATTATGGATTAAACTTATTCATTATTTATACTACAACATTTCTTATAACGGTATTTACAACCTTTTTTGGAATTGGATTAGAAGCCGCAAAACCAAATATCGTCTCTAAAGAGAGGCTTATGAGTATTAATTCTTTAAGTAAAATTATCGATTCTGTATCTCTAATTCTTGGCCCCATGTTAGGTGGTATCGTTTTTTCAGTATTTGATATTAAAACTTTTATAATTATAAACGGTATTTCATTTATTCTTTCAGGGATAGCATTACTATTTATTCAATTTAAACTGTTCGAATACACTATAAATGAGGAAATTTCAAAAAGAGGAGTTAATTTTATTAAAGATATAAAAGAGGGGTTTTCTTACTTACTTGAAAAGGAAAGCTTAAAGAATACGTTTCATATTTTAATTTCGTTTAATTTCTTCTTAGGATTTGCTGTAACGGTTCCATTGCCATACATTATTAACACAGTACTCAATCTAAGTTCTAAGCAATTTGGTATCATTCAAGGGACTTTTCCAGTAGGGATGATACTTGGTGCAATTGTAGTAAAAAAGATAACTGATTGTTTTTCTTACTCCTATCTTTTGAAAAAGCTAAGTACTATGTTGTCAGTTATTATGATTCTTTCAGGGATTCCAGTGTTATTCAAAAGTATTGAAGTGAATGATTTTGTATTCGTTATTACGTATTGTGTTGTTATGATCTTTTTAGGGCTTATTATAGCGCTGATTGATATTCCTTTAATTTATTTTATGCAAAAAGAGATTCCTGATGAATATAGGGGAAGAGTGCTTAGTATTGGATTAAGCTTAGGGAAAATGATGCAACCAATAGCACTCGCAATATCAGGTCTATTATTAAATTATATCCCAGCTTACATCATTCCAATTGTAGGTGGAATCTTATATTTAATAGTAATTAAAGTTTCATCAAATCGTTTCATATTAGAAGTCCATTCGAAAGATTATAGTGCTTAGTAGATTCTTAGATTATTTATAGAATAGATACTGCTACATCTTGCAAGCTAAGAAAAGCAAATACTATAAAATGAAAAAATGGACTGATTTCCTATGGACAATGTTGAAGAGATTACATATTCGCTTTAGGGGGCTAAATATAATAAGAAAATTTAGCTTTATGGATTGACCTTCCACTTACAGGAAGCAGTATATTTAAAATAATTAATAAGAGGAGGTGAGTGGTATGCTTTCAATTGGGGAGTTCTCAAAAATATCGCATCTTACAATGAAGACGCTGCGCTACTATGATGAAATTGAGCTTTTAAAACCTGATTTCATAGATGCTAAGAATGGCTATCGCTACTATAATATTTCCCAATTAGAAAAAGCTTTATTGATTACACGCTTGAAAACTTATTTATTTTCGCTGGAAGAAATTAAGGATATTTTAGCAAATTGGGAGAATACTGAGTTGCTTAATTCTAAAATGAAAGCCAAACAAGAAATACTAACACAACAGATTACATTTTATTCTTCTTTATTAAAAAATTTAAAGTTTGATATTCAACAATTAGATGAAGAGGAAAGTATTATGGATTACTTAAATCATATTGAGATTAATCTTGTAAATCACTTAACCTATCATATAGTATCTCAGCGAAAACGAATAAATATCGCGGATTTCCTAACACACTTTAATGGGTTGTTTAGTAAAATTTTATTTGAAAATTTATCGCCTATTGCAAAACCACTTGCTATATTCCATAGTTCGGAATATACACCTGAAAATTATGATGTAGAAATTGCGATTCCTCTTGCCGAGGCCACAAATAAAACAAAAGTGTTTCATCCCGGCCTTTGCGCAATGGCTATGCTTAATGGATCTTACAATGAATTGCCTTCTATTCATACAAAGCTACATGTTTGGGTTAAAGAAAATAACTATAAACTGAATGGCGCTCCGTTTGAAGTTTATAAAACGAATCCTTATAGCACATCAGAGGAGAATAATCTCATAGAAGTATATTTTCCTATAAAATGAGTAAAGGAAGGGGCGTATAACAATGTATGGTATAAACCGGCCAACGATAAAAGAAAAGATTTTAATTGTAGTTGCTGAGATTATATACTTATTCATTGCATATTATTTACTTTTCATTATTTATTTCAAACCAGGTATTTCAATAGGGCTTTTTATCGCTTTAATTATTACCGCTTTACGATTAACAGCTATGATGTTTATATGGTTGCCTAGAGGTATTGCATGGCAAGAAGCCATTATGAACAGTATTGCTTTTGGAATATATTATTTAGGTTTTCCAATCTTAATGATTACTAGTAATCAGGATCCAAACTTAACATTACTTATCATAGGCTGGATATTGTTTTTAGGAGGAAGTATGTTAAACACAGTTTCGGAATTACTTAGAAAACCTTTTAAAGACGACCCTATAAATCAAGGTAAGCTGTACACAGGGGGGTTATTTAAATATGCGATTCATATTAATTACCTCGGGGATTGTGTTTGGGTGTTAGGTTTAGCGTTAATCTCTAGTAATATGTATAGTTTATTTATCCCGCTAGGCCTATTTTTAGTATTTGTTTTTAATTATATTCCAAAATCTGATGATTACTTACAAAACAAGTACGGAGAACAATTTACATTGTATAAACGGAAAACAAAAAAACTAATACCGTTTATTTGGTAAATCAGTTTCATAAATTATAAAAAGCGCAGGATCCACATCCTGCGCTTTTTTATCGTATTTCAGCTGTTTTTCTAATAACAATCTTATCAATATCATCTTCTTCATCACCGATAAATAAACCGCGTTCTTTTAAATACGCCTCAAAATATAAATCTGCTTCTGCACGTTCATCATATGGTTTTACAGATAGAACGAAACCTAATTTATTTTGTTCCTCTAAATGAGAAGTGGAGATGTAGGCCGGTACATTGTGGCGTAAAAAGAGTTCTTTAACCGGAATAATCATATCTTTCATTAATTTCGTTAACATACCCATTTCAAACTCGAAATTAAAGCGATCTATGCTACATAAATCAGCGAATACTACACCGATAAAACCTGTATTAAATACTTCTTGATATTCTACTTCTTCGTTACCGTAAAAATTCTTTTCGATTAAATAATTTATAAAGTAAGCAACACCGTCACTTTGTTCAAATGGTTTCGTTGAAAGAACAAAGCCGATTTTCTTTTGTTTAGGTAAATACACACATGACATGTATGCTGAAATGTTATGTTCTTTAAATAGAGAACTTGTTGCTCCAGAGAGGCCATCAAGTACATGATGAACAATTTGAAGTTTTTTACGAGCGAAATAATAGGATTTCTTTTGTAACTCCAATGTATCAATAAAGACAGAGCCGATAAAGCCTGTATTTGAAATGATAGGTGTTTGCTTTTTTCTTCCTCTGCGCTTTGCTTGAGCCATTGTAAAAATCATCCCTTCATGTACAATTAAAATAAAAAAAGAACGTTTGTTCGTGTATTTATATTTTACTATTAAAACGCTCTAAAGTAAAGGGTTTTTGACGAAAAAACAACAAAAAAGACACCTGTAAAAGGTGTCTTAAACGCTGTAGGGAAGAGGATTCATCCGTACAATTTATATTATGATACAGAAACAATCTCTTCTGTATCTTCTACATCTAAATGACAGTCCATAGTACGAACATCTTGATCTTCATGACTTCCGAAATAAATAGTAATTTTCATATGTATCGCTCCTTTATTCTAGGAATACCTAAAATAATTACTAGTAATGTTAATATTTATTATATACCACTTTTTTCATTCCGACAACGTTATATCATTTTTAATTCTATTAGGGCAAAAAGAGTGATGTATAGAGCTATTTTTATAGAAATAGGTACATTTCTTATATGTTATATTTAATATTGAAGGAATCGAATACGAATTTTTATGAAAGGAGCAAAATGAATGAGTTATAAACAGTTACTAATAGATAATTTTACATATAAAACGTCATATATTGCGCGGCAGTTACATGGAATGCATGTAAAAGAAACGAAGGACTATATTGCTATCGACTGTGGTTTACCTGCAGATACATTTAATATCACTACTTTACTAAACAATGATTTAACGGAAGGCATTGAGAAACTATATAAAGTGGTAAACAACTATAATCAAAAGAAACTTCCAATGAGTGTTTGGTTTTGGAATGATAGGCATGAGCAGACTATAAAAAGCGAATTAATAAAACTTGGCTTAAAAGAAGCAGAACAAAATATCGCGATGGTAGCAGACTTAAAAACAATTCATCCAACAATAAACATGCCAGAAGGTTTTACGATACAAAAAGCATCTTCGTCAGGACAAATTAAAAAGTTTGGGGAAACATTAGCTAATCTATTTGGTACATCAGAGGAAGGTAGACATGTACAAGCATTCTACTATCAAACTGCTTCTTTCGACTTATGGAATAGTGAAAATATGAAATTGTACATAGGACTTTATAAAGGTGAAGTTGTATCGGTTGGTTCACTAGTATGTACAAAAGAAAGTATTGGTATTTATGATATAGCAACTAAAGAAGAAATGAGAGGAAAAGGATTTGGCTCGACTATGTTTAATTACTTGCTGCAAGAAGCAAAAGAATTGAAAGTTGCTCAATGCGTATTACAGGCTTCACCTGATGGGATTAATATTTATAAAAAGGCTGGTTTCCAATCTGTTGGACAAATGTCTGTTTATGAAAATCGACATTTAATTGAATGAATCATCCAAATTAAACTACTTTCATGTAGGAGTTAATACATCATTATGAAAAAGATATATATCGTTACAATCATTTGCACTTTTATCGTAATAGGTACTTTCGTTTTTCATAAAGTAAATGAACTTAAGTACACGAAAGCTATTAATCAATCCAATCATATAAAAAACATTGCACATAGAGGCGCTTCTGCGTATGCGCCAGAACATACATTACCAGCTTATACATTAGGACAACAATTAAAAGGAGATTATATAGAAATTGATCTTCAAATGACAAAAGACGGACATTTAGTAGCTATGCATGATGAAACAGTAAATCGCACTACAAATGGTACGGGGCTAGTTAAGGAACATACATTAGAAGAAATAAAGCAACTAAATGCAGGTTCTTTTTTCAATGAAAAGCATCCAAATTTAGCAAAGAAAGAATTTGAAGATGTTAACGTTCCAACACTAGAAGAAATTATTGAAACGTTCGGGCATAATGCTAATTATTACATTGAAACAAAATCGCCAGATGAATATCCCGGTATGGAAGAAAAGCTATTAGAAATTATAAAGCACTACGAAATAAGTGATAACGTTATTATTCAATCATTTAGTGAAGAAAGTCTGCAAAAAATTCATAGTTTAGATGTTAATATACCTCTAGTACAATTACTACCTTACAAAAAGGCAGTTCAATTAACTGAATTAGAGATAAAAAAGTATAAAACATACTGCATCGGTCTTGGGATGAACTATAAATATATTGATTCAGCTTATGTAAAGAGAATAAAGAAACACGGATTAGAAGTTCATCCATTTACTGTAGATAATGAAAAAGATATGAAAAAGTTACTTTTATGGGGCGTTGACGGGATGTTTACGAATTATCCGGATCGTTTACATTCGTTATTACAATCTTAAACTATAATGGTATAATTATCACTGAACCAATAAAACAAGTACCCATAAGAATACAAAGATAGTTCGTGATCCAAATGGTAACATCATTGAATACATAGAGCCGATATTGAAATGAAATCCGAAAAAGAATCCAATATTTTTATTGGATTCTTTTTATTTAGCTCTAAGTGACTAACTTAAAGCAATTCGATTTTGAATTTATTAATAAAATATTACATTGAGTATGATTTTTCGTAATAATCATCAGAAAGTAACCAAATTGTAATGAATTTTAACTACGCTTTTTATATTTTTTTGATACACTGGCTACGAGAGGAATACCGATTAATGTAGGCAAAAACCAAAACCATATAGGTGGCAGTAAATTAATTAAGGGGATATGAATACCGACGTTTACTAAAAGTGCGGTTACCGCACCTATATAAGAACCTAACATACCTCTAATATGATGATGGAGCCAATTTTTCCAACGTTTTTTTCGTGCCAGGTAGCCATAAATCGCAAATGCATAAGATAAAATTGCTACATAAAATAAATATGCGATTTTATCCCAGTTAATAATGGATAATATAATTGCAGTAAGGGTGATCACAACATAGGATGCATGATATATTTCGCCCCATTCCGTATGTTTTCCTTTCTTTTTTTGAGCAATCATTGCTACAATACCGGTGATTAAGCATATTGTTCCAAATAATATGTGGATGGTTAAAAGAACGTTGAAAATGCTCATAATAATTCCTCCTTTTTTATTTTTATAGTATTGCAGTATAGGAGAAAAGTTGAAACATATTGTTTATTCGCCTTAATATATTGAATTAAAGGTATTTCTAGAACAAATTTAAACGGACAAATTTTTCTTGAATTTTGTGAGTCACGTATTACGTGAAATGAAGGAGAGACTACCATGTTTACATCTATTACATATTTACAATCTGGGAATGAGAAGCAACAAAAAGTATATGATGTTTTGAATAAACTAAACATTATGGAGGATTTAGCTTTGTATAGTCCGGTTCTTTGCGGGACAATTCCTATTAGAATTGATACTCTTCAATCTGACTTAGATATAGTAATGGAAGTACATAACTTTAATGTTTTTGAACAGGAAATGAGATCTTTATATGGCTCTTATGAAGGATTCAATATAAAAAAGAAAAAAATTAAAAATACCGAAACGATAAAAGTAAAATTTGAATTTGAAGGTTTTGAATTTGAATTATTTGCTCAGCCTAAGCCAGTACGTAACCAAAATGCATATAGACATATGATCGTAGAGCACATGTTATTAATGCAGCACCCCCATATAAGGGAAGAAATTCTTCGCTTAAAAGAGAACGGTTTAAAAACAGAACCTGCTTTTGCTCAAGTATTAAATATGGACGGAGATCCTTATGACGAACTTATTTTGTTAGGGCAGGAAATGAGATTGTGGTAAATGCGATACACAAAAACTCCTCTATAAAAAATGAGGAGTTTTTGTTATGTCATTAACTTACGGATTAATTCACTCAACAATTTAACCCCAGTAGTGATTTGTTCTGGAGAAGCATATCCATATGATAATCGAATGTGTCGATCTGATTCTTCTTCATAAATACGTCCTGGGTTTAAAAGAATTCCTTTTGAAAGTGCCTCTGAAAATAATTTCTTCATCGGAATGCTAGGTACAAGCTTTAGCCATATAAAGAATCCGCCGTTAGGAATATCCCAAGTGGCAATATCTGCGCAATACTGATTTAAAGCTTGTATCATGATTTGTCTTCGTTCTTTTAATTGAATTCTTACGTTTGCAACATGCTCTTCATAAAAACCTTTATTTATCCATTCAGCAGCAACTCTCTGGGATAACGAACTCGATCCATAGTCTGTTTGCATTTTTATATCTGACAATCTATCAATTACAGGTTCTGGTCCAATAATCCATCCAATTCTAAGTCCAGGAGTAAGTGTTTTAGAGAGACTACCAACATATAATACATGTCCATGTTTATCTATCGACTTTAAAGGAGCTGGAGGTTGTTTATCAATCCATAACTCGCGGTAAATATCATCTTCAATAATAGGTAACTGTTCCTTTTCACATATTTTTAATATTTCTTTTCTTCGTTCTTGAGACAGTAATATCCCTGTTGGATTTTGAAAACAAGGGATAGAATATAAAATATTTTTCTTTTGACTGTATTTAATGCGTTTTAATAATTCGTTAGGTAAAATCCCGTGATGATCCATGGATATACCAGATAGATTTATATTTGCTGATTGAAATACATGAAGTGAATATAAATAAGAAGGCTGTTCAAGTAAAACGGTTGATTCTCTATGCAATAGACCAATTGATATTAATTGGAGTGCTTGTAATGCACCAGAGACGATTAATATAGAACTGGCTGATGTATGTATTCCAAATGATTTTACGTAGTTACTTATTGCTTCACGTAACGGTAAAAAACCTTTTTGTTCTTCGTATCCAAAATACTCTAAATCCTCACATACGTTTTTCATAATGGACTGCATAGTTTCTAGTGGGAAAAGTTGAGGCGCAAGTTCACCTTTACTAAGATGGATAAGTTTTTTATTTGCTTCTGCTTCATTGATTTCTCGTACCATTAATTTGCTTGGTTTATGAATACCAGCCTTTACATACTCACTCCAATCAGGCGGGGGATTCGTCGCTAATAATGACCATGTATTATTCGTTACAATTGTTCCTGCTCCAATTTTCCCTTGAATCAATCCATCTGCCATAAGTTCATCTAGCGCAGTTATTACAGTACTTCGATTTACATGAAATAATTTGGCTAGCTGCCGTTGACTAGGAATCTTACTTCCAATAGGCCATTCTCCATTTTCAATTTTTTCTTTCATATAGTCTACTATCTGCCGATATTTGGGCAGTTTTTTATTCGTTGTCATAAAAAAACTCCCTCGTTCACTTTAAAAATGCCAAGTGGTTGGTTTTTACGATAAATAACTGGTTGAAGACATTGTATCAACTATTAAATATGATGAAAAGAAATAATTGGTAATTTGAAAGTGGTTGGTTTATTAGGGAGGGAGAGATAACATGCATAATAAAAAATGGGATTTACGCATCATATGTGCTCACGCTTTTACGATTCTAATATGGGGAACCGCTTTTCCGGCAATTCGTATGGGGCTCGAATCGTATACACCTGAGCATCTTACTTTACTACGTTTATTACTTGCTTCATTTATACTTCTGTTGTTTTCTTTTATTTACAAGTTACGGCTACCGGATTTAAAGGATATCCCAGTAATTTTTATATTTGGTGCTTTAGGATTTACTTTTTATCATATTGCATTAAACTATGGCGAAAAAACAGTCAATGCTGGATCTGCCAGTTTAATTGTTTCAGTCACACCTATAGTAACGGCTATTTTTGCATCTGTTTTTTTGAATGAAAAAATGAAATTAAATGGTTGGATCGGTGGTGTAATTAGTTTTATAGGAATTTCTTTCATATCATTCAGTCAAGGAGATGCTATTCAATTGAATAGTGGAGGATTATTTATATTAGTAGCAGCCGTTTCAGAAAGTCTATTTTTCGTTTTTCAAACTTCTTACTTAAAAAAGTACGGCTTCTTGCCATTTACCATATATACAATTTTATCTAGTACTGTATGTATGCTTGTTTTCTTACCGGGAATGTATACAGAAATACTTGCAGCCCCTCTTGAAGTGAATATGAGTGTTATATATTTAGGTTTATTTCCAACAGTACTCCCATATATCGCATTAGCTTATATCATATCTCATGCTGGTGCTGCGGAGGCGACAAGTTCCTTATATTTAACACCAGTAACTGCATGCTTTATTGCTTGGATATGGTTAGGTGAAGTGCCAACTTTTGTTTCGATAATTGGAGGGGGAATTACTATACTTGGTGTTTTAATCGCGCATTTCACTTTTAAAAAAGAAATTGAAAGTGAAAAATACTGTAATACAGCAAGGTAGTTTGGTTAGTATTTGCAAAAGATTTAATTGCACTGTTAATTAGATTGCTTATTAGAGGAAGAACTCACATAATGTTAGTTCTTTTTATTTATACAATGTTTACTAGTAATGTTCATATAAAATTGTATAGTTTAATTATTTTTTTACATATACATAATTATCATCTGCTATTTTCTATATGGAAGGAGAAATTCTTTGGAAAAAGTACTATTTTTCGGAGACCCAGGTATTGATGACTCGTTTGCCATTATGTATGGTTTACTACATCCTGAAATTGAAATTGTCGGTATTGTAACTGGATATGGAAATGTTGAACATATACATGCTGCGCATAATGCAGCGTATATTTTACAGTTAGCAAATAGACAAGATATTCCTGTGATTAGCGGTGCAACAAAACCACTTACAGAAAAAATTACAACATACTATCCTGAAATTCATGGACCAGAAGGATTAGGGCCTATTCATGTGCCCGAAAGTGTATTGTCTATCCCGATATACAATTTTGGTAGTATTGCTTCGATTCTTGTAAAGTACGGAAAGGATTTGACAATTGTCGATGTAGGAAGATCGACCTCGTTAGCGATTGCTTTTAATTTATGGAAAGATTTAATGCTAAATGTAAAAGGAATATATTTTATGGGTGGTGTCTTTTTAGAAGTAGGAAACGTTACGCCATTAGCGGAGGCAAATGTATATGGAGATCCTATAGCAAGTAAAATTGTTTTTCAGCAAGCAAAAAATTTATTGATATTTCCTTTAAATGTAACAAACAAAGCAGTGTTAACACCAAATGTCTTTAACTATATCCAAACTAATTCAAAGAATCCATTCCATACGATAATGAAACCAATGTATGATTACTATTTTTCTGCATACCAAAAACTTAATCCATCAATCGAAGGACCTTTGCTTCATGATGTGGTTGCTATAAGTGGATTAGTAAATCCAAGTTTTTTTAAATTTGTGCATCGTACAGTGAATGTAGATACATTCGGAGATACGAAAGGACAAACATTTGCTGATTTTCGACCTAGTTCTATATCAGAAGGAGCTTGTATTGCTTTAGAAATAGATGAAGAAAAATTTACTCAAGATTTTATTAAAACTATGCTATAAGTTGCTGTCGAAACAGGGAATTATTTCACTACGTTGAATATGAAAATATATCCTATTTATAAAGGAGCTTACAATATTGAATGTCCAGTTAAAGGTTGTTTCGAGAGAGAATTGGGAAGATGCATTAAAGTTACAAGTTAAAGAAAATCAAAGGAAATTTGTTCCAGCTGTCGCGATTTCACTTGCTAAGGTGTATATAAAACCAGATGGTGACAATGTGGAGTACATACCATTTGCGATATACGACGGCAATCTAATGGTTGGTTTTATTATGCATGCTGTTGTAAGAGAAACAAGTGATATGTATTGGATAAATGGATTTATTATCGATCAAAAGCAGCAAGGAAACGGTTATGGAAAAGCAGCATTACAAGAAAGTATATATTTAATAAAAAATACGTTTAAGGAGTGTAAAGAAATTAGATTAACCGTACATAAAGATAATATCTCTGCAAAGAAACTATATGAACGTTACGGTTTTCAATCATTGGGACACGATTATGATAGTGAGGAAGTATATCGTTTATTCGTTTAACTATCATGTAGTAAAGGTGTGAAATGAATTATGCAATTTACTGAAGTGAAAATTGAAGTATTTATCCCTGAAGAATACATTGAAATATTAAGGGATGCGCTAAATAAAATTGGCGCTTGTAAAACGGGAGAATATGATCATTGTCTATCTTATAGTTCTGTGAAAGGATACTGGAGACCATTAAACGGTGCATCACCTTTTAACGGGAAAATTGGTCAAATATGCAAAGGTCAAGAATGTAAAGTAGAAATAAAGTGTGAACGAGTACTTGTAAAAAATGCTCTGGAAGTTATTAATAAAATTCACCCGTATGAAACACCTATGATTTATATTATACCGATATTAAATGGCTATTTTGAGCAAATATAAATTGAATACCTGGGAGGAATATCAATTGAAAAGTAAATTCCATCATATTGTACGAGCCGTCGTGATAAAAGATGAAAAATTATTAATTGCTGAGTACATTGGGCATCATTATTTTTTACCTGGTGGCCATGTTGAAATTGGGGAATCAGCAGAGAATGCATTAATAAGAGAGTTAAGAGAAGAACTTGGAGTAAATTGTAGTATACAACAATTTTTAGGAGTTATAGAAAATCAGTGGCAAGACCGAGAAGTTCTTCATTATGAAATCAATCACATTTTTGAAGTAGATTCGCAGGAGTTACATATTGATTTCATACCAAAATCTAAAGAATCTCATTTAGCGTTTCATTGGATAGATTACAATCAAGAAGTTTTAAATACGTATAAAATTATGCCAGTGCCTTCAGTTAAAGAATTACTAGAAAGAAAATTAAGTGAAGAACTAGTAAACTGTTGGATTAGCAATTTTTAAACGCCTCTATCAATTGTAAATACGTCCACCGAAAGGAAAGGAAGAAAATAGGCTAAAAAACAAGGTACATCACCTAGTGTAAGTTCATATTTTGTTGATGTACGCATTTAGTCTATAGTCTTATTTCTACTTTGTTTGCAAAAATATATAAACTGTAACATTTGGACGGAATTTATTTTTATAAATGGAGGGTTTCGTAATGAATGAGTTTCAACATGAACTACAATCATTAAATCTTAATGATTATCAATCTGGTAATGTTGTGTATTGGGATCAACTGCAACAAAATCAATATCCATACTATTACATTCAAGACGATGCGCGTCGTTGTGGCGGGTGCGGAGGTTGTGGTGGACGCTGTGGTGGATGTGGCGGCGGAAGATGTGGAGGTTGTGGTGGACGTTGTGTAGGCTGCGCTGGATGTTTCGGTTGTTTTAACTGCTGGAACTGGTGGATCATTTAAGTATAATAAACCAATAATATTTTACATGAAAGAAAGGTGTAGATATTATTTTATACTTTTCTTTCATGTTGTAATTTTTTATTCGTGTTAAGGGGGATTTATTTGTATACATACGATAAACTGATTTCTTGGGTAGAGAATATAAAGGAAGAAAATCATAGTTCTGCAACAGCAATGTGCATAATGAAAGATAACAAAATCGTACTAGAGCATTATAGTGGTTATCATTCAAATACATCTACAAGTAACAAAGTAACAGCATCCTCACAATTCAACGTTGCTTCTGCGAGAAAAAGCTATTTAGGTTTAATGGTAGCATATGCGCTTTACGAGGGGAAAATAAATTCTATTGATGATGAAGCGATAAAATATTTTAAAGACTTTGACCCTGTATTACTTGGTAAAACAACGATAAGACATTTAGTAACTCATTCGCATGGTTTAACAGAAACTGATGACGGGACAATTTTTCGTGAATTTGAACCTGGACAAGCTTGGGCTTATAGAGATATTAATGTAAGAATGATGACACGTCTTATTTATCAGCTATATAACAAAAGTTTCCCTGAATTGTTAAAGAAGCGTGTATTTGATCTAGCTAACTTCAAAGAAACAGGTTGGAGAATTCAGCAAGATGAAAATTTAGTTAAAGTTGTTAATAATCCAAGTGAAGACGCGATTAGTGAAATTGGTACAGTAGATGACGGTACTGAAAAAAATCTCTTTGTCTCAGCTAGAGAATTTGCGCAGTGGGGCAATTTGCATTTAAATCAAGGTATGATAAACGGAAAACAAATTGTTCCAAAAGAAGTTATAAAAATTGCTACGAATTTGCAAAGTCCAATATTTGTAAACAAAGAACTACCACAAAATGGGTTGTTTTGGTTCGTCCAAAATGAACCTGCACTTTTAAGTGAACTTGGTGAACGAGTTCCAAAAGGATCTTATCAAATATTAGGAATTACTGGACCGACTCTTTTAGTCATACCCGAATATAATGTAGTTGTTGCGAAAATGTACAATAAAAGATACAACTACGGCGGTGATAATTATTTATATTATTTACGTGAATTTAGCAATTTAGTCGCTGATACATTTCGTAACAGTAATAGGGCATAATTACTCCTATAATGAAAAGGAGTGAAAGAAAATGAAAGATAAAATAAATAAAAACAAAAAGCAAAACATTAAAGATGTAAATACAGAACAAAATGCAATTTATAGCGATCCAAAGGACGCAGCTAATATGCAGACGGTACCTCAGCCGAAGGATTTTGATGAAATCGAATATTAATTTTTGTCCATCCGACTATATGATGAATGAAAAATACATCTTAAGTCCCATCACATGACAGAAGTCTTTTGATATCCTATATACATAAGCATTTGAAAATGTCTTATCTTAACAAAGCTTTCTTTAAGTAAATCTAATATAACCTGCAAAAAGGCACTTCATTATGAAGTGTCTTTTTGTGTGCATGAACTTAATTTCCATTTTCCGCACAGTATCTTGCATTTCATGATGGTTATACTAACTGTGAAAATTCATGTCAAGATAAAAGAAGGGGACAGTTAGTATGAAACAAACTTCTATAAATCCGTTACTAATTGTTCTAGGTACAATCATTGTTCAAATTGGCCTTGGAACAATTTATACATGGAGTTTATTTAATCAACCCCTTGTTAGTAAGTTTGGATGGAACCTCAATTCCGTAGCGATAACTTTCTCCATAACAAGCTTTTCTTTATCATTTTCAACCCTATTTGCCGGAAAGTTGCAGCGGAAATTAGGACTTCGAAAACTCATTGCTACTGCAGGGATTGTTCTGGGGCTCGGCTTAATACTTAGTTCACAAGTTTCTTCCTTACCATTACTATACTTATTAGCTGGTGTCGTTGTTGGTTATGCAGATGGAACTGCTTATATTACATCATTATCTAATTTAATAAAATGGTTTCCAAATCGGAAAGGCCTTATTTCTGGTATATCTGTTTCTGCATACGGAATGGGTAGCTTAATCTTTAGATATATAAACGGAAGTCTTATCGATAGTCTTGGCGTATCACAGGCATTTTTATATTGGGGTATCATTGTTTTACTTTTAGTATTAACCGGATCGTTCTTCTTACGTGAAGCAATAGTAAATAACACCCTAACAGAGACATTACACAATGACTACACGCCACGTGAAATGATACGAACGAAACAAGTATATCTCTTATTTTTCATGTTATTTACATCGTGTATGGGTGGTCTGTATTTAATCGGTATGGTAAAAGATATTGGAGTACAGCTCGTTGGACTTAGCGCAGCAACTGCTGCTAACGCCGTTGCAATGATTGCAATTTTTAATACAGTAGGTAGAATCGTTCTTGGAACGTTATCAGATAAAATTGGTCGAATGAAAATTGTCTCTGCAACGTTTATTATTATTGGATTGTCAGTCTTTACATTAAGTTTCATTCCACTAAATTACGGGATTTATTTCGCTTGTGTAGCCAGTGTAGCCTTTTGCTTTGGTGGTAATATTACAATATTCCCAGCCATTGTGGGGGATTACTTCGGTTTAAAAAACCATAGTACAAATTACGGGATTGTATATCAAGGATTCGGATTTGGTGCGCTTGCAGGATCATTCATTGGGGCGATACTTGGGGGATTTCAACCGACCTTTATTACAATCGGTGTTCTATCTGTTATTTCTTTCGTTATTTCAATATTAATTCGTCCTCCAAAAGCAGAGAAGAAAAAAGACACACAACATGTATATCGGAAAGTAGCTTAATTCTAAAAAGAGTCCTCATGCTAGGGCTCTTTTTTTGTTATGAATTAGAAGGACTGCTAATGCAAGAAAAGATAGAATTGGAATAGCAGTGACGGGAAAATATTTTTTTATAGCGAATATATCTAAAATAGGAATGTAAATGTAGGCATTCAGATGAAGGGGGAATTCTTATGAATTCATTTGTAAATAACACGTTTTATGAAATAAGAGAAAATCTATTCGAGGAAATTGTGATATTGAATGATGCTCAATTCAATAGTAAACCAGACAAGAATAAATGGAGTATAGCGCAAGTATGTCATCACTTAGTTTTATTGGATGGAGTGGTTATAAAGGTCATTACATCTGGATTGAAAAAGATTGATAGCACTCTAAAAGAGCGTCGGGAAATTCATTCTATATTACAAGATAGATCGATAAAATTTACAGCACCAGAAATGATTGAACCAAGTTCAGAACCGTTTAAAGTGCAGCAAATGATCGATATGTTAAACGAATCGAGGAAAGAATTGATGCGTTTCCTTAGTACAATAGAAGATGAATCTATATTAACGAATAAATCAGTGATGCATCCAGCTCTTGGAGAATTACTTCTTGATCAGTGGATAGAACTGATCTATTTGCATGAACAGCGTCATATAGAACAAATCAAAGAAATAAAATCACTTTGTGAAATCGGGAAGTAAAATCTTTTGTTCATTAACAAAAAGTATTGGTCTCATATGTATGTATTTGAAATGAGTGGTAAAGCACAAAATAAAATACAAAAACAATTGATCTAAAGGAAGATTAATTTGGAATCCGATTTGTTGTATATGTTTAACCCCGTCTCAAAATAAGGGCGGGGGTTTTATTAATTTTGGAGTTATTCTGCCATTTTCATTCGAATTCATTTTTTATTAACTTCTCAAATAGCCGTAAAAGCAAAACTCAATTAATTTATATATATTAAAACGGGTAAATGGTAGAATGAACAGAAGACAGAAAATTCCTTTTATTAAAACGGAGGAGATATGTATGAAAAAAGTAAATGTTACATATGCATTTTTATACGATAAAACAAATGAAAAGATTTTAATGGTAAAAAACAAAGGGAAAAACGGTTCTTATTACACGCTACCAGGTGGCGCAGTTAAGTTTGGGGAAACGTTAGAAGAGGCAGTAATTCGGGAAGTGAAAGAAGAAACCGGGCTACATATATGTGTAAAGGGTATTTGTTCTATTAGCGAAGCTTTCTTTGAAGAGAGAGGTCATCATGCAATTTTCTTTAATTTTTTAGGTGAAATAATTGAGGGAGAGACATATATATCGAGACCAAAAGAAATCGAAGAGATTACTTGGATGGAATTACATATAGCAGCACCGTATTTACGTATACCAGAACATTTGCTAAATATGTTAAAAAAGAAAGAAACGGTACCTTACGTTTTTAACGGAACTATCGTTCATCAATCTTCATAAACATATCATTTCATTTTAGGCGGGGGAAAAAATGGAGTTTATCGTTAATCACAAACATTTCACACAAGCACTTTCAGAAGTAAGTAAAGCTATATCTACCAAATCTATAATCCCTATATTATCTGGTATAAAAATAACAGCAGATCAATCTGGGATTACTTTAATCGCGAGTAACTCGAATATTTTCATCGAAAAATTTATACCAAGTTCTATAGATGACGAAAAAATTACGACTATCTTAAAAGCAGGAACTATTGTTGTACCTGCAAAATACTTTATTGAAATTATAAAGAAAATGCCAAGTGATATAGTAATAAAAAGTAAGAATGAGCAAACAATTACCATACAATCAGAAGAAATTACTTTAAACTTAAATGGCTTTCCAGCAAATGAGTTTCCTAACGTACCACTAATAGACGATCACGCAGAAATAAAAATAGAAACAAATCAATTGATGGATGCGTTTAAACAAACAGTCTTTGCAGTAGCTAAAAATGAATCTCGACCCGTTCTTACTGGCGTACATATAGAGTTAGATCACAACAAATTAATTTGCGCTGCAACTGATTCACATAGACTTGCTATACGTGAAACTACTATTTCTACAGATATGAAAGCAAATTGTATCGTACCAAGTGCAACTATTAGTGAACTTCTAAAATTAATGGGTAGTAATTCAGAATTCGTATACATCTATCTTTCAGAAAGTCACATTATTTTTACATTCGGTACAACTACATTATATTCAAGATTAATTGAAGGGAAATATCCTAATATATCTAGCTTAATTCCAAATGACTTTCAAACAGTCATTAACATAGATAGACAAAGGATTTTACAAGGGATAGATCGATCAAGCTTATTAGCAAGCGAATGGGCAAATAACAATGTCAACTTAGAAATCATAAACGAATCCACAATTAAAATTTATTCTAACGCTTCTCAAATTGGAAAAATATCCGAGAAGCAACAAATTGATGCGATTCAAGGTGAAAAGCAATTAAATATATCTTTCGATGGACGATTTATGATAGACGCTTTAAGGGCAATAAAAGAAGAAACGGTTACTTTAAGTTTCAGCGGTTCTATGAGACCGATATTAATTGAAGCAGGGACGCAATCTGCAGCATTACATCTTATATCTCCAGTAAGAGCTTATTAATAACAAAGGAAGGAATTACATTATGTACAAGCACACTTTATGTTTTATAAAGCGAAATGAAGAGATACTTATGTTAAATAGAGAATATGACCCTGTAAAAGGATTATGGAATGGGGTAGGAGGAAAGATAGAAAAGGGAGAAACACCTTTAGAAAATGCAATTCGTGAAATAAAAGAAGAAACTAATATAAAAGTTTCGCATGATCAAATTCAATTTAAAGGCATTATTAAGTGGGATGATTCTTCATATTCTGGCGGTATGTATGTTTATCTAATAGAGCTATTTAATGAATTTACATATCACACTCCCAAAAAAGTCACAGAAGGAATTCTAGATTGGAAAGAGATTTCTTGGATTCTAAGTGACTATAATTACGGCGTAGGAGAGATGATACCTAATTTTTTATCTGAAATACTTCACAATGAATTAATATTAGAGCACAACTTTGTATTATCTAATCATAAATTAATAGATTATAGGAATAAAGAATTAGCTCTGCAGGACAGTTCTATAGATAATATAATTCGATTGTAAAGAGCAGGACTTGTACGTATTTATTTAGACTAAAAAATAAGTGTTTCTACCTCTGGTACTCCGGCATTATTTGCAACACCTAATGATAAATATGTACAATCAATGTTTGAGCAAATGAAGTAAACTTAAATAAATAAAAAAGAGCGAATCACTTATAAGAAGGTTCGCTCTTTTTTATTTATAATTAAATTTCTTTCCACCAAGCTGATGATGGATAGTCTGTAGATTTTAACGTAATCGATTCACCAATTTGCGGCGTTGCGATTTTAACTCCTAAACGCTTAGCTTCTTTCGTAACTCGTTCAATTGGATCACTCCAGTCATGTAATGCTAATGTAAAAGCACCCCAATGAATTGGAAGAAGTAGTTCTCCTTTCACGTCAATATGAGCTTGTACCGTCTCTTCTGGTAACATATGAATAGCAGACCACCTCGAATCATATTGTCCGCATTCCATTAACGTAAGATCGAATGGACCGTATTTATCACCAATCTCCTTAAAGTGAGGAGCATAACCGCTATCACCACTAAAGAAAACTTTAGTCTCTTGACCAAGAATAAGCCATGAACACCATAACGAACAATCTCTATCTGTCATACTTCGTCCAGAGAAATGCCTTGCAGGAGCACATACTAACTTAATATTATCAAATATAATTTCATCCCACCAATTATGCTCACTAATTTTACTAGGTGAAACACCCCATTTAATAAGATATTGTGCAACGCCAGTCGGAACATAGAAGTGCTTTGCACGATCTTTTAACAGCATAATACTCTTGTAATTCAAATGGTCGTAGTGATTATGAGAAATGATAATCGCATCTATTTCTTGAAAATCTTCACGTTCTAAAGAAAAAGCACCACTATAACGTTTACTATTAAACACAGGAAATGGGGAAGAGGCATCTCCAAACATAGGGTCTAATAACAATTTTTTACCTGCTATTTTTAAAAGAGAAGCAGAGTGCCCAAACCATGTCACACTCTCTAAAGTCTCATTATTTTTATCTGATAAAACAATAGGTAAATTCTTTAATGGACGCAGCTTTGATTTCATTTTAAAGTAATCAGTCATTAAACCTATAATATCTTTCGGTTTAAAACTTACATCAGTATGAATTTGATTTATATATTTCTTTTTCATTTGTTCTCCTTTTTACGTTTAACAATATACGTATGTTGTTATTGTAGCTAATTGTAGTTTAAACGAAATCATTTTACCTTTCACCTTAAATGCAGTACATTTCATAAATTCGTCAAATTCATTATTTTTATATATAAAATACAAATCATATAGCAGCAGATGCAACTAATATGAAGTAAATGTAAATTATTTTAATTTAGTAAATTCATTCTTATATGTAACAAAGAACATACGTTTCGTTATATGTTATAGAAGAAAGTGTGTCTCTAATTAAGACTAGGGAGGAGAGGATGTAAGTGCAAATAGAGCGAAAAAAGAAATCAAAATGTAAACTATCAAAATCTGAAATAACGCAGCTATATGCAGAAGGAAAGAGCACCTCAGAAATCGCTATACTGGCTAATGTGTCTGCAAGGTATATTCGTATGGTTTTATCAGACGATAACGTACCAAGGCGCGCTATAGGGAGTTGGAAGAGAAAGTATGACATAACAGAAGATTATTTTAAAACGTGGTCAAACAATATGGCTTATATATTAGGGTTTATAGTAGCAGATGGTGTCATACAAAAAGAAAATCAATGCGTCAGTATATCTCAAAAAGAAAATTACATTTTAGAAGATATAAAACAAGAACTAAACACCAACCAGCCACTATATCAAAACAAAAAAACAGGCGTATATATGCTAAACATAAATAGCAAAACAATAAAAGACGATTTAATGAACATTCACGGAATTAACCCATGTAAATCATTTAACATTGAAATTCCATTTGTACCAGAAGAATATTTACATCACTTTGTTCGTGGGTATTTTGATGGAGATGGTTACGTCAAGTATGAAACTTATACAGTAAGTTTTGTAGGAGGATCATATAACTTTATGAATTCTTTACATCAAATACTACAAAATCACAATTTATCAGCCGATTTACTAAATCAGAATAAACATTATCGCGTCATTTTAACCGGAAGAAAACCAATACAACTATTTTCAAAGTGGATTTATAAAGACAAAGATATTTATCTGCATAGAAAATATGAAGAATTTCAGAAAGAAAGTCTAAGTCTAGATCAATTAAAAGATCGAAAGCTAAAAAGAACTCAAGCTGCTGTTAAGCAGAGAAAACAAAATTTCCTTAAGGAATATATGAAAAATGAATGTATCGCTAAAACTTGTTCCATTTTAGAAATAAAGGAACCAACTTTTAAAAGTTGGTTAAAAAATGATAAGTAATTTAAAAAAGACTATGAAAGAATTAATTTTGATAAATCCAACTACCAATAACTAACTTTAAAATTCTAGTAAACCTACACTTAAAATCATTGAAAATTATTTAAATCAAATTGATGCTATTTCTAAAAAAATAGAGACATTGAAGAATTAATAACAAAAGGTGTAATTAAAACTAATACTCAAAAAAATCAACCATACATAATCTATTAAATCTAATACAAACGTATTTTAACGAAATTTAAATAATAATGACTTATTTATATAATTTCACGTATGCAGCAGCTGAATATGTGAAGTATTATTAGTAAATAGATAATAATCTAAATTAAAATCTAATATAAAGAAAATAAGATATTTAAAGGAGAGAAGGATCTTGCAAAAGAAATTTATCAATCCAGAAACAATGCCACCAACTTTCGGATACTCACATGTAGTCGAAATTAGTAACGCAAAACGAACAATTTACATATCTGGGCAAGTAGCAATCAATACTGATGGTCAAATAGTTGGCGTTGGTGATTTAGCTACACAAACGCGACAAGTATTCGAAAACATAAAAAGTGCATTAGAAACTTTGGAATTACAATTTAATGATGTAGTAAAATTAACATTTTTCTTAACAGATATTTCTCAAATGGCCATTGTTAGAGATATACGAGATCAATACATTGATACTAAAAATCCACCAGCAAGTTCGGCTGTAGAAGTTAGAAAGTTAATTAACGATAACTTATTAATTGAAATCGAAGCAATTGCTGTAGCAAACTAATTTTAAAAACTTATTCGTAATCATATCAATACAATTCGTTTGAAATGAATGCATTAAACGAATTGTATTTTTTATTGTCTTACATATCATTTATATCTAGAGACATTATCAGTAACAACTTATTAAACTACAACAATTACATAATCAATCACACAGAATGAATCCCGTGAAAAGGGGAACCTAACAAGAATCAACTAACATATAATAAGTTTATTATTTTTATCCAGTTAACATAATATATATTATAGGTAGTTGTAGAAACAAAGCAATCTCAGGTATCAAAAACCAAGTAAACTATACTTAATGAGACGGAACGGAGATTTTTAGTGAGATTTACACAAAATCTTATCTAAATGAATTTCTACAGTTTTTATCGTTTATTTTGTTATAAATCCATCACGGCAAATCTTAATCGTTTATTGATTGAGATTTGCCGAATCAAAAACATTTTTTGATCAACAAGAAATTTTTATGAGGAAAAAATATTTTTATACAAAACATAAAGTAATAATTTTATTTTATGTTTTACTTTATGAATTTATTGCTATTTACACACGTTTTACAACTTTACTTTATTTGTTGTCATTTCTATTATTAACGCTTGACTTTCATTACACTCATCGTTTTTTATTCTAGTTAACATAACGTTTGTTTTTAACATAAAAAAATCTCCCTCACCTTCAGGAAGATTTTTTAGCTTGCTAGTATTTCATTTATATATTTTTAATAACAATCCCAATTGTAAATTACATTGGAAAAATTTAGATTTAATAAATCGTCTTTCTTAATAAAGAAATTAGCAACACCAGAATCTCCCCACATAATATTTAATGAATCGTCTGTATCGATTTGCAGCAATAATATGTTATGTTGCTGGTATTTTTCTTCCCATTCCCTTGGATCTGTCTGTGTGAAAAATGGATAGCCACCAATTTTATGTCCTTGATCTTTACATAAATCATCATACAGTTCGCCTAATTCTGTATTATTTTCTTCATCAACAATTTCTTCCCAATCAATCTCTTCACTAAAAATCTTTTCAAATCGATAATCCCTTGATGTTACTGGTTGATAATCCAATTCAAACTTTAATTTTGCTGCTTCGGGTATGATAAAGTCCTCTAATTCTAAAGTGTTTAAATAACTAAAATCAGTAATTACCTTATTTAAATCTTCTATAATTGTAGAATGATAAATAATTCGAAAGTCTTTTTGGATTGTTGGATGATCAAAATCTGCTCCGAAAAGCTCATTGTCAGCACTTACGAAAAACTGTAACATTCCCTTTTGAGGCATATATTCAACATGCGGCATTTCTTCAAAGTTTAGCTGTGCAAGTAACATCATAGGTTGTCCATTTGAATCTTTAGGATGCTCTTGATCTATAGGTAAATACGGATAACCACCAAACTTACTCTCAAAAAGCGTTGTCTCTGCTTTCGCTCCAGATACGTTAATATACGGTTTCACACTTTCTTCTAAAATACGACGATACTGCTCTAGTTCTTTCGGAATCTGAAGTTGATACGTATTCTTCATTACATTTGCCTCCCTTTAATAATGAATTAAAAATGCCTTACTTAAGTATATAGCAAGAGATAGCTTCATTGAAAATTGTTAAAAGTCCGTTTTCATCCTCGTTTTTTGCGCACTTGGTGGACAAAGTAGATTATGTTCTAAAACCTTTTTATTAATAGTTCGAATTAAATCCGTTGCTTCTGCAGTATTTGTATTTTCTTTTAGCTTTTCTTTTAAATCATCAATTTCCTTTGAAAGCTCAATCCACCTAGGTAACACATGATTATTCTTTAACGTTCTATACAATTGCTTTTCAGGATTGTACGAAAGATCTTTATCAAGATTAAGAGGTTTCCCTTTACCAGGCAAATTATCAAATGACCCTTTCTTTTCTGCCTCTTTAACAATAGAACTAATATGATCCTCATACGTATAGGACCAAACTTTCTCATCTTTTACTAAAATCTCTTGCTTTTTTAGTTTTTTATCTAGTTCTTCTTGATTCATAGAATTTCTCTCCTTTTTATTTTATAGTGTTGTTTTTGTAAGTTTTAATGCTTTCAACCCATCGAATAACTTTTCTCGCCACCAAACACCGTCATGACCGCCTTGGAACTCTTCATAAGTAATTTGGTATTCCTTTTCTTTTAAAGCCTTATACAGGCGTCTATTAGCCGTTAAAAGAGGTTTGTTTTCAAGTTCTCCTGCTGCTATATAAAAATGATGTTGAGTTGCATTTGAATCTATAGCTGAAATTTGATTTTCAATCCAAGGAATTTCATTTTCATATCCATCCTTTTTCCAATGAATGGATCCAGACATTGACAACACATTCCCGAAAATATGTGGATTTTGAACTGCTGCATAACAAGCCGCTAAGCCACCAAGACTGAATCCAGCAATAGTTGTATGTTTCGCTTCTTGATGCACACGATACTTCGCCTGAATCCATGGAAGTAATTCCTCCTTTAAAAATGAATTCATTTTATCGTTATAAGTTAGCTCTTCTAGCCGATCAACTGGTTCTATAGCAACAGCAATACAAGATGGGATTTCTTTTTTGTAAATTAAATAATTAAGTGTTTTTGCGATTGAAAGGTTATTAATGAATGAATTCCCATCAAATACAATGAGAAGCTCTTGAAGATGTGAAGTGTGAGAATAATCATGAGGCGTATAAATGTGCATTTTACGTGTGTTATTTAAAATCGAACTATGAAAAGAATATGTTTCAATTCTCCCAGATGGATAATGATTTGAAGGAAAACGACTGCTATACTGCACGTCCATACTTATTTTTAACACAGACGCTTTATTGGCACCTTCTCCAAATGTATTTTCATTAAATTGGTCTAGTCGATACTGTTCACTACGCTTTATCCAATCATTTTCGAAAAAATCATTTTCGAAAAAATCATTTACTGTAAAATAATAAGTTGAAATAAAACTCTTATTCGTCCTAAACGTAACATACCAAATATCTGTCTGTAACAATCGTTGTAATTGATTTACAGACAGATCCCAACCAGGAAAACTACCGAATACATAAACGTTTTCAGTAGTTTGATCTCCTAACCATATATACGTTAGAAGCTTATACTGATCATCTATAGGACATTGTTCTATTAGTGGCGTAGCATTTAACTTTATCTCATACAAAAAATTATACAAAGCTTTCTCGTTTCCATTCTTTAATTGATTAGTAAGCTCCTCTAACTTAGGACTAATTATTGAAGTCATCCCTTTGCCTCCTTTCTAATGCCTATATAAAAATTGCATTAGAATGTTATGTATCTAGTTGAGTTATTTATTAGAAAGTTTATCAATTGCTTGAATAGAAAGTTCTAACGCTTTTATTCTTCTTGTTAAAAGTGTTCTTTGCGGACTACCAGCTTTAGACTTATCATAGGCTCTCTCAATTGACGGAAGCAAACCAGCAAGGATGTTACGAGCTTCTGCTAGCTCTTCTTGGCTATACTGATGACTTTCTTGATTCCAAACGTTTTCTAGCACTGCTAAACTTATGTAAACTGCTTTAAGTCGTTTTTTTACTAATGTAGTATTTGCACCTTTTTCAGTCATCTGTGATCGTGCATTTTCAAGTTTACGAATTGTTGATTGTAAAGATTTTATTGATTCCAATTTATCTATTTTTGATACGTTTTCCATGTTAATGTTGTCCCTTCTGCATTGTTGACTTATTTTGTTTAAAGCTTGATTTCACTCGAAATATTTTAACATAAATAACTAACTGTATTCGAGTTGGACAATATCTTAAAGGAAAACAGCTATTCCTCTCTCCTCCCTTACATCATTCTATAATATGTACTTCTTTCTTCTCATTAGAATTCCTATATAAACCAGTTGTTAATGTTGTATATTTTATGAACAAAAAACGTACAAGCAGCATAACTTGTACGTTTTTATTTTTATTCAGTAAGATAATATAGTAATAGTTTTCAGGTTTTCTCATAATTCATGAAATCTCTATACAAAACGGGATACTTCACAATTTCTGTTTCTATAGAACGATATTGCGGAAACCATTCAAAAAACGATTTCCTTAACCATTTTATTTGCTGAAACGTAATGTTCTGTTCGTTGCCATGTAGTACAGAACTTAAAGTGCCTGCTGTATGCATCCAATAATGATTAGTATCAGCGTTTATACAGTCATCTTCGGTAAATTTACTTTTTAAATCTCGCTGCAATTTTCCTGTAGCACGAGACTGAAACGGTTTATACAGCGGGCTATGCATTTTCTGCAATTCATTAAAAATAATCTTTTTGCCTAATAGCAATTTTCCACCCCTTTATTTCCCTATCCAATTTAATAAGTTTTCATAATGATATTGAGCATCTGTATAGCCAAGATTATATAGATTAACGAGCTTTTCTTTATTTCTTTCTATTCCGCTTATAGGAAGTTGTACACTTGGTTGAATGACATAAAAGTTATCTTTTTGTTCTAAATGATTCATATAAGATATCGTCTCATTATAAAAACGATAATGTTCTACTAAAGATTCTGCGATATTCGGATATTTTCTATATAGAATTTTAGCCAGTCCAGAAAATTTATTCCGCTGCTTTTCGTATCCTTCGGGCTTTGTCATAATTACAACGTTCTTTTGGTAACCATCAGCTTGAGCTTTTAAAACCGGTATAGGATCTATAATTCCTCCATCTAGCAATTTTCGATTATCGTATTCTACAGCAGGTGCTATAAACGGTACAGAACTTGAGGCACGAATGATTTTTAAAATATCATTTCCGTGTTCTGTTTTATTATAATAAATAGCCTGTCCTGATTCGCAATCAGTCGTCCCTATGACAAACTGTTCATTTGAGTTTAAGAAAGTTTGAAAATCAAATGGTACAATTTTATTAGGTACTTCATCAAATAAAAAATCCATTCCGAATAATTCACGTTTTCGAATCAAATTTCGATAAGATATATAACGGTGATCTGCTACTAGCTCTGTATTTACTTTTTTATTTCTCCCTTTTTGACGTGATAAATAAGTTGCTCCCATACAAGCTCCCGCCGATACGCCGACTACATAAGGAAAGAATAAGTTCTTTTCCATAAAATATTCGAGTACGCCTGCAGTATACAAACCTTTCATTCCTCCGCCTTCTAATACTAAACCGATATTCTTCATGCTATATCCCTCTGCTTCTTTTTTCTTAATTACATATTAGCACAAGATTTTAAGACTAGATAATATAAATGGATTGCAGAAATAACCAGAAACTACTAAAGTAAGGTCATAATATCTTTGTGAGTAACATGTTACAATATAAGTAATTCATTCCACATATATTAAAGGAGGAATTTAATATGGGTTTATTTAGCGGTATTTTAGGAAATGCATCAAATGCGAGTACAGAAAGTGTAGAACGTGATTTAGAGAAGATTATGTTAGATGATGAAAAAGTTGAACATGCTTATAAATTAATTCGCGATTTAATCGTATTTACAAATCGTCGTCTTATTTTAGTAGATAAACAAGGGATATCAGGTAAAAAAACTGAGTATCACTCTATCCCTTATAAAAGCATTACACAATTTAGCATTGAAACAGCTGGACATTTTGATTTAGATGCAGAACTTAAAATTTGGATATCTAGTTTAAGCATGCCGATTACAAAAGAATTTAAAGGTGACGATAGTGTTTTAAGCATTCAAAAAGCATTGGTAACATATACGACGAAATAACTGATTTGTGCATGTTTATTCGTTTGTAAAATTACTAACCCGAGTATTTTGGAAGAATATACATTTATTTTGTATATTTAATCGAAAATAACATAAAAAGGTAAAGCGTATTTCAAATGCTTTACCTTTCTTTTTTGTAAAAAATAAGTGTAGTTTTATCATTTAATTTCTTTATTACTTCTGTTCTTTTATACCACATTTTTTCGTATAGAAAACAATTTCTTTCTTCTTCTAAAATCGTAGCAAGTTCAAAAGTCCGTGCTTCTGGATACATCTCTTCAATTAAAATAAGTACCTTCTGAGCGATTCCTTTCCCTTGATAATTTGGATGAATGAACATTGGACTAATCCAAAATTTATTAGGTATTTCTTTTTTTGATATGCATATCGCTCCAACAAGGTTCGAATCAAATATAATCTTATAAAAGTTATTACTAGGATTCTTTATCCTTAAAATGGTTTTTTCAATAGATTCATTTGCTGGGTTTGTTTCATAGTCTTTATATTTATTTAATAAAGGGCTAAATGAGTCTATTTGTATTTGAAATACAGCTGCTGCATCATTTGTTGTCGCCTTCTCTAAAGTGATCTCCATGTTACCAATTTAGTCGATTTCTTAATGAAGTTATATGAGCTGTATGATGACGTCCGTGCCATGCATATAGTCCTATTGCAGCAGCAAGTTTTGTTTCGCCAGTATCTGGATGGTTAAATGTCTTTTCTAGATCTTCAAGTTCTAGAGAATATAAAAGGTTAACCCATCTTTTATGTAATGAATCTAACATTACTAGTGAAACATCTACTGGTAATTTAGAATCAGGTAGTTCTGCCCACTTCTCTTCTTTATATGGTTTAATCGTTGGATTCTTTTCTGTTAGTGCTAATTTAAAGCGTATGTAGCTGTTCATATGGCTATCAACAACGTGATGGACTACTTGACGAACTGTCCATCCACCAACTCGATATGGTGTGTCTAACTGCTTCTGATCTAAATCTTTAATTGCCTTTGTTAGTTCATTAGGTAAATCTTCAATTTCTTGAATCCATGTATCAATCATATCTTCAGTTATAGGACGTTTGTATGTAAATTGGCCAATTGGATAACGTAAATCATTCATGTATAAGTCCCCCTTATTATAAGCGCGAAGTATTTCTCCATATATAATGTACAAACTTCACATGTTCCCCGTTTAATTCTACAGAATTTGTATCTGCTTCGTTTTGATAAGAAAATCCGCTTTTTTCTAGTACAATTTGTGATGCGAGATTATTAGTAGTTGTTTTAGCAAGAACCTCATTAATTTCATTATTTTTCGCCACATCTAAAACCAATTTTACAGCTGCTGTTGCAACTCCTTTTTTAGTAAACTTTTCTCCGACTCGATAACCTAACGAACTGCTTCGATTTTCCGTATCTATATCTACTAAATTTATTCGTCCTACAATTTCATTTTCTTCATTACGAATTAAATAAAAATAAGAATCTCCATCCGCTTGTTCTATTAATAAATCGTCTAGTAGTTTTTGGAAATATTCAAAATTGAAATATTGCGATCCACGATTTGGTACCATTGTTTCAAAAAAAGATTTATTCGTAAGTTCAAACGTAAATACATCTTTAGCATCGTGTTTCTTTAATTGTTCTATGTATATTTTCATCTCGCTTACTCCTTCTATATCTACTAACTGTTATATATTCTTTTTTAATCAACTATTTTCCTGCTATTTCATTCGCTTCAGTAACACAGCGAGTAGCACTTTCGGATGAAATAGGTGTAATGGACTGCGAATTAAATTCATCACTCTTACTAATCGAATATAAACGTCAGAATCAGTTGCAGATAGTTGATATATTTGTTTCGTATACCATAGCTGAAATTTTTGCTTTATCGATAATTCTCTTTTTAGCTGAGGATGACGTGATATTTCCGTTGTAGTCATTTCCCAAGGAGTTTGTATGATATGAGCAGTCCTTTTATAAAACTGCTGAGTAAATGCTTTATCAAGTTTTTGTCTCCGTTGTAAAAGCAAATGTAATTGGTGAGCTTCCATAGCAGCAACTGAAACACCTTGCCCGAATACAGGATCAAAACGACAATGTGCATCCCCAACTACTAACAGTCTTTCGGGTAGATCATTCACTAAATCAAATCGCCGACGTACTTGATAAGGAATTTTGTACGTTTTGATATCTGAAATGGCTTCTGCTTTATTTAGAAAATCTGTAACATTAGAGATTGATAGGTTTTCAGCAAAATTATAAAAATCTTCATCAGTTTGTGGTGCTTTCTCATTTGCATACCCGCTGAAAGTAACAAAATAACGATGATCCTCGATTGTTTGAATAAGAACACCATACGGATTTCTAGGAAAACTTGGAGACATTAGCATATTACAACAGTCAAATTTCTCATTTTCTTTGAGTTTAAACATTCTAGTTGCGTAAAATAAATCAATACGCACTTTCTCTTCTTGCACTTCGATATTATGTTCGCGTAACCACGCTATACTTTTTGAACCAAATCCACTCGCATCAACGACAATATCTGCTTGGATTTCTTCCTGCGAGCTAGTTTCTAAACATTTAGCTTTTACTCCACATACTTTGTTGAGTTTTCTATCTACTAATAACCCTTCAACCAATGTTCTATATTTAGTGGTAACATTTGAAATATCATCAATTCTTTTTTGGATATGCCATTCAAGTAAAAACCTACTTTGTTGAATCATATGTACTTTTCCTATGAATTGCTGTTTCCATAAACCAAATTGATGCCATTTTATATCACGAGTAAAGTTATTTACGATACTACCTGCTTCAATTAGTTCATTAGTGATAGCAGGAAACAATTCCTCAATTGCTTTTTCTCCACCTTTTAATAACACATGAGGATGACTACTTTGCGGAACTCTTTTTCTCGAAGCCTTTCCATCCCATCTTTCACCAGCTTCTATAATGATTACTTCTTTAAAAGTAGTTGATAATGCTTTTGCTGCGAGCTTTCCTGCTATACTTCCGCCAATAACGATAGCCTTATTAAACATAGTTTCCTCCTTAATGAAAAAAGATCCTGCTTTGTATGAATGAAACAGGATCTGTTACTAAATTAAAACACATGAGTATATTGCAACATTAAAATTAAAATGCCTAATCCCCATACGTAATACGCGAATACTTTTAAAGAGTGACGTTTTAAGTATTGAATCATCCATGAAACAGCTATGTAACCGAAAAATGCTGCTGATAACGTTCCGACAATTAAAGATGTACTGGAAATAGATTCTGCTTTCCCTTGATAAACATCTGCTAATTGCAAAATGATAGCTCCGACAATGGCTGGAGTTGATAATAAAAAAGAAAAGTAAGCAGCAGTTTCACGATCTAACTTCCTCCATAATGCAGCGACGATTGTCATACCAGAACGAGAAATTGCCGGGAAAATAGCAGCCGCTTGAAATGAACCGATGATAAACGCATCTTTATATGTAATGTCATCCATTTTTTTACGACCATTTTTTTGTTTATCGGCCATGTAGAGAAAGAAACCTGTCACTAAAAACTCCCATCCAATCGTAATACCTGTTTTTGAAATATCCTCAAAGAAGTCTTTAAATAACAATCCGATTACAACTGCGGGTATCGTCCCAACAATAAGTAGTAGCATTAGTTTCGAAAATGGATTTTTAATTAAGTATATAAATTCTTTTTTGTAATAAATAAACACTGCAAGTAAAGTCCCGATATGCAGCATCGTATCTAAAAACAATCCAGCTTCATCTAATTGAAACAAATGTCTTCCTAAATAAAGATGTCCTGTACTACTAATCGGTAAAAACTCTGTTAAACCTTGTATGATCCCTAATATAAAAGCTTCTAACCAATTCATGATGGTCCCCTTTCTCGTTTGCTTGTACCAATATATGAAGGTTCAATTTTCGATATGAAAAAAACTATTTTTCTCTATGAATTTACTTCTATTTCATGGATATATATGTAAAAAGGAGTAAGGAGGGTTACTATGTGGCAACATACGAAATTGGGTAATGTATTACTGTGGGCAGGACCTATCCTTGTGTTTATAGGGTTATGTATGACAAATGTTATTTCAGATATTCCTTTTTTTGAAGGAAAACATAAAACGCTTGGAATTATAATTTTATTTATAGGGCTTTTCTGTTTAATTGCTGCTAATCATTTTAAAAAAGGAGAAAGAAACGAGGAATGAAACACAAAAAAACAATCCCAGTATATGTGCTAGGATTGTTTTTTTGTTACTTATTTATAGAACACTTTATCAACGTTATATTTTGCTTTATATTCATTAATAATGTATGTTTCGTAAATTTCTCTTTCTGTTGGATCTTCTACGATACATGCATCAATGCGGTATACTTCATCACGGTGATTTTTAATTGGTGAAACATTGTCTTCAAAATGCTTTTTAATACGTTGTCTAATTTTACGAGCTTTACCAACGAAAAGAAGTTCGTCATTAATATTGTAAAACATAAAAATGCCGCCTTTATCTCTAGGGAACAAGTGGAAATCGATAAAACCGTTAATTGGAGTAATTATTGGCTCGTCTCCTTTAATAACTTGTTTACGTTCAGTAATTGAAACATCAGCTTCAGGAATATTAATTTTAATCAAGTTCATTCACGTCCTCTTTTATTATAAAGATAAATAATAGCATACATATGTAAGAAAAGCTACGTTCAGAGGCATATTTCATTTTATAATTCAAATATTATAGGTGTATCATGTAAACTCTTCTTCCAAATCATATGATCACTTGATTCTCCCCAATACTCCTTCAGTACATAACTAGGTTCTCCAAACTTCTTCGTCCATATACTTTGCGCTTTTTTATATCCACTATCTAAACAGTATTCTGTTATTCCTCTGCTAAGTAATGTAATATACATTGCGTTTAGTAATACATTTCCTATACCCTTTTGTTGATATTCAGGTAGTACAAATACGGTTCCTATTTCATATAAATCTTTAAGAACACCACCTGTGCAACTATGAATCAATGTACTTGCTGGACCGATTTCAATTGTTCCAATGATTTTATCGTTACTTGTATCAATCGCTAATAAAAAGTAACGACTTTCTCCATTACTCTCCAAATCGTTTTTCAAATATTGATTTTTCGTATGTATTTCATTTTCTATGTCATCCAATAATTGTGATAACCCTTCATTTTTAAATGTATGAGTAATAACAAGACGAAAAAATAAATTTAGTTCATCTAAATCATCTGAATTTGGCCTTCTAATTTTAACGTTATACACGACTTAAATCTCCAATCTTTGAAAATATATGAGAAATTGTTATGACCATGCTTTATATACTCTATTCAATATTATTCTACACAAGCCTGCATAGATCCAACAATATAGAAAGCTCAGTATAAATATCGATAAAATAACTTTTATATCCAAAGTTGTATGAATAGTAGGACCTAATACAGGGAATCGAAAGACATCAAGTACAATCATAATACCTAGAAGTAGACATATTGCTGAAAAGGAAACAATCAAAATCCTCCTCTTGAAATGTATAAAAGAAACTCCTAGCGCTATACCTAATAAACCTGTAGTAAAAGGAAAGACAATTAATTCACTTGGCTCAATAATAAATAATAGGAGGATAGTAAGAATATAAGAAAGTAGTCCCGCACGAATAGAATAACAAATAGCTAGAAAAATCGGTAACGTCGCAAAAGGACTAATAAATAACCCGATACCAGGGATTAAGTTCCCCGCAGATTGAAAAATAGCAGCAAGTGAACCGAGTAATGCTGTAATGACTAACCTCTTTGCCGGAGTCATCTTACTTTTGTGAACAAAATCCGTATCATGCGTAATCATCGGTTGATACCAATAGTTTCTAAAGTGATTCATCAAAATCCCCCTAAAGATATATAATTTATCACTTTCTATTTTTATTCATACGCTTTTTGTTTATTTGTTACCTTCTTCAAGGAATCCATTACTATACAATAGATTATTGTATTAAGAATAAATCTGAGAGCGTACATCATATTAAGGAACGATTTCAAAAATAGTACCTTTGTTAAAGTCAGTTACTTTCATAGAACCATACACCCCTAAATATAATTTAGTTTGATCTAAGTTTGTTCCTAAACTCATAAAATAAGCTGCTTGCTCACCAAAATCATAATGAGTTTCAATAACTTGAAAATCATTACGTGTCCCATCTATACGAGCTTTAGAACAAGCTAATGCACCCTTTACCGGAGACTGAGATTCCTCTTTCTTAGCAAGATCAGTAAACACGATACTACCCGTTAAACTAGGTATTGCAGTTCCCATATATGGCTGGACTCCTGTAAGTGAAGTTCCTCCAAATTTATCTGGTCTGGAATCTTTATGAAAATAACTAATTAGAGGTTGTATGCGATTCACTGATGTTTCTATAGTTTCATTATAATAAGCCATTGTTCTCTCATCTAAAGTAGGATTCTCAGAACAGTGCCTTATAAAAGAAGTAGGTAATTCTCCTTCCCATCCTCTCCAACCAAAATTAATAAATCCATATTGATCGGGAGTATCTCTCATTAAATGGCTTTGAACAAGTTCGGTAACTCGTATTGGTTTATATTGAACAAAAGAAAAAATAGACTCTACAATATCCTGTCCGACATTTCCGGCATATTTGATATATTGATTATAAAACCTTTGAAATGAAATACCTGTTATATTACGAACGCCTTTTGCAATTACCGTAAGTGTTTCTTGTATAGATAAAGGAAGTTCATTAAAGCGTGTAACTACTGGAGGATTGTTTATGGACGTACTTCTACTTACATCGATTTCAATTATTTTACCCGCTATTTCTAAATCATCCTGACTTAAATTAAATGGATCATAGCCTGAACCGCCATCTCCATTTGTAAAAATCAGTTTTCCAGTCTCAGGTGAAAAGTTTAAGTTATTTACTCCATTATGATTAAAAAACGGCCGTTTTATATTCAGTAATGTTCGTCGCTTTTGAGGTTGACCGTTTGATTGTAAAATCCATTCTTCAATTGTATCAATATGATCATATTGAGTATCTCTTTTTATCCACTTTAAGTTTAAAGTTTTTGGGTCACACGGATTTGGTTTAAATTGTTCTGAAAGCGCACCTGGTCCTTGAGTCCCAGCCATTGAATAATGAAGATAAAATAAGCCATTATGATTAAATTGCGGATGAAACGCTAATCCCAGCAATCCGCGTTCATCATAACCGCTACTAGCAACACCTTCTTCAAATGTGCCTAATTTAATAATTCGGTGACGAATATTTAAAAATGTCTTTATAGTTCGGTCTCCTATGTAAAAAACCTCTCCTAATTGAGTTCCGATAAATAGCCTTTCAGTCGATTCGCCTGGAAGAATGGCTGTTTTTATTACAGTAGGTAAATTTAAGTTATGAACGATGGGCCGTAAACGAACCTTAACTTTTGTCAATTCACTGTACACCCCTTTTTATTCTTTTTAATAGAAGAATATGATTAGAGTAGTTCAATTAGTATCAAAACTATAGACGGGAAAGCGTGATATCCCTGTTCGTACAAGTTTGTTTCCTATTTAGCATCAATTAACTTATATTCCTTTTCATTACATTTTTGATATAATATAAGTATAAAATATAAATTAGGGGGACAATTCATGGCAATCTTACTACAAATCATCGTACCACTTATATGTGCAATATACTTATTTACCCTCTATCGTAATGGAATGTATGGATCAGCTTCATTTCTTTTGGCAGTCATGATAGGGATTTTCGGTTTAGAGAATATCTTTCAATATGCTAGTTTAACAGATCATGCTGTTTATCCGTATTGGGGCAGTTTAAAGGCTGTAATCTTTATTTTATCAATTGTGTTTTTATTCAAAAGAACCCCCACTCCATATAACAATTAACTATAAGGGAAATCGACAGCATTTCGGAGAAAAAACACGTTTAGCAAACTCCAACAAGAAAAAGCAGTTTTTCCCCGTTATGAGTAAACATGTCTATGAACAATAAATTTGTTCTTTAAAAATGAAGAGCCGACATAAAAAACCCTGCATTATTAATGTAGAATAGTGATGTCGGCTCTTTATTCATATTTATTTAAAGCTTTTTTTCGGGAGGGTTATACAATGAGAGCACCATATCAAGTATTGATATTTCCTTATATAATAACTGAAGATTCTATTCAATACGCTATTTTTAACCGAAGTGATTATGGTTATTGGCAAGGAATTGCTGGTGGTGGAGAAGATGTTTATGTAATAAAAGAATTTTCTTTTGGAGTTAAAGTTCCTACAAAAAATATTTCCTTATCCAAAGAACACCTCAATTATAAATGGTTATGCTTTGAGCAAGCAATAATGCTTTTGAAATGGGATAGTAACAAAACAGCATTGTGGGAATTAAACAAAAGGTTATTAAAACAATTAAAGTATTAACTAAGAAAATTAGCTATAAATAAAAAAGACTAGGAGCGAATCCTAATCTTTTTTTGTTATTCAATTGCACCAGCAACGTCATAATCGTTTAAATCTAATTCAATTGTTTGGCCAAGTGCTAATTTAGCAAGTTCTGCTCCTAAATATGGACCGGCAGTTAAACCAGAAGCACCTAATCCATTTGCAACGAGAATACCTTCAAAGTTAGGCAGTGGTCCGATAACAGGTAAGAATCCTGGAGTAAATGGTCTAAATCCAACTCTCGTTTCAAGCATAGCGCTATCTTCTAAACCAGGCGCAACTGATAAAGCTTTATGGAATACTTCATGTAAACCACCTGCTGTTACACGGTGATCGAAACCAGTGTCATTCTCATGTGTTGCACCAATTACGACGTGACCATTGTCAAATGTTAAAATGTATTGATCGTTTGGCGGCATAACAACTGGCATATTTTCTGTTGCTGTATTTTCAATTTGCAAATGAACAATTTGTCCTTTTTGGAATGTAACTAAGAAATTAATTCCTAACGGATTCAAGATTTCATTCGCCCATGCGCCTGCAGTTACAATGACCTTTTCTGCTACAATTGTTTCGTCGTTTACTGTAACTCCAGTAATACGATTACCTTCACGAACTAATACAGCATCTCCTTTTATAAAAGTAGCACCATGTTTTTTCGCAGCACTTATTAATGCGTTACGTAATAATCTTCCATTTACTCGTGCAGCGCCACTAATATGAACAGAACTATATTCTTCTGATAATGCTGGGAATAATTTTTTCGTTTCTTCAGCTGATAAGCGAGTGATTTCACCAATCTCTGGTGCATCTTCACGTCGTTTATAAGCTCTCTCTTCCATTTGATCTAGTTTTTTCTCGTCAGTATGTAAACTAATTGCACCTACACGGTTGTAACCTGTATCCGTTTCACCGTCTTCTTCTAATTGTTGAATTAACGAAGAATAGTAACGTGCACCGCCTTTAACGATTTTATACCACGCTTTATTACGACGCTGTGAAAGCCATGGACATACAATACCAGCCGCTGCATCAGTTGCTTGACCTAATTGTTGGCGATCAACGATAGTAACATTCGCACCTGCTTTAGCAAGATGATAAGCAGTAGACGCTCCTAAAATACCAGCTCCAACTACAATATACGATTTCATTTCAAACACCTTTTCTCTTTTACTAATTATTTAAATATAAGAACATACTTTAGTATACGGAAAGGAATTCTTTTTTCAATGTGCAAAGTGTCATTAATTGTTGCATCATTGTGACGTTCCTAACCATTATTTTTTCTTCTTACGGAATAATTCAATTGTTTTATAGCCTTGTGAAAGAATTTCAATCATTTTCTCAAGACGTTTATCACGTGTTTTTTCTTGTTTTACAGAAAATAAATTACGTGCCCAATCTTTTTGATATCCAGGTGTTAAACTTTGATAAAACGTAAGTTCATTCGGATGATTAGCCAAGAGTGCTTCAACGTCTTTAATACGATCTGCATAATCGGCAACACATTGACTCATAGCAGGCGTTTTCTTCTCTTTTTTCTTTTCACGCTTTAAACCTACAACAGTAAAGACGTCGTCCATACTTACCATTCGTGCAAATTTAATATCACTCTGTCCTACATACCCATCTTCGCCAACGCTTAATGCAGGAAACATTTCATCACGGTGAATAAACGTACTATAACGAGAATTACCTTTTTTCGGATATGCGAAGAATATGTAGCTTTTTTCAGTTAGTAATTCTTCATTACTAATAATATAATTCGTTTGTTTTACCATTTCATCAAGTGTTTCTACAAAAACAAAAATGGCATCGTGATCTTTGGAAAATGCAGTTTCTTTCCCTGTAAAAATGTCATAATCACTTGGTTCATTAATCACGACCATGTTTGTATACTTATTAAGTTTCAATTTATCAATAATTGACATAAAAATCTTCCTTTACATTCAAAATTCATTGTTTATACTTTTTCATACTGTTCTAGTGTATTATATCTATTAAGAAAATCAAACTTTAATAATTGTTTTAAATCAAAATAAATAAAGTAGCCAATTCTAAATAAGAACCGGCTATTTGTTTCATCACAACTCAATAGCAAATAAAGTATATAAAAGCTCTCTATATTGATCTTCTGTAATTTCACGTTTCGCTTTTTCACCATGAACTATTTCAGTGAAACTAGTATTTGTTAAAGAGACATGGCCAGAGTCCGTCAATTTAACTGCAATTGGTCCCTTATTGAAAATAGATTTCTCATCTTCTATTACTCTTCTTTGAACATCATTTACTACTGCCTCGTCAATGATACGATTATAAAATGCATGACAAACTTTCCACTCTCCGTTCGTATCTTTTCTTTCTAGAATGTAATTTCCTTTACTTGACTCTTGTTTTCTCACTCGATACGTACCATTTTTAGAAGAAACAGACTCACCAGTAAAAGGTACAGGGACTAGAGGTACTAAGGAAGCAATACCTACATCAATTAAGTATCGTACGTTATCATAATTTAAAATAATTGTTATATGCCCATCCTCGAGTGCCCAAGTGTTTATATCATTTTTATATACGGTACCTAATGCGAGCTGTACATCATAACCACAATCTTTTAAAAAGTAGTAAAAAAGAGTATTTAACTCATAACAAAGCCCGCCGCGGGAACTAGTTAAAATTTTATCCTGTAAATTTTCTATAGTAATTGCATTCGTATTACGTGATATAACAGCTAAATTCTCAAATGGTATAGTGTATGCAAATGCAAAGAGAATTGTATTTAATTCTTCAAACTTCGCTTCAGTACGCTCTGCAAGATTCAATCTTGTAAAAAGCTTATATTGTAGACTTGTCATAGTCAGCACCCCTTAACATGTATAAGTTAAAATAGTATATGCTGATTGTAAATTTGATGGGGTACTGAAACAATGTACATTTCGTTTAACTGTACCGGTACAAAAAGTCTAGCCCACAAGATTACTTAAGATAAGAAGCTACGAATACAAATTTAATAGTTTGTCTATGGGTAAATTATTATGATCGCTTAAATCAACAAAATACTGAAGCTGCCACATTTGGCTCTTTTTAGCTTGGTTGCTAACAGGGGTTTCCCAGATCGGATAAATCCTCATAGCCATCTTGCCTTTTTGATTTTGTGTTCTCAAGATTTTTTCCTTAAGAAGAATCTCTTTAGGGAAGATAAATTGTCCTAGTTTATTATCATCTATACAAGTGATAACTAATAAGTCAGGAGCAGCGTCATAAGAAAATGCTTGATTTTGCATATTATCATCTTTCTCCCAAAAAGAAACAAATTGCCCAATTTTATTAGGAGTAATTTTTGATACTCTAAAACGGATAGTCTTGCTATTTAAGTGAAACAAACATCCTGCATATTCTGCGTTTTGCTTTTCTTCTTTTAGATTCGTAATCATTAAATTATTTGGTTTGTAAACTATATTGTTTAAATTTCGGATCGTATCATTAAAATTGTTCAAAAAAACTCCCCCTTTATTCATTTCTTAGTTTACCACAAACATCAGTTCTGCTATATCGTATATAATCATGAACTAAGTGAAATGGGGGAATTTAGCAGGATATAATTATTACTTTAATGTACTTAGTTTTTCAATTGCTTGTTGTTCAGTTGGTAAGTAAAAAATGTCTTTCCCTTTATTACATTCATAAATAAAATCTTTTAAGCTTTTACTAGTATACATAGAGAAATCTCCAATGATAGCAATCTTTACCTTGTAGTTTATAAACTTTTGAAGGATATCGCCCGCCAGACATGTTTTTAGATCAAAGAAATCTTCACTTATTAAAGATTTATGGATAATAATATGTTTCGCATCTACCTCATATTGAACTGTTGCCATAGTATCTAATGCAGATTGAACATCGGATATTAATACCTTATCATTTCTAATGACCGCAATATTGATTCCATCGATTACTACTTTTTTTATTTCCATAGTTCCACCCCTTTATAATGTACACTGTATGAGTAAAATTATTTTACAAAACTTCATATTAATCATAGATTAAATTAGCCGCAGCTATTAAAATTGCATCTTTTTTTATTGTAAATGTAAATTTTCATCTTTCTAATACGGTCAATGAAATTTTTGAATATATATGAAATCGATTTTACTTGTTATAAAAATATTGTGGAGTAACATAACTTAACAAACTATCCAAAGTGTTAATCTCGGCATATGGTTGTATTTTGGTAGTATTCTTGATTTTCTGAGGGTTAAACCACACACCTTTTATATTTACATTTTGAGGACCAGCAATATCCTTTTCTAAGTCATCTCCAATAAATAATACATCTTTTTGTTGCACATTAAGCTTATTTAATGCTAGTTCAAATATACGTTTATCCGGTTTGCTAAATCCTACTTCTTCAGAAATAATGATCGTATCAAAGTAATCGTTTAAATTCGTGTTAATTATTTTAGCCCTTTGCCTCTGAGTTGAGCCATTTGTTATAATTCCAACTTCAAAGTGCTTCTTTATATGATGTAAGAAATGAATAGTATTTTTGTCTACTGAAAAACATTTAGGGAAATTATTATTCCAAAAATCTTGGATATAATTGCGTGGCAATCTATACTTCGGCGGAAATTCATCAAACAATGATTCTAAAACTATTGTTTTATCACTCGTGCCGTATTCCCTTTTATCATATTCTTTGAATTTCTGTAACATATTGTTTTTAACTACATCATTAACATCCCCATAACACTTTTCTAAAACAAATAAAAACAATTTATCTACTGCTTTATCCCTATCAAGTAACGTATCATCTAAATCAAACAGCATAGCTTTATAACCCCTCAAATCATTTCACAACCTTTCTAGTATTATGTACATCTCTCCAAGTTCGTACCTTTAAACTTTTGGTTTAGCAAGAGCACTGTTATGTAGTGATTAAAAATTAAACAGAAACTAGACAAAAAATCCAAAGTTTGTGGCACATACTCTAGTGTTACGGTAACTTCTTCTATATTGAAACTCTTTTCCCTCTTCTGGTAAAGAAGCAAAAGTATATTTTCACATAGTTTAAGAAACTGTATATATTTCACATTATTATACATTAGCTTTTCGTAAATATTGATCGTTCAGTTTTTTATACGATAAGTTTTTTCAAGCATACAATTATTTCTCCATAACAAAGTAAATGGAGCTAATACGTTAAACATCCTATGAAGTTTCCTACTGTATCTCCACATAAACTCCAGATAGTACGGCTATAATGACTATCAGAGGTGATATTATGAAAAACTATCATATTCTCGTGGTAGAGGACGATCAAGAAATCCAGGAATTAATTAAACAATTTTTAATGACACAACAGTATACAGTGGTAGTCGCTTCAGATGGCCTAGAGGGTATGACACAATTTAATAAGCAATCATTTGATTTAATTCTTCTAGATGTCATGATGCCTAATCTTAATGGGTTTGAAGTTTCTAAAATGATTCGAAGCCAGTCAAACGTACCAATCATTATGCTAACTGCGTTGGAAGAAGAGGAAGATCAAATGAAAGGATTCGATCTTGGGATCGATGATTATATAACAAAACCCTTTTCATTTCATGTTTTGATTAGACGAGTCGAAGCTGTACTTAGAAGAAGTTATGATAAAAATGGCAATAATCATTTAATATTTAAAGAAGTGCGCATTGATGTTGATGCTTATAGAGTATATGTAAATGACGTTGAAGTTTTGTTAACGACAAAAGAGTTTGAAATTCTACAACTACTATTTCAAAATGAGAGAAAAGTACTTACAAGAGAAAATATCGTAGAAAAAGTTTGGGGATACGATTATTTTGGAGAAACACGAATAATTGATACACATATTAAAAACCTACGTAAAAAACTAGCTATCCCCTACATTAAAACAATAAAGGGTATTGGTTATAAAGTTGATGAATAAAATTTTAAAAATCATGAAGATGAAGCAAATAACTTATAAACTCTTTATGACTACATCACTCATTTTGTTATCCTTTGCAGTATTGATTTATTTAACTCTATACTTCTTTCTCCCTACGTTTTATGAACAATACAAAACAGATCAACTTCAAACAGGGATAAAAGAAATAATTGATAAATCTAAAGATCTTACGTTTCAAGATGCTATCCCACTTTTTGATGAATACGCAAAAAAAAATAATGCGATGCTTTCGCTTCAAAATAAAGAAGGAGTAATTATTTACTCGCCTTCATTTTCTTTTATTCAAAGTGGTACACAAACGACAGTAGTTACTAAAGCCACACGATTTGAGAATGCAGGTACCATTAGTAATTCATATAACGTTACGGAACCAATTCAATTCCAAGATGGTAGTTTAACCCTTGTAGTGTTCGCAACATTTCAACCGATTGATGAGGCTTCGCAGGTATTAGTGCGCTTTCTCCCCTATATTAGTATCATTGTGCTCGTTATTGGTATAGGGAGTGCTTATTTCTATTCCAGGTTTATTACAAAGCCACTTATTTATATTAATGAGGGTGCACAAAAGATGGCAAATTTAGATTTCTCCGAAAAAATTGAGGTTCGCTCTACAGATGAGTTAGGAGAGTTATCTAATAGTTTGAACGACATGTCTATTAACTTACAACAAGCTATGTTCGATTTAAAAAAAGCAAATGAACAATTAAAAAATGATATTGAAAAAGAAAGAGAAATAGAAACAAAACGCAGAGAGTTTTTTGCGATTGTAGCACATGAATTAAAGTCCCCTCTTACTGTAATGAAAGGGTACTTAGAAGGGATGATATACAATATTGGCCCTTATCAAAATCGTGATCAATATTTAAAGAAAAATCATCAAATTATTGAAAGTATGGAACAATTAGTTCGTGAAATTTTAAGCATGTCTAAGTTAGAACAACACATTTTCAAACTAAAAATAGAAGAAGTTAATCTTTCAAAGTTATTAGGTACAATCACAAAAGATCTCGAATTTTTCGCTTCTCAAAAAAGCATCCAAATAATAAAAAAAATTGACTCTGACTTTTCTATTTATACAGATCGTGTTCTTTTTGAAAAAGCATGTAAAAATATTATCCATAATGCGGTTATGTATTCACCACATAATGAAAAGGTCTATATAAAATTAAGTGAGGATACTAAACAAGGTCAATTCAACATGCAAATTATAAATACAGGTGTCAATATTAAAAATGAAGATATACAACAAATTTTCAAACCATTTTATCGAATTGAAAAATCAAGGAATCGAAATACTGGGGGAAGTGGTTTGGGATTATATATTGTTAAACAAATTCTTGAAACACTAGATATGAAGTATTCTATGAAAAATATGGAACATAGTGTTCAATTTTGCATGAGTATTCCATTATCTAAACACCAAAACAAACTCTCCTCTAAATAGGACGAGTTTGTTTATTTTTATAGTAAGCATAGACTTATTAGGAACTAATAGACTGGCTGCTCGTTTTATAACGTGTACTATTTTTTTAATGGCGATCGTCATAAGTAGTGACAACAATTAAGGATCGCCCAATCCACTGTATCCAATTTAAATATTCTCCTTCTACTATAACAGTAAACAAAATGAGATTCCGCTTAGTTACAAATTAGATTCTCTTATTTGAGATGCATTTCATCTATGAAACTGAAAAGGAGGATGAAAAATGTATATTTACCCCCATTTTTCAGATTAATTTGGAACTCTTTTATGATAAGCTGTATGTAAAGATTAAATATAAAGGATGATTCGTATGCAAATAAGACCAAAGGTAAGTGAATATAACCCCTATTATGCAACGTATATCAACTTAGTATCAGACGGAAATATCATACATATTCTAGAACAACAAATGAAGGAAACGAACCTTGTATTAAAGGAAGTTTCTGATAGTGAGGGACTTTTCCAGTATGCTTCTACTAAATGGAGTATAAAAGAAGTAATCGGTCATATAGCAGATACAGAACGTATTATGGCATATCGATTGCTATCTATTGCTCGAGGCGAGACAGCAGAACTTCCAGGCTATAACGATGATATGTATGTTCTTAGAGCTGCTTTTGATAAGCAATCTATGCAAGATCTTCTTGAGAATTTAATAGTTGTTCGCCAATCTACCCTGTATTTACTTAGAAGCTTAGATAAAGAAGCTTGGTTACAAAGAGGAAATGCGAACAATTCTGAAGTTACAGTTCGTGCATTAGCATATATCATTGCGGGTCATGAGCTTCATCATCTTCAAATTATAAAAGAACGTTATCTTGGTTCTGATGCATATCCAGCAAGTATTTATAAAGGGTTAGCGCTTAGAGACATGGACAATTAAACTTCTTTATTTATAAAATTCACCATATAATATATAAGCTATTCCCTTTTATTCTGTACATAATTTTCTTCAGGCTGGTATACTATAAACACAATAGTTCTGGAAAGGTGATGATATTATGTACGAACAACAAAATAATAGGGATAGAGATCAAAAAATGATGTTGTCTATGCAAGGAGTTCCCACAAATAAAATTAACATGAATCAATTACCTAAATGGATTAGAATTTTTGGCTATTGTGCGTTCGGTTGGATGATAGTATTTAGTTTAATTATGATTGTAGGTTTAATTCTGCAATAACTATACAGATACACAGTTAAACGGGACAGTATTTAGATCATATATCTAGGTACAGTCCCGTTTTTTATATGTAATTCATCAATGATACAGGTAACCAATTATAACAAAAAGAACCTGTAGAATATTCTACAAGTTCTTTTTCAAATATTGTTAAAAAAGGAACAACAAACAATCTTAACATTCAATACAGGGAGACCATTTTGATTAGGGCTTGATTTTATTATAAATCAAATATAAGCTTTTGAAAGAAGTTGATTTTGAAAATTATGTGAATTGGAAAACTACGATGTTTATATTAGATTTCATTTACGACCAACTTCTTCTTATTTAAATAGACTGCACGGTCTGATTTTTTAGCAACTTCCTGTGAATGCGTCACAACAATAATGCATTTATTCTCTTTATGTGCAAGTTCTTGAAACAGTTCTATAATATCCATTGCCGTTTCTTCGTCAAGGTTTCCTGTCGGCTCATCAGCAATTAGTAAATCAACATTACAAGATAACGCTCGAGCAATTGCTACACGCTGTTGTTGCCCGCCACTTAGTTGCAGAACATTACGTTTCGCTTCTACTTCTGTAAGCCCTACCTTCTTTAATAATTCTAAAGCCCTTGCCGTTTTATTTTGTACTTTAACACCTGTAATTTCCATTGCGGTTAAGACATTTTGAAGAGCAGTCATATAGGTAATCAAGTTATAAGACTGGAAAATGACAGATACATATTGATTACGATATCGATCCAAACCAATTTTTCTAATATCCTTGCCATTATACAGTACATAACCATTTTTGGGGACATCTAGTCCACAACCTAAGCTTAGAGTTGTGGTTTTACCAGATCCAGATGGCCCTAAAATCGTGTAGAAATGCCCTTTTTGAAAAGAAAAATTAACATTATCTAGTATCGCTACATTTTTCCCATTACTTTCATAATAATAATCCAAATTTTTAAACTGTAAAATCGTTTCCATATTAAGCCTCCTTATTCATCTTTTAAAAGAATTTGTTTTGGGTTTAAGCGTAGAATAGATAATGCCGGAAGAAGCGTTGCTATTATAGCAATAGCTAGTCCAATTCCACCCATTTTCCCTACATCTTCTCCTGTTACACTTACATCAATTTTATCAATTGGATCTTCTTTTTGATTTTGTAGAGTACCACCAGGTCCAGCCATCATTACAGTACCATTTTGCGAGGTGTCTGTTTCTTCGCTTGCTGTAGCAATTTCACTCGAAAGTAAATTATCCCCTATATATTGAGAAACTTTAGCTCCTGTTGTTATGGATAATCCAAATGCTAAAATAGCGACACATACTACTTCTACTACGAACTGTGCCATCAGTTTCCACTTTTTCTCTCCAATAGATAACAGAATCCCCATTTCCTTACGACGTCCTTTAATTGATAGCATAATGATTAATCCTAAAATGATCGCACCTGCAATCGATACAATATAAATAATCATTTGAGAAGTCGAAGAGATATTTTCGATAGGACCAATCAATTGCTTGTACAATGAATCATGCGCATCTAATTTATAATAATTAAAATCAATATTAGATTTTTTTGCTTCTTTTTTAAATGCATCAATGTATTGTGGATCATTCAAGAAATACACGACTTGAACACTACTTATACCTTGATCTATTTCTAATTTTTTCATAGTTGAATGCGGCATATATAGTTTATTAGCTGGGTCCATTATAGGCGGAGCCTGTTGCCCCATTGCTTGCTCATTCGTTTCGTAAATACCGATAATCTCAACATCAAGGGTTTCCTTCTTATCCCCGGATTGCACTTTAATTTTGTCTCCTACTTTCAAATTGTTTAATTCCGCTAATCGTTTTTCCATTAAAGCTACATTCTGATCTTTCATCTGTTCTGTAATTGGTTTTCCATCAATGATTTTACTTTTTCCGTTTTTAAAGCTTTCTTGTAATGCTGTCTTGCGAACTCCCTCAATCATAAAAGAAGCATTCATATCTATTTCTGTACCAGAGCTTGAACCGCCTCGTACAGCCGCCATTCCCACTTTACCTTTTCCTTCTTCTTCTCCTTCTGAAGCTCCTACTAGTTTAAGCCCATCAGAAATTCCGAAAGTATTACCTATGTAATTATAGTCTTTTACATATTTTGACTTTGCTAATTGATCTGTTTCTTTTGTATCGAGTTGCGGCGGATTTGGCATTTCTCCAGTTTCACGAGCTTGTTGACCTAGTTTGTCAAAATCAAGACCTAAAGTAACATCTGCGCCTAATTTTTTTCTTGCTGCATCCGCAGCTTTTTTTGATGCATTTTGGATTGTGAACCCTGAAAGAACCAAATTTGTAACAATCAGAAATACTGCCATCAAAATTAATGATGTTCCTATCCTTTTTTTCATACTGAGAATTGCACGTTTCATAAAATTCATTTTCTCTTACCTCCTTGATAACTTGTATTCTATATATGTTATCTAGAGTCTATATGGAGCTAATCGGTAGTTTATCTAGAGATATAAGGAGTTTATGTGTAGTTATTTATTTAGCTGTTCAAGAAAAATTAGAACACAAATTTAAAAACGTAATCGTTTTTGAAGATTGGTAAGGAGTTATTCCGTTTAAGGAATTTATAGAGTGAAGGTTATAGTTAAGATTAATTTAATGTATGTAACATAAAAATATATTTAATGTATATTTCTTGTATTGAATGAATTCTTTGGGTTAGAAGGTTAGCTAGAACTTGTTCAAGAAACTTTACTGCGGAAGCATTAAATCGTTGGTTAAATCCTTCAGGACTGATAAGAACACCTGTAGATACTTCAAGACAACTACATAATTGCGTGAGTGATGTACTCTTGCTAAAGCTCTCAGAAAAATTTCAGCTTGAGGTTTTTAATCCCTTCTTGTTCTGACATTAAAATGATATCCATGTACTTATCAATTCCTAGAGCGCGGATATTCAGCAGTTGGAATTCATAAATTCAAAGGATTTAGTGTGCAATTTTAATTATGCTTATTAAACTAACGGAGGAAGGCACCTTTGGGTGTCTTTTTTTATAGAACGAAAAAAAGAGATTCCCTTATGAAATTAAGGTTCCTCCTTTTTCCTAGCTACCAATAATAGGACTTTATGTTAACCTTACATGAATATCTGTTCATCACTATTTTTTATGATTTTACTTTTTGATTTAAAGATACCACCATTTTTTTCTCACCTACATACCAATAAACATATTTTTACTATTAGGACCCCAATTCTCTCCCATAAAACCTGACATTCCCTCTAAGTTAACGAAGCACGGAAGCACAGTATACATTACCCCCTGCATTGCATTAACTCTAAATGTTATAACAAATCTCATTTTTGAATTATCAACGGTTGTTATCATTCCCATATCTGGACGTATAGCATTTTCTGCCGTAAGTGCCTCTTTCATTCCTACACTAGCAATACTGGCAGGACCCATATTACTCCTAATCCAATAATTCGAGACATTTGTAGCAGATGCCAAATCCGTTGGTTTATCATAAGTCATTAAAATTTGATTAGGAGAAATTTGTCTAGCCTCAAGAAGTATTGGGTGAGCCACCATTTGGCGAGGATAGTAAGTAAACATATTATTCCTCCATTGTTTTTTGTAATAGATAAATTACCTAGATAATATATGCAGCATTCTGACGCTGGTGCATTATGCGATAGCATCTATTCGCTATCAATCTAAGGTTTGGAAGTCCCTCCTAAACGAAAATTTTCTTCCTCTACAGGTAGTTACTTTGAGTAAGTTAACTCATTTTTTGTTTTGAGGAAATTCAATTTCTTAACTTTATCTTGATAGTAATATGTGCATTATCGCGTATAGAACGGTACCTTTTATAAATCTTCTATCGTAATATTAGCTCCATATTCTTTATAAAAATTTAAAATTGCAGATGAATTCACCCCAAAATCTAATAGATTTTCTGGAAAGTAAATTTCAGAATTCAGAGCCACAATATCAGATGGTTGTAAAATATGCTCTGCTTGGACAGCTGCTCCTAAAGCAGTAAGATGTGTCTGTCCTAACGGATCTGATATGTTCACACATCGTCTATGTAATACACCGGTATCATCATAACCATTAAGGTGGATAACTATGTTATGTGCACTTCCCTTTCCGGGTTTATAGAGAATGTTTTTTCGTAATCTGGTAAATTTTTCTCCGCTAATTATTTTCCAAATTCCTGTATTCACCAGAGAAACCAATCCATATGTTGATAGTTTACTATCAAAAGCAATACGAAAGTTAACTGAAACAGCATGAATTGATCCTGGCAGAGTTACATGATCAGGAGTATCCAAACGATAACATTTTGTTATATAACCGTTGGAAAAGCGGATTTTGATAGGATCTGTCATCGGATAAGCCTGCCGCATTCCCTCACGAGTTTTGACTTCAAACGGAATAGTTAACCGATCCATATATGCTGTTGAATTTGGTCCTGCTTTGTCTTGAAGAGAATATAGTGCGTTAATATCAACTGTAATCTCTTGAAGATCTTTTGAATAAATTTTAGAAAAAAGGGCTGCTGTCCCCCCCATCCACCCCGAAGCTAATACAACAGGGGATTGAACTTCAACATTTTTCAATCGAGCAATAGAACTTTGAAAACGTTCAGTCCAACGAGTAATGTCAACCAATGGAATTCTTTTTTGGACTGCGGATAGAAGTAATCTATCTTGAGGGTCATTAACCGCATTAACAATTAATGTGGGATGATCATTCAAATTTCTTAAAGGATCATCTGTTGTATTGTCCACCTTAACTATTTTTACTCTTTCGGATTCAAAAGGTAACGCCTTCCCTAAAGTTCTTCCTCCTAATCTAATTTCCAAATCAGGATATCGGTCATGTAAAATTTGAGCAATTTGGCTACCCACAACCCCATATCCACCAACAATTAATACGGTTTTCTTGTTCATTTGAAACCTCCATTTTAATTAGCATTAACTCATAAGTTTAAATGATTAAAAACTTAAACGTTTAAACATAAAAAATATTAAAAAAGGGACAAAACGTGCCCCTAAACTATAAATGTGTATCTAATTCTTACATTCATCTTCGACTAAAGAAACAAGTTCTTTTAAAAGTTTTATTGTTTCATTAAATTCAAGACAATAATACATTTCAGTGCCTTTTTTCTGAACTTGAAGCAACCCTGATTGTTTCAAAATTTTTAGATGATGCGATACAGTAGGTCTTGACATAGGAATATGATCTGCAATTTGCGTTACATTCAAGCTATCTTTATCAATTAAAAGTGATACAATTTGCTGACGTGTTGGATCTCCTAGCCCTTGAAAACATGGTCTTAAACTTTCTAAAAGATGCATTACTTTATCATTACAGTTCATTTTACTCACATTTCCTTTTGTTGAAGAATTTAATCATTTAAACACATTATAAATCACACTATTATCTAATGCAATAAATTCATCAATAAACCTTAATTGCTAGTAGAAGTCCACCCCCGTCACTATCAAGCTAATATTTTAAAATGTCCCAAAATGAACATCTTATTATTTTATGGTTATTTATAAGAATTCAACTCATTTTCTTCTTTTTGGGGAACTAGCAATTTTTTAATTTGATGGGCATGGGGTAGTACCAACAAAACGCGAATTTCGTACGCTAAGATTTTTTACCATAAAGATTGTTGATAACTTGTACGTATCAGTAATTAAATAAAAAGAGCATGTATTAAAAAGATGATAATAACATGCTCTAAACTTATCTATTTATTTTAATTTCTTAAAGATGTCTACAAGTAATATTGAAATATCTTATGTGTTAAAAAGTGTTACCTGTGGTAATTCAAAAGACTCGCCCGACCAAAAAATTATTTTGTCACTTGAATGTACTACCCATTCCTTTTCGTCTTCATGGATGCAAATAAGTGCATTGAATGTCTCGGCCCATTCAGCTTCTGGAAAATAGTAATGAGGATGAAAAAGAGCTATACTCAAAATCCCTTTGATTTGTTTTTCGATGGTAAAACATGTTTCTCTATTCTTTCATATTGAGTAAGTAATTGCCTAATAAAAGATAATTTCGGTACTAACCAATAAGAAAATAACGCTGAAACACATCCTATTAAAGCCCCTATTGCAACATCAAAAGGATAATGAACCCCTATCAAAATACGAGAGATCGCTACACAAAATGCAAGTATAAGCCATAACCATCCAGTTTTTTTACGAACAAGCCAAATGAAAAACAAATCGAAAAAAAGAGAATCGTATGGTCACTAGGAAATGAATTATCTATAGCATGATCGACAAGTTTATTCACATCAGGCAATATTGCAAACGGTTGATAATTCAAATGAAATTTCCCTGCTATTTTTCCAATCACCTCAGCAATTACAAACGCAACCATTGCTTGAATAATCATCATTCTACTTTTTCTGGACCCAGTAAACCAATAAGCTACAATAATTAAAGCTAAAATATATACCATATATTCTGCCAAACATACCATGGTTGAGTTTAGGAATGAATATTGTTTACCTAAATCATTAATTGCTCGAAAAATATCAATATTGAATTGAGAAAAAGACATTTCAAATCCCTCCTTTTTAGTAAGGTGTTTTACTGATTGCTATATACTTTCATTACATGAATAGTGTTGGTTATAGTATCCATGTAAAAATATCAACCTCTTATGACACCGTTTTCTTCTTTTTCACTTTAATAAAAAAAGAAAACGGAAAACATCGAACTTTCTTACAAACATTCATGCATTCTTACAGTTTTGTCATTTTCTTGTCATTTTTTAAATAGATTCATTATCTTGCCCGTTGCTATTTTCAAAAGCTCTTATATCTACAATTATGGAAACTATAATTTCACACAAAAAAGAGAAGAACCTTGGTAAGTTCTTCTCTTTTTTGTTTATTAAATTGTAATATAATTACAGTATGTGAAATTATATTATTTTAATTGTAAAAGCGAAGTGAAAATAACCTTCTCTCCACTTTTGGCATTTATTTAATTGGTTTCTCTGTTTTTAAAACGAATGAACTTAACGCAGGAACTTTAATTTTATTATCATGGACAACGTATAGTGGTTTACTACCTGACTGTTTACCATCTACTAACACTTTCCAAGGACCTTTCGATGGAAGTGTTATGTCAACCGCTTTTCTATTTGCATTGTGAGCCACCATAAAGTATTCGTTTTTATTCCCCTCTATTGTATAAGCTACCGTGTTTTTCGGGGTATCAATAAATGATACATGTGTTTTTATTTGCTCTGCAGTTGTCATTCGAAAAGCTGAGTACTTCTTCCGTAAATCTATTAACCCCTTCATATAATTTACTTCATTATTAAATGACGCACGGCGTAACCAGTCCATTTGATTAATTGAATCGGGAGATTTGTAGCTATTATGATCACCATACTTCGTGCGCATAAACTCTTGCCCTGCATGTATGAATGGAATACCTTGTGATGTTAATAAAATTGAAGAAGACAATTTGTGCATTTGTTTTCGCACTTCTTCACTGTCACCCGGATTAGTCAACTCAAGTTTATCCCATAATGTATGATTATCATGTGCTTCCACATAAGTTAGCACCTGCTCTGGATCTTGATAAGTAGACGAATTTATATCGTAGTCAATGCCTGCTGTAATGCCTTTTTTAATACGGTCTTCCATGTTTTCCTTTCCATTTACAAAACCATTTTCTTTCTCTTCAAATACACTACCTTTCAATCCATCACGTATATTATCATTAAAATGAGCAATCCCTTTCATTTTCTCCGCGTTTTTTTGATTGGCTTTCAACTCAGCTGCAAGAGGTGTATTTAAATCCCAACCTTCTCCATGCAGTATAATAGAAGGGTCAATTTGATTAACAGCTTTACGTATTTCATTCATCGTTTCATAATCATGAATGCCCATTAAATCAAAACGGAATCCATCTAAATTGTATTCTTTTGCCCAGTACGTGACAGAATCAACCATAAACTTCCTCATCATTTTTCGTTCTGAGGCAGTATCATTTCCTACTCCAGTTCCATTTGCAAATGTTCCGTCTTCATTGTAACGATAATAATAACCTGGAACTAACTTATGAAAATTAGATTCAGTAGCACTATACATATGGTTATAAACTACATCCATAACAACACGAAGATTATTATCGTGTAGTGTTTGAATCATTTGCTTTAATTCAGTTATTCGAACAGTTGGCTCATAAGGGTTTGTAGAATAGGATCCCTCTGGAACGTTGAAGTTTTTCGGGTCATATCCCCAGTTATATTGTGGTTCGTTTAAATTCTCTTCATTTACTGAAGCATAATCAAATATCGGTAAAAGCTGAACGTGCGTAACACCAAGATCTTTCATATGATCAAGTCCTGTTTTCACACCTTCAGGTCCTCTTGTTCCTTTTTCTGTTACTCCTAAATATTTCCCTTTTTGCTTAATACCACTTTCAGGTTGGATGGAAAGGTCGCGTACATGTAATTCATAAATAATAGCATCTTCCGGATTTTTAAATTTTGGCTTTTTATTTGCTTTCCATTTTTTCGGATTTGTTTCTTCTAAATCAACAACTGCACCTTTATCTCCATTTACAGAAGCAGCACGTGCATACGGATCAACTGCTTCAGTCCACTTATCACCAATTTTTACCTTATACGTATAAAAGAGCCCTTTTTGGTTCCCTTTAAGTTCTGCTTTCCAAGTGCCCTTTTCACCTTGTTGCATGTTTATTTCAGTCCCTATTTTATCGTTCCATTTTTTATATGTAACTAACTTTGCTTCACTCGCAGTAGGAGCCCATACACGGAACTTTGTTTGTTGCGGGGTATAAATATTACCTAAATCGTTACCACTATAATAAAATAATTTATCAAACTCTTCGCTACGAATGACTTTACCGATTTCAGTATTCGCATAAGCTAAGTTTTCTATTTTAACTTTGTATGTCTGTTTTAAATCAATTTTCTGCTCCGTAATTATTTTCACCCTATTAGTAATATCTCCACCATTTTTATCAAAAGGATTAATTTCTTTAATTTTAATGCCCTCAATTTCAATTTTCTGTTCCTTACTGTTAAACGGAACATTAGTCGTTACTGTTATTTCATTAAAACTATCAATAGTAGCTTTTTGAATTGCGAGATCCGAAGAAGGCTTAGAGTCATATACTTTTTCATCACCCGAAAGAATCCACACTTCAGCACGACCGTCCTTTATATTTTCAATCCAACGATCTCCACCATCTTTTTCCCACTCATTCGTACGAATGATAAATCCTACACGATTATAGTCACCATCTACTTTAATCTTAGCGTACTTTCCAAATTCATCTTCACCAGTAAATTCATATGATTTACCATTTGCATTTTCTCCCCACATCCAAAGGTTCCAGTCTTTTGTATTTCCAGATTGCTCTTTGTAATGAATGATAACTTCAGTTGTTTTCGAATTTGAAACTGCCTTTACACTTTGAAAAGAGAAAACAGATGTTAACATAACGATTATAGTAAGTAATAAAACTGATTTGTTAATTAATCTTTTTGTCATTTGCACCACATACACCCTTTCTTTAAATAGTATGAGCGATTTATTATGCTCGTCTAAATTACACTGCTTAAATTAATCTAGAAATCTCTTTTACTTCACCCCCATATTGGCTATTTTTATGTATGTATTTCAATGATCTTTTAATACGAAAACGTTTGCATTAATGTTTAAAAAAATAGATTTGATTATGTCTTCATATATTTGTAATTAGTAAAAGATCAGGGAAATCATTTTAAAGCAATCGTTTGTTATCGCTTTCATTCTATAGCACTTCCCATTAAGAGGTCAATATATTATTAATTTTCTGTTTTTATATGCTGTAAACCTTATTTATTTGTCGCAACTTCTTAAAGATAAAACGCCTAATTATTGCTAAGTAAGTTTATTTTCAGCAATACATTGCTATGTAAAAAAACAGCTAATATCCTTAAAATGATATTAGCTGTTTTTCATAATGTAATAATATATGAATGATAACTATATTTCTAACTTACTTAATTTTTGCTGCATCAAATGCTTTTTGTACTGCTTGAACCTCAGCTGTATTCGCACCATATTTATTAGTTGCCACTCGAATACATGCTGATCTCAATTCTTTGAAATTAGAAGTCATGTTTAACTCATCTGTATTTGCGTAATAGAAGATATCAAACATTTTATCTTCACCAATTCCTTTAACGGTTACACCGTTATGAGTTCCACCTTTTGCAATAAGATACGCGACTTTATTAATAATGCTTGAATTAAAATGAACGCCACCTTGATCCCATCCATTAAAATCGTTAAATTCACTGTAATCATCTGGATAAGGTACTCCAAGTGAAGATGGAACAGAAGCTGGGTTTTCCATATCACGGAAGACAGATCCAGTTTGTTCTCCCATCGTCCAGTTAAAGCTTCCATTATTTACGTATTTCTCAATAGATGTTCCCATAATATCAGATAGTGCCTCATTAATCGCACCAGATTCACCGTAATATTCAAGATTAGATTCACTAGAAGTAACAGCATGTGTAAATTCATGCCCAGCTACGTCATATGCTTTGACGATAGGATCTCCATATACAAGCATACTACCATTATTAGCACTTAACGCATTCTGCCAATTCTTCGGATCATTCGTATCTCCAGAATCCCAAGCATGTACAACTGAAACTACCTTTTGTCCCTTATTATCAAAGCTATTACGATTGTATTTATCTTTATAAAAATCAAAAACTTTTGTTGCTAAGTAATGAGCACTTACTGCTTTTGGATCGTTAAATGTTGTTGAAGTACTAGTTGCTAATGTACCAGGATAATAGCTTTCTTCTTTAGTAATATCTCTGTAATTCACATCATATGTTTCAATTCCTTGCCCTCTTGTATAATCAGCAAGAGCATATTTACCATTACTTTGTTTAGAAATACCAAATGAACGAGAGATCCCTAAATCATCTTTTCCAGTGCCCTTTAATGATGTCAGACTGCTTTTTTTACTTTTCTTTAAGGCTCCAACTAGTTTATCGCTTGCTTTCAAGTTAGACTCTTGCACCATATTTTTTAACATATCACCATTTTGTGCATTTACTAAATATGTTCCAGACACATAGTTTGGTGTTGCAGCTTCAAATGTAACCTGGTATGCATTACTAGCTTGTCCATTATTTTCATCAACAAAAATAACTTCCTTAACTTCTGGCTCAGAAATAAACTTGATATCGTTTCCATATTTCGTATAAATATATTGTTTTGCTTCATCTTTTGATAGATTAATAGGTTTTTTCAATTCTTCTTGTTTTAAGTTTTGCGCGCTATCGCCTGAAACACTTTTAATAACACCCTTATTATCTACGTGTGCAGTTAATTGATGTCCATATACTTCTTTTCCTTCGTATGTTTGCTGCATACGTATAAGTGTAGTTCCATCATACGAACCACGTTTTTGAAGGACTTTATAATCTACTCCTGCTTCTCCATTGACTTGTTTTTGGGACAGAGCTTGTTCTGCTTTCTCCTTAAGGGCATCCTTTACTACATTTTCTGGTTCTTTTTGTGACGGTTGTGTAAGTTCACCCGAACGGAACGATTCCTCCTGAATTTGAACTTGTAGTTGATCTGTTTCCTCTGCATGACCTACCCCATATGGTGCCACAACTGTTAAAGCTAATCCTGTTGTTAATGCTACTTTAGTTAATGTCTTTTTGTTTTTCATTATTTCACCTCGTATAATTTTTGAAATAGAAAGCTTGTACAAAGTATACTGTCTATTACTGTCGGAAAAAAGAGAAAATACACAATTTGTGTAATATTATGCAAAATTACATAAATTAAGGATGATGCTATAAATAAAGAACAACTCATATAAATGCATTAATTTCAATAAAAAAAGAGCTCCCTAAGGCGCTCATCCAATTGATTAGTTGCCAATTATCTATATTTCATTCTAATAAAAGTACACTTACATCTAAATAACAACATAAAAACCCACTCTTTACTTTTTTAAGAGTGGGTTTCATGCTATTAAAATAACAATTACTATAAGAAACTTTATAATTTATATTTTTCTAGTAATCCTACTAAGTTTTTTGTAGAATTCACCTTTTGTCTTTACATGATTAAACTGATTTGGATTAATATTTGCTTTTTGTGAGAGTAATATAATCTCTTCTTTTGAAATTGAGTCTTTAGTATTTATAGATGCTATATTTGTGTATTTTCCGTCTTCTGTTTTTGGAATTTCTAAAATCCCTTTATTCACAAGATCAACTACCGCCTTATGCTCTGAAGAATGTATATCTACACCAGTAATTTTCCAATTACGCATAACTTTTGGCGTGTATACACCGTTCTTTACCTCTTTTAAATATGTAATAGCGAGGTTACGAATGGTTCCACCAGTTTCCCCGAATGCATTCTCTTGTTTAGATGACCAAATTTGTTCAAACTTACGCCCCTCTAAAGCTCCACCTTTTGCCTGAAGAGCCTCCATTCTATATGCATTCATTCCCAGCGTCATAACATCGCTCATTTTGATTGGTTTGTTTGTACGAATAGAGCGTAAATTTGTAATTCTACTTCCATATGGTTTTGTTAAGTCAATTTCGTATTTTACGCCTCCAAAGAAATCGTTCGTACTGTATTTAGACGCACGGCGAGTTTTATCAAAACTAACGGTTACATCTCCAGCACGAGATGAGTTAAAATATCCCGCTGCCCATTCCATATAGTCTTTTAAGTCTTTCCCAGTTACCTTATATACCGTAATTTCACCCAAAGCATATTGATAATTATATGCAATATCTTTTTTCTTAATAGGACCTACATCCAAACGGGCATTATCATTATCAATTTGATGGGCTACTACATCTGCTTTGCTGTAGTAGAGCATGACTTCATGAAAGAAATCTGATAAAGGTGTCTCTTGAATCTGCACACTCGGAATACCCTTTATTTCATTTTCAGGAACAAGGTTTCTACCCTTTAATTGAGCGACTACAACATTTGCATCTCCCCTTGCATACTCGTGAAAAGGTGTCAGTGTGTCTTCAAGTGTAGGATCAGATACTACTGTAGTTCCATCAGTATTCTTTACAGGTATAGCGGTAGCAGTTTTATCTTTTAGAACAAGCTTTCCATCTTGCTTTGTAAAATTAAGATCAATACGTGAAATATGCGTTCCATATTTATCTGGTTCTGTAATAATGACACCATTTACAACTTCTTTTTTAACAAGCTTATGCATATGAGCTGCAAAAATAGCGCTTAGTTCCGGACAAGCATTCGCAATATCTTGAACCCCAGTACCAGGGATTCCATTCTCATTTTCTAGTCCCATATGCATAACCCCTACCATTACATCTACTTTACCTTCTAACTCTTTAATGGCCTTCTTTGTCTCTTCTACTGGATTTTTCACCACTAAACCATCCAAATGATCTGTCCCTTTTTCAAAATCACTAATCATTGGTGTATTCATACCAATAATCCCGACTTTAATTCCACCTTTTTCAACAATTGTATATGCAGGAAGAAAACGCTCTCCATTTTCCTTATAAATATTTCCTGCTAACGTCTTGCCTTTATATTGCTCACTAACTTTTTTCAATGTATCTAATCCAAAGTTAAATTCATGATTTCCAAATGCCCAAGCATCATATCCCATTGCATTCATCGCTACCATCATTGGCGATTGTGGCTTATCATTGAATAACTCTACTGAATTTCCTTGAATTGTATCCCCAGCATCTACTAATATGGTATTTGGATTTTCTTGACGTACCTTCTTTATAACCGTATAAAGCTGCGTTAAACTTCCACTCATATTTGCTCCATCAAGCGCATAATCCCAAGGCATAAATCTACCATGAATATCTGCCGTACCTAACAATGTAATATTAACATCAGATTCTTCAGCCTTAGAAAGAGCTGGTTTGACCGTTACTGTTGTTACAAAAAGCATAAAAATAATAAAATAGCATACATAGTTCTTCCATTTCATTTTTTGCATAATATCAATATTTCTCCCCTTTTGTACTGTCTTAAAGTTGCTTGAACTTTAAAAATGTAACTTATTATTCGGAAAAATTCAACTACACAAGATAATTTTGGAGGTGGTTCTGCTGCTGCAAAAATAAAGGGAATAAAATGCACGCGCTTTTGACTTGCTGTTTAACACCTTCTATATACTGCAACAACTGCTTTCTTAGATTTCTATAATCTTCTGATTCCGAAATGTCAACGGACCGAATCAACCTGTCAAACATCATTAGACGATGCATTCGTAGTAACACTATATATTTTTAAAAATCATGTTATTAAGCGTTGTCTCATTCAATCGAACATTACATAAATGTAAAAAATCATCCTATTCATCCATTTTTCATGCATATGTATGTACATTTGTTAATTTATTCGATATATTATGTGTATTGAATGATTATGAAAAGTTTATTGGTCGCTAAAAAAACCTTATATTTTTATATCCGAGAAAACTACAAAATGTATGTAAATCCATTTGTCAAATGAATTTAATGCGGAAGGAGGTTTGTGGTTACTTCATCGGGATATAATAATCAGTTTTAAACTGATAAAAATATAGGAGGCGACAAAATGTTTCGTACGATTTCAAATTTCATGAGAGTAGCTGAGATAAGAAGGAAAATCCTTTTTACATTAGCGATGTTAATCGTTTTTCGAATTGGCACGTTTATTCCAGTTCCTCATACTAACGCAGAGGTATTAAAAGTACAAGATCAAGCTAACGTTTTAGGTATGCTAAACGTATTTGGCGGAGGAGCACTGCAACACTTCTCAATCTTTGCTGTAGGTATTACACCTTATATTACCGCTTCCATCATAGTACAATTACTACAAATGGATGTTATACCTAAATTTTCGGAATGGGCAAAGCAAGGAGAAATGGGCCGTAAGAAATCAGCTCAATTCACTCGATACTTTACAATCATTCTCGCATTCATACAGGCCATTGGGATGTCTTATGGCTTTAATAATATAGCAGGTGGACAATTAATAACAGATCAAAGCTGGACTACATACTTATTTATTGCGACAGTTTTAACTGCAGGTACTGCATTTTTACTTTGGTTAGGTGAACAAATTACTGCTAATGGAGTAGGTAATGGTATTTCGATGATTATCTTCGCAGGACTTGTTGCAGCGATCCCAAATGTTGCAAACCAAATTTATTTGCAACAATTTCAAAATGCAGGCGATCAATTATTCATGCACATCATAAAGATGGTTTTAATTGGTCTCGTAATTTTAGCGATAGTTGTTGGTGTTATTTACATTCAACAAGCTGTGCGTAAAATACCGATTCAATATGCAAAAGCTGTTTCAGGAAACAATCAATATCAAGGAGCAAAAAACACTCATTTACCTCTTAAAGTAAATAGTGCTGGTGTAATTCCAGTCATCTTTGCTTCCGCATTTTTAATGACGCCGCGTACAATTGCGCAGCTCTTCCCTGATTCAAGTGTATCAAAATGGTTAGTTGCAAATCTTGATTTTGCACATCCAATTGGAATGACCCTTTATGTCGGTCTTATCGTTGCTTTCACATACTTCTACGCATTTATTCAAGTAAATCCAGAACAAATGGCTGAGAATTTGAAAAAGCAAAATGGATATGTGCCTGGTATTCGTCCTGGTAAATCAACAGAACAATATGTAACTAAAATTTTATATCGTTTAACATTTATCGGTGCAATTTTCTTAGGTGCAATTTCAATTTTACCGCTCGTATTCACGAAAATTGCTACATTACCACCTTCTGCACAAATTGGTGGTACAAGCTTACTTATCATCGTCGGTGTAGCACTTGAAACGATGAAGACATTAGAAAGTCAGCTCGTGAAACGTCATTATAAAGGGTTTATAAAAAAAGTAAATTAAGTAAAAAAACACAGTTGGTTATTTTTCCAGCTGTGTTTTTGATTCTTCTACCTCTAATTTCCCCACTAATGTATCAATCACTTTTTCTAAGTTCACTATTTTTTCTTCTAATGCTTGAATGCGTTTTTCGCTATCTTCTACATTATTATAATTTAACTCATCATTGGACGATTTGAACTGCTCCCATAATTCGAAAATAGTATTTTCGGTAGGTGATTTTGATTTTTCATCATTACTGGTTGCATCTTTATTTGCTTCTAATTCAAATTGAAGTTCATATGTATTTCCAGTTAACTCTTTAGCTATTTGTGAAATTAAATTTTTATAAGACTTTTCAACCCATTCTTGTTGAAATTCGTTTTCAAAATAAATGGTCAATAAACTTTCATTTATTCTGGCTGTCGTTCCTTTCATCCACGTTTCATAGGAAGGTCTTGAAATTGTTAATTGGATTTTATCTTTTATTTCATCCCAAATCGTGTTGGATTCCTCTTGTCCAGAAGTGAGTGGATTATTTTGCATGTTATGAATCTGTGCTATAGAAGTGGCTTTTGATTCTATTTCGAACCAAATTTGATATTCTTCATTAGTAAGATTCTGTACGGTACTTGAAATTATATTTTTATACTCCCCTTCAAGCAAATCACGATGAAACGCATCCTCACAAAAGATTATTAATGTATTATCTTCTATAGTAGCATTTGTATTTCTAATCCATGTCATAAATGTTTTCTCAGCTACTTTTGGCCTTAATGCTTTCTTTACTTCATCCCAGCTATTAAGCCTTTCTTTTTGAACATCTTTCAACTTAGATGGTTCGCCATTACATAAATCAAACTGAATTTCAAATGTCGTATTAAACATTTCTCTTAATGTATGAAATACTAATTCTTTGTAATGAGATTCTAACCAGTCACGTGCAAATTCATTCGGACAATAAATTGTTAATATATCATCCTCTAAATTAACAGTAGTATTAGTAAACCAAGTTACATATGATGGTTTTGAAATTTGCGGTCGAATTTTTTCCTTTACTTCAGTCCAATTCATTTTCATAATAACTCCCCTCTTTTTACCGTTATCTTTCATATAGCTTAATAATATTACGCCTTTCCAATAAATAAAGTCCATCCGTATCGTTAATAAAATTCAAGCAGCCCTGTATATAACAGGGCTGCTTCTTTATACAACTACATTTCCTTCTCAAATAATCTTCCTTGTTTGAAATAAGTCCGGAGTGTGGAGAGATTAGCTAAAAATACACCAACCAAAATGAAACAAGCACCTATTCCCATTGTAGGGTTTAAAGGTTCTCCTAATATGATGTATCCTACTATAATAGCAATTAACGGCGATACATATAACCACGTTGATGGGAATACAGGATTCGTTTTTGATAAGAGCCAGTAATATAATCCATGCCCACCAATTGATCCGATAAAGATGAGATATAAAATAGGCCACTGTACACTCCATGAAGCTAATACAGTTACATTCGGTTGTTCTACTATGACGGATACAATTAGTAATAAAACTCCTCCGTAAAACATTTGAATACCATTAATGAGAAATGGTGATACACTTTGTAAATCCGAAAGTATTTCTTTTGAGCGAATAGAGCCTATTCCGTAAAATAACTCTCCTATTATTAAAACAAAACAAGCGATACTCCATACGAAACTTATTTCTTGATGCATTCCTGGTAAAGAAACAAAAACAACACCTATTAGTGCAATAATTAAAGCGAAAAGTTGCTCCTTTTGTAATTTTGTCTTATTTCTCTTTGCTTGTAATAACAAAATCATCATCGGTCCTGTAGCAGAAAGCACAGCAGCTAATCCCGAAGAAATATATTGTTCTGCCCAGTACAGTGATGCGAATGTCATAAACGTTAAACAAAAACCAGCATACATAATACGTTTCGAAAATACATGTGGCATAATTTCTTTTCGCTTTAACTTAAATATAATCATCAGAATTACGCCTGCTAAAAAGAAACGAATGCCTGCTGAAAATAACGGGGGCGCTCCTGCTTCAATTCCAATTTTTATCGTTAAAAATGTTGTTCCGAAAATAATACATACTAAAATATAATTGAAAATGACCATTTTTCTTCCTCCTTTTTACTCTTACCATGAGTATAGAAGGTATAGTGTATAACAGTGTATCTATGTATATAACAGTTGCCTAAAATCGTAGTTGATTCTCTTTACATTTTTCGCTTTAATTAAATAAAAACGAAAAAGGTGAAACCATGAAAATTGTCCTTCGTAAAGAATCCAACATACCGTATTACAAGCAAATATATATGCAGATCGTTGAAAGAGTACAAAGTGGCATGCTTTCACATGGTGACTCACTTCCATCTTTACGTTCTATGGCCGAAGATTTACAGATTAGCCTATTAACTGTTCGTAAGGCATATAAGCAATTAGAAAAGAAAGAATATATACGCATTGAGCAAGGAAAAGGTGCTTATATACATAAACATGGAAAGAAAGATTTCAAACCAATTCCGTATAAATGGCAACAAACGAAAACGATTAATGTTATACGATCTCAATATGCAATGAATCAGCACCGAAAATATTACGATTTTTCACAAGCGATTTTGTATCCTCGCTTATTGCCAAATCCATTCTTAGCAGATGAAATGCATAAAATACTGAATAAAGACCAGATGATCTTAGCAACTTATGGACCAGTACAGGGTGATTATGAACTGCGAGTTGAAATAGCAAATTACTTACATGAACACCAGAAATTAGTGACAGACCCATCTCAATTATTAATTACAAGCGGTGCACAACAAGGAATTGATTTAATTGCTCAAACATTATTAAAACCTGGTGATATTGTATTAGTGGAAAGTCCGTGTTACAGTGCCGCACTTGATATTTTCATCAATAAAGGCGTTCAAATTATACCAGTTTCTCTTGATAATCATGGAATTCGATCCGATTTAGTGGATGATATTTGTCAAAGTAAAAATCCCGTATTATTGTATACGAATCCAACTTTTCAGAACCCAACAGGTACAGTAATGAGTAAAGAACGGAGAATGGAACTTATAGAACTAGCGGAGCTGTATGAGTTTTTCATAATTGAAGATGATTCTTTCGGAGAGATATATTTTGAGGATGCTATTGTGCCCCCTCCAATCAAAAACTTTGATATAAATGGTCATGTAATATATATAAAAGGATTTAGTAAAACGTTAGCACCAGGATTGCGTATCGCAGCACTTATTGCAGATGGTCCTATTTTTGAATGGTTATTTGCTGTAAAAGGTTCAATGGATATCGGTAGCCCTTTATTAACACAAAAAGCACTTCTACCGTTTTTACGTGCAGAACGTATGAAAAACCATTTAGAAAAATTACGTACGGCTTTACAAATTAGACGTGATATAACGATTGATATGTTATCACCACTTAAAGAAATTAGATTTCAAATACCAAATGGTGGCTTTAATTTATGGATTACACTTCCTGATTCGATAGATCCCTTTACCTTATTACAAAAAGCAAATGAAGTAGATGTCTCTTTTTTACCAGGAACAGCTTGTCTATTAAATCCCGAAATAAATAATCACCAATTAAGGATTAGCTATTCTATGTTAAATGAAAAAGAGATGTTAATTGGTTTAGAGAAATTACATGATACAATACAAAACTATAAACTATAGAAGCATGTGTCCACTATCTGTAAGCTAAAAAGTAAATACCCCAAAATATTTTTATTTTGGGGTATTTACTTTTTAAAGGCTACTTAATCATTTTCATTCCACTTTCATTACAATCTTACCTCTAACATGTTGACCTTCACTCAAAATATGAGCTTCTCTAACCCCTGCTTCATTAAACGGAACAACTTTATTTATGATTGGTTTTATTTTTTCATGTACAATTAAATCTGATAATTCTTCTAGTTGCTTTCCATTTGGTTTTAGCCATAAGAAACCTGATTTTATCCCTTTTACTTTTTGGAGTGGTTCATGAACAATCGAAACGAAAACACCACCAGGTTTTATAATTTGAAAACTTTTTTCCTGTACTTCGCCACCTATTGTATCTAACACAATATCAAAATTTGATAGTAATTCTTCAAATTTATCCTTTTTATAATCAATAACGAGATCCGCTCCTAGAGACTTTAAAAACTCTTCATTCTTACTACTTGCAGTTGTCGCAACAAAAGCTCCAAATGATTTTGCGATTTGGATTGCTAAACTACCAACTCCGCCAGCTCCAGCATGAATAAGTACTCGGTCATGTTCTTTTATTTTTGCGTAATCTACAAGGCTTTGCCACGCTGTAAGTCCTGCAAGAGGAATCGAAGCTGCCTCTTCGAAACTTAGATTTGTAGGCATATAGGATACTAAATCCGATTTTACTGTAATGAATTCAGCATAAGAGCCCTGTCCTATATTTTCAGGTTTCGTATACACCTTATCTCCTATTTTGAAACACTCTACCTCTTCCCCAACTTCTTCAATAATTCCAGCTACATCTAACCCTAAAATGATTGGAAATGAAAATCTTAACTGTTGTTGTAAGTCTCCTTTTCTTATTTTCCAATCAACAGGGTTAATAGATGTTGCGAGAATGCGTATTAATACCTCGTTATCTTTAACAACCGGTTTTAAAACTTGTCTTTCTTTTAATTCTTCAACACTACCATATTGATCTATAACAATTGCTTTCATTTCCATTCCTCCTTGCTATTTATTTTAATAACATACAAATATTTCTCAAAATTTTTTGCCTTGAATTATCATAAGCTTATTTTTGGGGGTAATTATGTAAGAAGCAATATGAATTCCAAAAGAAACGTACACTCACCTTAGAATCATTCAAAACTGTATTTTCAATTACATTCAAAAGAAATGGGGAGAACTTATGACTGAAAAGATATTTAAAATAAACGGGATTGATATATGTACAGAAAGCTTTGGAAATCCTAAAAACCCTGCTATTTTATTAATTATGGGTGCTACTTGTTCAATGGTTTATTGGGATGAAGAGTTTTGTGAACAGTTGGCTAACACGGGGAAATTTGTTATTCGTTTTGATAACCGGGATGTGGGACGCTCTGTTACATATGAACCTGGAACTTCCAATTATACAGTTACAAATATGGCTGAAGATGCAATTGGGGTACTAGATGCTTATCAAATTGATAAAGCGCATCTATTTGGTATGTCATTAGGTGGTATGATCGCTCAAATTGCTGCTGTAAAACATCCCGAAAGAATTTTAACGTTAACATTACTGGCTACAAGTGTGATAGGATCTGACGATAACACGCGTGATTTACCTCCGATGGATGAAAGAATTTTAACGCATCACGCAAATGGCACGCATTTAGATTGGACAAATGAAAATGTTGTAGCAGAATATTTAGTTTCAGGATCTCGCTTATTATGTGGATCCAAACGAATATTTGATGAAAAAAGGGTCTTTAAACAAGTAAAACAAGAAATAGAACGAGCTAGCAATTTATTAAGTATGTTTAATCACGCTTTACTTCAAGGTGATGATGCATATGAATGTGTGCTTCACTCCATACAAGCACCTACATTAGTCATTCACGGAACAGACGATACAGCACTCCCTTTTGAACATGGTCTCGCACTTATTGATGAAATTCCTAACTCAGTCCTATTAACACTTGAAGGCGCAGGACATGAAAATCATCCCGATGACTGGGTAGACATAATTCATGCTGTTACTGAACATACATCTAAAATATAGATAAATAACGAATAGAAGGGCACACGACAATTTGTGCCCTTCTATTCGTTATATTAAAAAAAGCCCATCACTGTATCCGTATGTATAGTGATGGGCAATACTTATTTTTTCTATGTTTAAAAAAACGGACAATCTAATTGATCAACAGACTCCCATGATTTTTTTTTTATATTGTCAGTGGATTTATTAGCTTCAAGTGGCACGTTTTTAAAAGGGTTTACTTCAACCTTTAATATGGAAGATGGCTCGACGTACAATGAGAAAACATGACTACTAGGTATAGCTTTTGACACATCAATATCTCCTACTTGTTTAAAGAGTTGCTGCGCTGCAAAGAAAAAGAAATTGGTTGGGTTTGATTGTTTATTTAGCCATGCAAGCATTTCAGGTGATACTGACTTATGAATATTGATTTTTACTCGATCACCACGTTTATATCGCCTAGATCGCATGCTTCCACCAACTAACTTATCGTTAAGTTTGTAAACCCTAACTCTTTTTGCTTATGCTCTCTATATTTTGGCGAACAAGTGTAAACTAATAATCCGCGTGCATTTGTAAATAATGGATTATCTACAAAGATTACATTTTTTAGTCGTCCTTTTTGTTTTAAAATCATTTTTAAACTGTTTTTTATAATTACTGCGCCCCCGCCATATATAAATACGTATGGATCGTCTTTCATATCATCAATTTTGTTTATGATATCCGTTGCGACACGCGCTGCTAAACCTAATAATGCTGGTTGTGATTCCTCAACTAATAACGCATTTCTTGGGTGCTTTTCACTTAAATAAATTTGGTTAAACTCTGTAATGCTATCAATCGTTTTTGTTGGATACTTTCGGTTCCATCTCGTAATAATTTGTAGCAACGTTTCTTTCACACCATATGATAAACCTTTACTTAGTTGTGGTCTAAAGTTTACGCCTAGTGAAACTACTTCTTCTGTCGTCCCAGCACCAATATCAAAAGATAATAATGTTTTATCAACAAAATCAATTTCTGAAACTTGATTTTGTTCACATTCTATTTTATGTTTCACAACATTTCCTTCTTCATCGTATACAATACCCCACGTCCCAGAAGCGCCTTCAGGTAGGCATTTACAAAACTCGATAGATACATTAATCGTAACATCACGTCCGTTTGGATAATGGAACACAACTTTATGATTGCCCATATAACGTTTCGCATTTTCCGCAGCTATTTCTTGTGTAATAAGCTGCATAGGAAGAGCAACAGATAAATCGTAACGAATATTAATATGACTAGAAGTTGGACTTTGACGCATAGCACTTACCGCTAAACCAGATAGAATTGTAATAACCATTAACTCATCAGTTGACTTATTTGATTTCTTCTCAACCTCAGTACCTTTTAATTGATCTTGAATGACTTTTTCTCCAACGATATACCGCACATTATTTAACATTAGTGATGGAGAACTAATGGTCACATCAATGTGATTTTCTAACTCAGATAATGAAACATCACTCTCATCTAACAATCCTGTAGGCTCTCCTATATATAAAGAATATATACTCGGAATAAAAATAGGGTCTTGCCCTTTCACCATTAACTTCAAACCGTTATTTCCTGCATCAGCACCAGCTTTTAAAAGAATAGACATAACTACCCCCTAAATTAATCTGACATCCCTTCCAAATATATGCGAGCCCATTCTTTTACATTCAAATGTAATGTAATTTTTTATTAATCTTAAAAACAAAATCTCATATTCCATCCTATATGTAAAAAGTGTTTGACATGTAAATTTTCCAATTTTATACTATGAATGTAAATAGTTTTTTACAAATACGGAGGTGTCATTTCTAAATTGAAGCATAAAAAATTTATTTTCATGATTATCGTTTTATCATTAATTGGAGTCCTCGTACATGGTGCGTATAAATATGTAACAGAAGGTTCGATTTTGGGAGAAACAATATTCGCTTTTTCGTTAATGCTTGGTAATTTAATTAATCAAATTACTTGGGGAGATCCAAATGGAGTATCGGAAGAAAGCCAAGACGAAATGGGACAGCAAATCAAATATAAAAGCTTTAAAATTGCTTATTTTGCACTTATTTGTTTTATGTTTCTAATTTTAATATTTTCAGAAGGATTTGCATTCCTATTACTTGATGAAATAAAGAATCTTCCTCTCTTTATCGCACTTTGTTCTTCATTCTTTATTTATCCTATTGTCGAATTTATAGTCGGAAAACAATATAAATAAAAAGATGAGATTTTCTATATACAGAAAATCTCATCTTTTTATATTTACATACCCTCAATTATCGCTTTTAATTTATTCACAGTCCGCCAATTCCTGACTGTAGCTGGTGTATGTAACTTCTGAAACTGGTTCATTAATTTAGAATTCCGAATGCTATTTTTGAAAAACAAATAAACCACCTTCTCATCTATATAACAATCCTCCATTTCACTTTTATACATAAGTAATTGCTTACTTTCATCTGCAGTAAGTGAATTAGCTAAAAAAGCAACATGTATATTTTCTCTTTCTAGTAATGCATCCGTCTCATAAGGAACATTGTTTATAATATTTATAAACTCTTCATTTGTCTTTAGAATAACTGGAACATCAAAATCGAAAACGTTTTTAATTTCAGATTGTATTCGTTCCTTTAGAAATGTTATATCTTCCTCAGATTTGAACACGATATTACCGCTTTGAATATATGTTTTTACTTGTTTTAACCCTATGGATTCAAACATTTCTTTTAAATCAGCCATTTTAATTATCTTATGCCCGCCTACATTGATTCCTCTTAGTAATGCAATATAAATTGCCATATCAATCCTCCACATTTAAATGAACCGAACAATTGAGTTGATTTTCACCCTCATATTTCTCGGATATTTGTTTTAATTCCTCTAACATATCATGTATAGATAATACCTCAAATATTATTATAGATTCGCTTGAAAAGTGATGATGATATTGATTTGGTTTACAATGTCCTCCATCATTTTTATAATCCCAAAATTTTTTGTCTAATTCATCAATCAGTTTAAAATGTTCTTCATCTATTTCATTACAATGATTTCTTAATATAGAAATTATAGAATGAATCGTTCGCTGTAATATCTCTTTTTCATTTTGTGACCAGTTACATGTTTCAATTGATGCTCGAGCTAAATTATCTATATGATAAATAATTTGCTGTAATAACTGAAGTTGCTTTTGTACAAGTAAAAAGCTTCTCATTTCTTTTTTTGTATGTCGATGATATTTCCAATCTTTTTGCTCATATTGAACAAATTGTACCGCTTTATGTAATGATAAATTCAATTTAGATAGATTATGAATTGTCTCTTTCGTTATAACCTTCCCTTCAATTAATGCATTAAGCCATTCCTCCATAATATTTGCCGTTTTAACAAATAGTTCCTCTGTACATCCCGAAATGGTTTTAACGTAGTGTGGTGGCAAAATGAAAAAATTCACTAAAGTAGATACTATAATACCAGTAGATGTAGTAGCTAATCGAATTAAAAATGCAGTGAAATAATGATCTGCCGTAATAGGGATCATTGCAACAGCAGTTAATGTTGCGACTAACGTTCCCGCATGTAAATTTAGTTTTTGACATGTAACGATTGTAAACATCGCTGCTAACGCATAAGAAAGAGCCTGATGACCTAGGAAAAATGTGAAAGTCATTGCATACGCCGATCCAATTGTTGAAGCTGGAAAACGAACTAGGCCTTTTTTTATAGAATCCGTTGCAGTTGGCTCAATCGTTACAATAGCCGTGATGACAGCAAAAATAGTGGGTATATTGAAAAATTCGCAAACTAGAACTGTAAGAAAAACTGCTATTCCGGTTTTTATCACCCTTCCTCCAACAATATTCCATTTTCTAACTTGTTTCATTTTGTATTTCCTTCATTTCTATTTCATTTATATATACTCTACATTATATATCGTACTAAATAAAAAAACTTACTACTTTGTTATGCAAGAGTAAGTTTTTTTTATCGTTATTTCATGATAGGTAAATGCATTATAATTTGTTGACCAATTGGTCCCATTCTTCTAAAGCCTTTATCTTGGAAGCCGACTTTTTCATATAAATTTTGTGCAGGAATATTTTTTTCATTCACAGCAAGTACAACTTCATTTTTTATCGGAAAATAACGTTGTACAAACTCTTGTAATAGTGCCAATGACTTTTTAGCATATCCTTTTCTTTGTCTATCGTGATTTATAGAAAAAGATGTTAAAAGTAAAGCATCCTGATTGTCTGTGAACTCCTGTACTCTATCTCCTGTTTGCAATGCAAAAAGGCCAACAGGTACCCCATTATAATCTAAAATAACAATGACATTTTTTGTACGATCACTTTTTGCCTTCTCCAATAATTCACCTGGATCCGATGTGAATTGAACTTGTTCACTTGGTAAAGTAAATGTTTGTATAACTTCTTTATATTTTTCCCTATACGGAACTAATTGAATTTCCCCTGTATGTATGTTCATGCTAAACTCTCCCATTTTTAACTTATTAACTTAGCCCTTGCTGCGCTTTTGAATGCACTTTTCCATCTAAAAAGGTAATTTCAACTAATGAAGTTGGATTGCTTCCCTTCCATGAAAAAATTTGCTTAATTTGTGTAGAATCTTCTACACCTTCTTCTATAAGTAAATTACCATCAAAACCAATTAAATCTTTCACTTCGGTATAAGTCATTCCTTCATTTATATTGGAGAAATGATTTATATTTATAGACTCTAGCTGCTGTCTTTCCATCACAGTAGAAGAAGTTGCCGTTTGTTTTTTCACTTCTTTCTTCTGTTCACACGCTGTCATACTGAAACCTAAGCATAAACTACATACTATTAATGCGCTTTTTTTCATCATAACAGTTGTCCCTCCCATCATAATTAAACCATATATTCCCTTAAAAATAAACTGAATATTAAATATTATATTGAAAAATCCCCGTACAATTAAGCACGGGGTTAATTTTATTTATTCAAATGATTATTTGATTGGTCATTCTGTTCTTTTCTTAGTTCTTGTTCTTCATCTTTTGGTAATTGTTTATCATTATCTTTAATTGGATTCGTTTCTCGATTTTCAATCATGTCGTTTGGAACCTGTGGCATTACTCGGCCAACAATTGCTGCTAACTCATCAAGTATACCTTCACCTGTTTTTCCTTTTTTAATTTGCTTTCCAATTTGTTTGAGTCGTTCATACGTATCAACATCCGCTACAACGACTGCATTAGCACCATCCGGATCGTTTTTTAAACTTTCTGCTACAGAGTATTTAATGGACTCCACGCGAGTTCGATCGAGTTTCGCTTTTACATCAATACCTACAATAGCATATTTCCCCACAACTACCGCTGTTGCATCATTTACACCTGGCACACTTGCGGCTAAAGATGCTAAATGGTCCGCCGCTTTTTCATTTGGCTTATTTGGTTTGTTTGTATAATTAACATTTTTCGTCGAAACATTTTTTTGCTCTGGTTTTTCGTTTGGATTTTCCTTTTTTCCAATACTGCATCCTGTTATAAAAAAGCAAAGCATCAACATATATATTAGGATCTTCATTATTCTCACCACTTTACTATTAAAGTTTAATCATAAATTTTTTCAACAGCTTGCATTTTCTTCACTTTTTCCTCTGCCCCGCTATTTGCATTAATGAAAATTTGGTACGTATCTTTCCCTAAAGTACCTACAAATTCATAGCAAAGTACTTCATTATGCAAATCATTTACTACGACAGCTTTACGTTCTTCCATAACTTTAACATCTGGATTGATTTTCTTTCTTGCTTCTGCTGCAGTTAGCTTTGCTGAGGGAACTGTTCGTTTTTGGTGTGATGCTAAATATTCTTTTGCAGAAAACCCAACGATGGAACCGTCATCTAAAGCAATTTTCATTTGGATTGCTTCTGGATAAATTCGTATGCCATTCTCATTTACTACATACGTAAATACACCAACATTATCATATTGCGAGCTATCATAAAGCTCCATATTATTAAACTTATGGTCCTTTAAAAATGTCAAACCTTTACTTCCAGCATCGTTTAAACTAATTTTCTGCTCTTTAATTTCTCGATTATTCATTACCCAAATTGGATATCCGCCTTTTCCAGTAATATCCATATGAAACTCGTTATTCGTTGCTTTATCTTTAATTTTCACACTATAGAAAGATTCTTTCGCACCTTTTCCGCTTTTCTCAACATCTACTTTTTCATTTCCTTTTAAGTTCAAAAACGATTTTGCAATTTTCGCTGCTTCATCTTTAGAGATTGCTTTCCCTTCTGCTTCAAATCCTCCTTTTTTATTTTTTTGTGCACTAGTAAAGGTCGGTCCGAAGTTTGTAGATGAATACGATGTTACGTTTTTCTCTACTGTTTTTAATCCGTCAATAATTGTATTGTCTGCAGGATCACGATTTGATGCGAGTGCCATCTCAACATCCATCCAGCGTAAATTATTTTTCAAAACAAGATGTTGTACTTTTCGTAACTCATCTTGTATATTTCCTGCATTTGAATATAAAGTTTCCAACGTTTTGTATTCTTGATCATTTAACGGTTCTTTTTCTAAATCACGAATGGCTGCACGATAACTAAAATCGCCGATATTTGCTAAAAATTCTTCTGTTTTATTAAATGGCATTAATGTTAAAGGCAATTGTCCTACATCCGAACGCGCTTCAGATGTTAAACGCCATACGTCTGCTAATGCTGGTGATAAAGATGCACGTGAATTCATCGCAAGCGTTGTTCCAATTTTATCGTGCAACAAATCAACCTCGTACGCCAAATCATGAAATGCACGTTGATAGCTATTTTCTGCTCGAATTAATACTGCATTCTTCTCTTGATGCTCCTTATAGCCCCAGTATCCTGTTCCAACTACTCCGACTGTTAATAATACGATTATAATACCTCGTAACATAGTTCCACCTCCGCTCTATTTACAGAAAATATGTTTCCCGATTTTTTTAATTTGTGGACGAGTCCAAATCCATTTACTTGTTGCGGTATCCGGATTGAAATAATACAATGCGTTTCCTGTTGGGTCCCATCCATTAATTGCATCTAATACAGCTTTTTTCGCTGTTTCATTTGGTGTTAAATATATTTGTCCGTCTGCTACTGCTGTAAATGCTCTTGGCTCAAAGATTACACCCGAAACGGTATTTGGGAACGATGCACTTGTAACACGATTCAAAATAACCGCAGCTACTGCAACTTGCCCTAAGTACGGCTCACCACGAGATTCTCCATATACTGCGTTTGCCATGAGCTGAATATCATTTTGAGAATAACCATTTGGAACATTTGTCCCTTTATTTTGAGGTGGTTTATTTTCTTGTGCAGTACCACCACTATTTCCTTTATTTGTTGTCGTTCCTTTATTAGCAGTTGACTTATCATATTTCGTTGCCTTCACGAGCATTTGCTTCGTTTTAGTTCCAGCTAAACCATCAACAGGTAATCCGAATTTCTCTTGAAAATTTCGAAGTGCCCAGTATGTACCCCATCCGAAAACACCATCCACTTTTCCCGTATAAAATCCGTTATATTTCAAACGAGATTGCAGTTCAATGACATCTTCGCCAGATGCTCCTCTTTGAATGACTTGATTAGAAAAAGCTTCAACATTTTTTAGTTGTATACTACTTACCATCAAAGATAGTCCTATGAATGCAAGTAAAACTGCTATTTTAAAAATAGCTTTTTGACGCATATTGTTCCCTCCTTAATTACGGAAATGATTTCTTGGTTATGTTTTGTAAAAGCCTCGCTTTTATGTAAAGAAGACAAAAAAATCCAAACTCATATCGTTGAAAAAATATGTAAACAATATATAAAAAGAATAAAAGGAGTTCATCATGAAGAAATTGTTAAAGCGTATCGCAATCGTCGTTATGTTCATAACAACATGTTCAAATGTATATACTGGCCCATCAATTGTTCATGCGCAACCTCCGTATGCCAAATGGGGGAAACTTGCTGTAGAAAAGACGAAAGAACAATATCCAAAAGCTGAGATTATTGATTATCTTCATATCGGTAGAAAACCAAAAACTGTTCAAATAACAGTCGAAAAATTTAAATTGTGGCTTCGTGAAGATGGAAAAGAATATGGTGTTTTTGTTGATGTAGAATTTGAAACGAAGACGGAGAAATTTATAAAGTTGTCGTTTCAGAAGACGAGTAGATAAAATGAAACCCCCACTGTTTAACATATGAACAGTGGGGGTTTCTTTCATTTTTAAAATTCTTCCCTAAATTTTCGATTCCCTAAAAATCTTACCAATATACAAATAGCGCCAATTACAACCGCTATCCCTATACTGTATAAAAGTACGCTACCATATCCCCCTATTCTCGGATCTAAAAACGGATAAGGATACCAATTCACAATCGGGCCACGTATTAAGCTGTACACAACGTAAAAAAACGGGAATAAGAGCCAACTCACAGCTTGTTTCCAAGTGATTTTCTTACTAGGTGGATTTAAAATCCAATCTAAAAGCATTGCAATTGGCATGATATAATGTAGCACCGTATTTACCCATGGTATTGCGGTTTGAAGTGATTCTTCTAATCCTCTTAATAACAAAAAATAAATGAGTCCTGTCGTAAGTATATATACAGTTGCCGCGCCACGAAGTATACCAAACTGCTCTGATCGACCAAATGTAGCAGTTCCTATACTACTAAGAAGGAGGATAACTGCTACTAAGATGTTACTTTCAATCGTGAAAAAGCTAAAAAAATTAACTGGATTGAATGGTTTCACTTGTGATCGTATTATAAATTGCGTAATAATCGCGCTACATGCTAAAAGACTTAAACATAGTCTAAATAAAGATAATGTTTTTACACCTTTCATACATTCTCTCCTCTTTTTATTTAAACTTATCATTCTCCTGTACATGCTCAATAAATAATTTCAATGGAACGAGTCCACGTTTTGGCATATGACTACTTATTACAGCAACAAGCTCTAACTGCGGAATGGTAACGATGTATTGTCCGCCGTATCCCATAGCGAAATATATATAATACGGTATGTGAAATCTTTCGTTATTCAATACCCACCAGTGATATCCATACGCCCCAACATGTTCATACGTTTCAAATAGAGCTGTACTTGATTCTTCTAACCATTTCGAGGATACAATTTCATTACCCTGCCAATATCCATTCTGCAAACATAATATTCCGAGCTTTAATAAATCTTTAGACTTCATTTTCATACCGAATCCGCCGACATGTATTCCTTGGGGATCTTGTTGCCACTCATACTCGGTAATTTCTAACGGATCAAATAAGTAGTTTTTCGCAAACTGCTCTGTCGACATTCCAGTAGCCTTTTGGATAATGTAGCTAAGCAAATGCGAAGAACCTGAGTTATAATTCATTTTTGTAGCCGGTTCTTCAATTATTGGTTTTTCTAATATGTACTGCACCCAGTTTTCCGATTCTACAAAATCATTTGGGAACACTACTCCATTTCCAAACTCTTTCCAATCCTCACCTGTAGTCATCGTTAATAAATGATACAGAGTCAAATCCTGCTTTTCCTCAGATACATTTTCAATCCACTCTGTAATCGGTGTATGTATATCATTTATATAGTCTTTATCGATTGCAATACCAATTAATATAGATACAATGCTTTTTGTAATCGAATTTACTTTAAATAGATTATTTTCACATTCTAACGTTTTATAATACTCAGTTGTTAACTCACCTTTTTGATAAACAAGAAATGTATTTACTTTTTTCTTTTCAAATTTATTTTCTAGTTGCTTGAAATCCAAAACTTTACCTCCAAATTAAATCATTACTTGATTTATTATATCTTGTAACTTCAATTAAAACATACTTGTGTTCAAATAAAAAACAAACCTGTCAGTAATGAACTGACAGGTTTGTTTTTATAATTTCGTGCGAACATTCCAAAGCTCTGGGAAGAATCGTTGATCAAGTACTCGCTTTAAATAAGATACACCAGAAGAGCCGCCTGTTCCCATTTTATGTCCGATAATGCGTTCTACTGTTTTCATATGACGGAAACGCCATTGTTGCAACCAATCTTCAATATCGATTAATTTTTCAGCGAGTTGATATAAATTCCAATATTTTTTCACATCCGCATACACTTCAATCCAAGCTGCTTCTACTGTTGCATCTTCTTCATAAGGCTGCGTAATATCACGATTTAATACATCTTTATGTATCGGGAATCCTTCTTTTACGAGAGCTTGAATTGCGACATCATACAAACTTGGTGTATGTAGCGCTGTATGAAGGCGACCGTGTAATTCTGGATCTTTTTCATAAATTTTTAATGCGTGAGGCGTTTTATAGCCAAGTGCATACTCAATCATACGATATTGATACGATTGAAAACCAGAAGCTTGACCGAGTGAATCACGAAACTCAATGTACTCTGATGGCGTTAATGTCGCAAGAATATCCCAAGATTGAATAATTTGCGACTGAATTTTTGATACACGTGCTAACATTTTAAAAGCTGGTTGTAGTTTATCTTGTTTAATAGATTCGATTGCTGCGTTTAACTCATGTAAAATAAGCTTCATCCAAAGTTCACTTGCTTGGTGAATCACGATGAATAACATTTCATCATGATGGTCTGATAATCTCTTTTGAGAAGAGAGTAAACTATCTAATTGTAAATACTCCCCGTATGTCATATTCTCTTTAAAGTCCGTATGAATCCCTTTTTCCATAATTACCTTTTCGTTTTCTTTCATATTAACCAAACGCCCCTTTTATATAATTCTACTTATATTGGTCTAATAACTGCTCGAACTGGACTTCCATCTGCTTCTGTTAAGGCAAGTGGTAATGCGATTAATTCATAATCACCGTCTGCTACATGATCTAGTACGACATTTTCTAAAATGTGTATGCCATGTTTAAACAATTGATGATGCGCTGCTAATTCTTTATCATCTAATGGATCTACTGATGGTACATCTACCCCGATTAAACGAATACCTTTCTCTGAAAGAAATGGTGCGATATCAGCACGTAAATGCGGTATTATATCTGGGAATTCATTCGTTTTACTATGTGAAGATGTGCGTAACAACAATCTTTCTACGCCTTCTAAATGAAAGTTTTCTAATTCCTTTTTCCCAATGCTTTCAAGATTAGAAACATCTATGATGCGCGCTGGACCAACATAAACTTGAACATCTAAATCTATTACTTTCTTTCCATCATTATCAAAATGAAACGGTGCGTCAATATGAGTACCTGTATGAATACTCATCGTTAACTTTCCGACATTTACTGACCCACTTTCTTCTTTTGACCATGAAACTTCATACGAAAATGGTGTATCCCCTGGCCAAGTGGCAATATCATTATTTAGCGGTTGTGAAATATCAATCCACTCTGATGATTTCATGTTTATGCCACAACCTCTCGCTTATTTTCAAACTGCTTATATTCTTCATCTTTCATAATTCTCTTTAAAATTTGAACAGAATTCCATACTTCCTCGTATGTGTTATATAAAGCAACTGGCGCGAGTCTTACTCCATTAGGTGCACGGAAATCAGGGATAACTCCATTCGCTTTTAACGCTTTACATATGCGTGCTGCTTCTGCATGCTCTAAATAAATGTGTCCACCTCGTTTTTCATCCTCTAATGGATTGCCAATTGTAAATCCAAAATCTTTTAATTCATGATCAATTAAATCCAGCATGTATCTTGTAATATGTAGCGATTTTTCACGTAAACGTTCTATACCAGCATCTTTAAATATTTCAAGAGAACCAATTAACGGCGCAGTACTTAATACGTGCGGTGTACCAATTTGATAAGCACCTGCATGATCAGCAGCTGTTAATGTATGTTCCATATCAAACTGTTTATCTTTTCTAGAACTAAACCAACCTGATAATCCTGGAAGTCTATTAAAATGCTTTTTATGTACATAAAGCCCCGCAACACCACCAGGTCCTGCATTTAAATATTTATAATTACACCAAATAGCGAAATCAACATCCCATTCTTTGAAATAATGCGGAATAGAACCGATTGAATGACATAAATCGAATCCGATATGAATACCACGCTTATGCGCTTCCGCTGTTAAACGTTTCATATCAAGAATTTGGCCGCTTCTATATAGTACAGAAGGCAATAAAATTAACGAGATATCATCTGTCATTGCGTGAATAATATCATCTTCAGAAAGTGTCCTACCATCCCGGCTCTTTACTCGTACTAAATGCTCTTCTGGATCTAATCCTTTTAAACGAATTTGACTTTGAAGTGCATATATATCTGACGGGAATGTTAATTCATCAGCAAGAATTTTTGTACGTATTCCTTTCGGCTCATAAAATGTCGCAATCACTTGGTGTATATTTGTCGTAGTGGAACCGGTTACAATAGTTTCTTCTGGTAAAGCTCCAATAAGAGGTGCAGTCAACTCACCTAATTTCTCCGAGAGGAAAAACCACGGATGCTCTCCTTCAGTCCAGCCGTCAATGCCATACTCCTTCCATGAATCTAGTAAAGTAAGTAATGACTTCTCTGCCCTTTTTGAAAGCAGACCTAATGAGTTTCCATCTAAATATATCGTTCCTTGTTTTTTATAGAATTCAGTTTGAAAATCTTTCAGTTCATCATGTTTATCACATTCAAGCGCATATTCATAAGTTGGTTGAAATGGTTCTTTATACATGGTGTCACCTTCTTTTAATTTTCTTTTTATTCTAACTAATTGAAATATATCACCTTAGTTGATATGACGTCAATGATATTATGTCAGTTGACTTTATATGTGAATTTCTTTTACAATACAGTTATATTTTCAGATATTTCAGTATAAAGAGGTGATTCTTTGAAAAATAGTACTCTTTCAACAAGAAAACACCGCTCCTTAGAAACTAAGAAGAAACTATTACACGCTGGTTACACGATTTTTATACATAACGGATTTCAAAAAACGACAATTACACAAATTATTAAGCACGCAGAAACTGGTTATGGAACGGCATATGTATACTTTAAAAACAAAGATGATCTCCTCATTGTTTTAATGGAAGATGTCATGATTCAATTTTATGATATTGCTGAGCGCTCCTTTTCGCCTCAAACGAAAGAAGAAGCACGTATAATGATTCAAAATCAAGTTAGAGCATTCCTACAATTAGCAGAGAAAGAACGAGCTATATTGCAAGTTGTACAAGAAGCAATTGGATTATCAAAAGAGATACGTCAAAAATGGAATGAGATACGGGAACGCTTTATAAACAATATTACGCAAGATATTACATACTCTCAAGAAAATGGATTAGCACAGCCTGAATTGAATGAAGAAATTGTAGCGCGTGCTTGGTTCGCGATGAATGAGATGTTTCTTTGGACGATTGTGAAAAATAATAATAATTTAGAGTTAGAAGAAATAGTACATACATTGACCGAAATGTATACGACGGGATTATATAAATAGCACACCTTCAATAAATAAGGTGTGCTATTTTACATCTATAAAAATATTTTATCTGGGTACGGTAACGCTAGTGGTGGCTTTTCAGATAAAGAGAAATATTGTAGTTTTAAAGATTCACCATCTATCAATTTTAGATCGCCGCTTATCCACTTCATGAATCATTTCAAGTAAGTAATGTAAGAGAAACTTTTACTTATGAAGTCTCAAATAATAGTATTGAAATTACTAGAGATCCAGGTCCAGCAAAAATTCTAAATACAGAGCCAATACATTTATTAAGTATGAAAAAACTCATTACTAATTCTAATGATTGGCGTACATCTCCTGTATTAAAGAAAATTCAAATCTTCGGTTATATCGATGGCATTCCAACTTCTATTAACGGAAATGTTTTAAAACGATATTTCCAAGGTAAGAAAAGAGAACGTAACCTTACCTCTTCTGAACTTGCTTATTGGATGACAGAAAGATTTTGTATTGATAGAAAGATGTACCAAACAACTATTACAATTTTTAATGAGCGAACTTCAAAAAAATAACCTGTTACTCAACATATTAAGTAACAGGTTATTTTAAATATTTTATTACCGATACAATGATACAAATTAGCGATGTAAGTAAAAGCAATAGTCCCATATTCTTATTCTCTTTTTCATCTTTCTTAATGTTTTGTATCCCCATACCAGCAAGCATAAAACCTAATAATAATTGCAAAATAAGCATACTTTGCTTCGAATCATCATTCCAACTGTAAATAGAATAGCCCATTACAATAATAGCGAGTATGAATGTGGTAATTCTAATCATAAAAACACCCCCTATTTAATTCGATTGTTTTAACCTACTTACAATTCCAACAATAAACTTATACTCAGCTCTACTTTTCCTTACTTTTTTAAAGCCTTCTTTCGTATCAAAAATTAAACACGTTTTCCGAAACCACATTCGTACATATAAAGACTCAAAATAAATAGGTTTTATAATTCCTCTTTCTTCAAATTCAGTTCCATCTTTATTTTCGGTTTCTGTTCGAACAAACCACTTATTTCCGATGCCAATTTCAATATACTTCACATAAGTCCTCCTTCCGGAAATTAATTTCTAACTATTCTATTATTTCCCCGGTAAGCGCATATTCCGACAGAACATGAGCCCACAAAGAAAAAGTAGATTACAAAAATCTACTTTATAGCTTATATTTTTGCATTCGTTTATAAAATGTACTTCGAGGTACATCTAAAAGTTTTGCAGCTAACGAAACATTTCCATTCGTCTTTTCTAGCGCTTCAATCATACTATCACGCTGTATTTTTTCACGGAAATTTAATGTATGCTCCGTTTTGTTTTCTACTTGCAATGCAAGTTGCTGTTGATTTCCCATCATAGTTTGTAATAAAAAAGAGATTTGTTTTTCGCATATTTCCCGTCCTTGCGACAAAATGTAAATACGTTCTAATACATTTAATAATTCCCGAATATTTCCGGGCCATGCATGTTGTGAAAATTGATTACAAATGCTCTTTGGAAATACAACATTCCAATCTTTTTGTTCACAAAAATGTTGTATGAAGTACGGAATATCCTCTTTTCTTTCCATTAACGATGGAACATATAGCGGATAAACATGTAAACGATAATATAAATCTTGACGGAAATTCCCTTCTTCTACTAATCGCAGTAAATCTTTATGTGTCGCAGTAATAATACGAATATTTACTGGTACCTCTTTTGAACTGCCAATTGGAGTTACTGTTCGCTCTTGTAAAACACGCAATAATGCTACTTGCATCTTTGGCGGCACTTCACCAATTTCATCTAAAAATATTGTTCCTCCGTCTGCTTGTTCGAATTTCCCTTTATACCCTTGGCGCCGCGCACCTGTAAACGCACCTTCAGCATAACCGAATAATTCACTTTCCATTAATTCTTTTGGTAATGAACCGCAGTTAACAGCTATAAAAGGGCCATTTTTTCTTGGACTATTTTCATGAATCGCTCTCGCAACATATTCTTTCCCTACACCTGTTTCACCACAAACATATACACTAGCATCAGTTGGTGATACAAGCTTAATTTCTTCTAAAGTATGTTGAAATGCACTGCTCGTCCCAATAACTCCAGGGAAAGTAATTCCGTTTATAAATGAGGAAGTATAGAGTGCATTTTCTTGTTTATTTTCCTTTAAATAAATACATTTCCCAATCATTCTGTTATTACTGTATACTGGTACTTCTAACTTAGATTTCAATCCATTGTGCATTAAATCTTCAAGTTTCATTCGTGACCAATTACATACTCGTTCACGAATTCTCTTGCTCGCAGAAACGATAATATCACGATGATTACAAATAACAACTTGTTCATCACTGTCAATTACATCTAAAAAACGATGGATTAAATGAAGTTCATTTTGATGCACTCGAATACTACATTCACGTTCAATCGCATGTGCAATCGAAGTTACCATCCCGAGCATATATGGATGAGAAAACTCAATCGGACAGGAGAAATCTAGAACCCCTATTAATTTCCCATCATCATTATGAATGGGAGCGGCCGCACAACTCCAGCTATGAGATGCGACAGAATAATGCTCTGTACCACTTATCATAATAGCCTCTTCAATCTGTAACGCGGTTCCTATCGCATTTGTACCAACAGCTGCTTCCGTCCATTTCACACCTTCAATGAAGTTAATATGTTTCGCTCGTTTTAACGTTTGTTGATTTCCACTTAGCGATAGAACGTAACCGTCTGGATCAATTAATAATGCCATCATTTGCAGTTCGTCAATAGTTTTCCTCATATTTTGTAATTGAGGTATTGCTATATCAAGGAAGATTTCACTCTTTTTCTTTTGATCGTGAAAAATATTAGAAGACAAAATTTTCTGACCTTTATTCATATGAGGGTTCACATTTGCTTGTTTACATCGATGCCATGACTCTGAAATTCTTTCGTTTATACGGTTCGAATCAAGGACACCTTCATCAATAAACTTTTTCCATGTATGTAAGTAAAACGGTGAAGCTAACATCGTATCATCTCCCTATTCATTGTTTTGGAGATCTGTAAAAACATACTTTTATTATAAAACTGAATAAAAGCGTTTTCAACAAAACTAGAAAGACGACACAAATATGTTAATAATTAGAATATATTAATGAACTTCTTTATTCTTTTTTAGTAGAACTATATTTTGTATAATGGACGCAAAGAAAATACATAACCAAAACCACTTTTGTGGAGTGCCGTTTATAAAGAAAACTGTCACCGCTATTGCAAATAAAATGGTAGACGCTAAACTAAAATATAATTTTGTTTTAATTCTCATAATCTCTCACTCCTCTATCACTTTACAGTACATACTAACTCTTCATTTTTTAACTCTACTATGTACTTCTGTAAAACATATTCTTTCCCGCCATGTTTTTCATACCAATCCTGTATTCTTTTAACATGCATCTCGTCACTTCTAATTTTTGATTCAATTTCTTTATACTGTTCATAACTATCATATTCCCATATGGCGAATATTTCTGTTGTACCATCATTATTATCTTTCATCCAGCGTCCTATTAGTCTGGAACCATGCTTTAACTGATTAGGTAAGTTCGTGTTAGTAAAATGCTCATTAAATATTTCTACAAATTTATTCTCTACTATATAGTACTTTCTTCTGTAAAACATTCCACTACACCTCTTTTATGAAATGTATGAATAAATCTTCCCATTACTACCGTATTATAATACTTCCCATCCGACAGCCTTTTATCATTTTTCAAAACACCTTCTACTTCAAAACCTAATCTTTTATAAAGTTGAATGGCTTTTTCGTTTGTCCCTAACACTTGTAATGATATCTTTTTTACTTCATTTTCATCAGCCCACTGAATACATTGTTGCAAAAGACTCTTGCCCATTCCATATCCCCAAAACTCTCTTAAAATACAAACGCCAAACTCTACTTTATGGGATAATCTTTTCAAATTTGACCCTTCACATCTTGAAAATCCAACGATTCGATTGTGCACTTCTGCAACTAAAAACAGATTCTTTGTCTCTTCACTATCTGTTTTTATTATTTTTTGAAACCCTATCTTATCTATAAATCCCTCTCCAGCTTCTCTATCCATATTTTCAGTTTCGCCATCGATCTGAACTCTAATCTTCGATAATTGCTCAGCATCCGTTTCAGCTGCAGAACGAATTGTATAAGCTAATCCATTTATATGAAACTCTTGTCCTTTTATAATCATTTCAAACTCCTTTTAAATGCAGTCTATTGATGCGATTACAATTTCTTTACCTTGTTTCTCAAATTCTTGAATCGTTTCTTTACTAGCCTCTTCATCTGTTATTATAAGATCAATTTCTCTCAGTGACTCTCCTTTTATAAAGCAGTCTATTCCGAGTTTAGTATGAGGCGCTAAACAAATGTTTCTTCTAGCAATCTTACTTACTGTTTTACTAAAATAAGCAACTTCCGGCGTTGCAGTACTTATACCATTCAATGAAATGCCGCCACTTGTAGAAAAATACAGATCAATTGAGAATTGACTTATCAATTCTGAGGCAAGTGTATCTGTCATATTTCCTGATGGTTTCACCTTTCCTCCAATTAAATACGTATCAATATTCTTATATTCCCGTAACGTACTAGCAATTTCTATAGAATTTGTAACAACTGTAAATGATGTTTCAGGTAAATACTTTAACATCGCATAATGAATAGATGCCCCGCCAATAAAAACGGAATCTCCTTCTTGTATGAATGATGCAGCAACTTTCGCAATCGCTCCTTCATCTAGTGAACTATCACGATAACGTTTTGATGGTTCGGCAGCTAAATTCCTTACTCTAGCAAGTTCGATTGCACCTCCATGTGTTCTTTTTAACAAGCCATCCTTCTCCATAATAGACAAATCTCTTCTTATAGAATCAATAGACATATCGAAACTTTCCGCAAGATCTTTAGCAATTACCCTTCCATCTTTCTTAAGTAACTCTAAAATTTTCTCTCTACGCTCTTCAGTAAACATGTTCACACCACCGTTATTGAAGATTCAAAAAATTAATCTGTATTTTCATTATATGCATGCTTTTTCTGTTTTACAATATTTTCAATTCTTATTCTTTCAGCTTTGTACAGGTTTTCTCCTTCTTTCTATCCCATTACATTCAACACCGAATAAATACATATTTGTATATTCTATTAAAATACTTCCATTTACCTCCTTGTTGTTGTAAAATTATTCCTATGTTTTACTTTTTAACACAGAAAGGAATTACTATGAAATCTATAATTAAAGTAACTTGTACAGCATTATTATTTACAGGGCTGATGGCAGGATGTAATGGGAATACTGCACCAAAACAAGAAAAGAGCGCTCTTGAAAAGAATGCAATGCACTATGGGGAAATATTTAAAAACGAATACTATAGAGCAACTGTTGAAAATGCTAAATTCGAAAAAATAGACAAAGAGTGGCGCCTCACAGCTCGCGTTACTATAAATAACGCTCGTGTTGACGGACAAACGATAGATCTTTCAGAAATAAAATATTTCATAAAAGATGACAAAACGGGTGAAAAATACGAAGGTGAAGTTATACAAAATGAAAATGCTAAAAAGGTTCCATCTGAATTCTCTTTAACTACCGACATTGAATTTAATATGAAAACTTCACCAAAAGATTTAAATAATATGTATTTATATATAGATAGCAAAGCTGCGCCGTTAACAGATACATATTGGAAACTTGATAATTTAGCATCTAAATAAAAAACAGTCATATAAGACTGTTTTTTATTTGTAAAGTTATAAAGTTTACTAGTTACTTTTCTCAAGAAATACATCTTTTGCACAAATCGTCACTTCTTCAAATGGGCAATCAAATAAAACACCCAATTCAAAACCTTCATTAGTAAGATCTATTTCATGACATAACCACCAAGCACCTTCAAAATTTTCTGGGATAGAACATTTCGAAACTCCTGTAAAAGTTACTTGAAGTTTATCAAATCCACTAAAAGTACCACTGCAATCTAAAGTTATAATTAGCGTATCTTTTGATCTTCTCTCTACTGATTCGACTACACTGTCATGTAGTGAGTATTCATGTAACTGAATAACATGTGTTGGGAGTTTTTTCTTAATCGAATGGAAGTGCTCTAAGTAGAATCGTTCTAAATGAGCCCTTCTTTTCTCACAATCCTCTATCCATTCTTTCATAAGCTTTTTCAATTCACTAGAAGGATATTCTGAATTAATTGTGGTGCTATGAATAAATGGATGTATGGATTCAGGAAGGAATTTTAATAAATCTGTTTTCCTTTCCTTTATTTCATCTATTAAACTTTGTATATCCATTTCTAACCATTCTTTTATAGACTCTATAAAACTTACAAATTCTATAATTTGTATTTCTTTATACCAATCTTTATTGAAATACTTCAATGGCTTTCCTCCTAAAACATTTTAACATCCAGCAAAAGCGATATATCTATTTATTATATCATTCCAATAACTATTTTTTCTAAAGAAAAAATGCAAAACTGTAAATATTCCGCCTTTTATTTCTAAAACTTCAGAATATTTACAATAATGAGTAATTAGAATACATTTTACTAGTACAAAGATTCACCTGTACAAAAATCTAAACAAAAAGGGATGGTTATATGTTGAAGAAATTAGTAGCAGGTACATTAGTAGCGGGATTTGCATTAACTGGAGGACTAGGAGTAGCAAGTGCTGAAGAAAAAGGTAACACAATTAAGTCTTTTGATTATTTAAAAGTGGATGAACAGAATGTTAATTCATTTACAAAATTAAGTGATCAGGATAAGAAAGACATCCAAATTACTATGGTATTACCAGAGCAAAATGAAAATGGAGATTGGCTAGCTTATGGTTTTACTAGCCGTGATACATTAGATGCTTATATTGAAAAGGATAAAAAAGTAATTAAAAATAAAATTAATCCTTTAGGTAGCGGCGCTGGTAGTACTGATTTTTATGAACATAAAGATAAAGGTGGTCAATATATTTACTGGAGTAGCGGTTTTAAAAATTTACCATCTAGCTGGAACGACAGAATTTCCTCTGTAAGTACAGCATCACCTTCTGCAAGTTATTCGACGACACTTTGGGAGCATACTTCTACACAAGGATATGGAAAAGGTGTTGTATTTAAACACGCTGATTGGTACGGTAAAACTGCTAATTTAGCTGCTGATTGGAACGATATTACTTCAGCGATTGACGTAAAAAAATAATAGGATATTCAATTTCTTCTGTAAAAATTCAAACCACTATTCTCTCATTCATTTAGAGAATAGTGGTTTATTATAATTCCATTTAAGCATGTACAGCATGTCCTACCGCTTGCAATAACGCTTCGTGAATTGCTTCAGATAAAGTTGGATGCGCTGCAATATAATCTCTCATAATATCAGCGGTAACTTCCGTATGAATCATTACAGTTCCTTGTCCGATTAGTTCGGTTGCATGAGGACCGATAATAGAAATCCCTACAATTTCTTGATATTTAGGTTCAACAATGACTTTTACTTTACCCGTTTGTTCTCCCATAATAAGCGCTTTTCCGTTTGCTGTAAAAGGAAATTCTCCAATTTGTATGTCACCGTACTGCTCTCTTGCATCTTTTTTGTTTAAACCAACGCTTGCAATTTCTGGTGCTGTATAAATACAGCGCGGTACAGCATGGTAGTTTACTTTTACAGCTTCTCCACTCGCGTGTAATGCTGCTGTCGTTCCTTCGTGGAAGGCTACGTGAGCAAGCTGGATTCCACCAATCACATCACCTGCTGCGTAAATATGTGATACATTGGTTTGCATATGTTCATTCACAGAAATCCCTTTATTTGAATATTGAATGCCTGCTTTTTCTAAATCTAATTGTTGTACACGTGGTTTTCGGCCGACAGAAACGAGAACAAATTCTGGATTAACTTCTTGGATACTTCCTTCATATTCAAATGAAGCTTGCTTCTTATAATTATTTAATCCTTTTAAAGCTGCTCCTGTAAATATTTCTACACCATCTTTTTCTAGTTTCTCTCTTAAAATATGTGCGATATCTTCGTCTTCACCAGGTAATAATTGCGGTGCCATTTCAACAATCATAACCTTTGTTCCAAGACGACTATAAATACTAGCAAACTCGCAACCTATTACACCACCGCCAACAATTAATAATGATTTCGGTATATTTTCTAGGGACATCGCATGGCTACTATTTAAAACCCACTCTCCATCAAATGGAGCAAAAGATAATGCAGTCGGTTCTGAACCTGCCGCAATAATGAACTGTTCTCCATCTACTACAGTCTCTTTATCACCGTGTGTAACTCTCACTCGGTGATCCGTTTCAAATCTCGCTTTACCTTGTATAACTTTTATTTTATTTTTCTTCATTAAATATTGAATTCCTTGGACGAGCTGCGTTACGATTTGTGATTTCCGCACCTGTATTTGCTTCCAATCAACTGAAATACTTCCTTCGTTAAGCGTAACTCCATAATGATTCGCTTTTCTCACAATATCATGCACTTCTGCACTTTCTAACAATGATTTTGTAGGCATGCACCCCACATTTAAACAAGTCCCACCAAGATCAGCTTCATCAATAAGAGTGACATCTTTTCCATTTTGAGCCGCGGTAATTGCCGCTACATAGCCAGCAGGTCCGCCTCCAATAACAACTAATTTACTCATTCTCTCACCTTCTCTTTATAAAAGAATTGTTACAGGTTCTTCTAAATAACGTTTAATTGTACGTAAAAATGCAGCTGCTGGTGCACCATCTAATACACGATGATCAAATGTTAAACTTAAAGGTAACATACTTCCTTTTCTTAATTTTTTTCCTTTATATACAGGAACATGTTCAATAGCACCTATGCCTAAAATACCAGCTTCAGGTGTATTTAATACCGGTGTAAAATATTCAATCCCAAAGCTACCTAAATTACTAATTGTAAATGTTGTCCCTTGCATATCATCACTATTTAAACTGCCTGTTCGTGCCTTTTGAACCGCATTCTTAATTTCTTTAGACAACTCTACTAAAGATAGATTATTAGCAAAGCGAATAGCTGGAACGACTAACCCTTTTTCTAATGCGACTGCCATGCCTAAATGAACATGTTCAAATTGATGAATTGCATCATCTATATAAGCGCTGTTCATTTCTTTATGCTCCCCAAGCGCCAATACAACAGCACGAGAAATAAAATCCGTAATGGTTAGTTTGTTATCGTATCGTTTTTGTACAACTTCCGCTATTTCTTTATGCAAAGCAACTAAATCTGTAACATCTACTTTCATCGTTAATGTCAATTGCGCACTATTTTGTAAGCTTGCATGCATACGGTTTGCGATTGCTTTCCGCATACCAGTAACAGGAATTACTTTACTGTTTTCTTTTTCTTGTTTAAGTACTTCTGGAACGTTCACTCTTATTTCAAGCGCTTTTAATACATCTGCCTTGGTAATTCTTCCACCAGGACCTGTACCAACTAATGCCTTGATATCAAGATTTTCAGTTATTGCAATTTTTTTCGCTACCGGAGATATTTTGATTCTTTGCTTCGCCACTTCTTTCGCGTAGGGTTCTGGATGTTGTATATTTTGTACTTCTATATTAGATGTTTTTTCTTCTACAACATGTATACTTTCATGAACGTCTACTTTTTCATTCGGTTTACCGATGTAGCAAATTACAGTGCCAGGTGGAACTCCTTCATCTTCACTTACAGCTATATCAAGTACAGTTCCATCAGCTGGTGCTTCTATTTCCGTTTCAATTTTTTCTGAGTTAATACTAGCAATTAGTTCTCCTTTTGCTACATGATCGCCTGTTTTAATATTCCAGTTTGTAATAATACCTTCTTTCATCGCCATACCTAACTTCGGCATTACAACTTCTACAGCCATGTTTCTCTCTCCCTTCTCATCGTTTCATTACACATGTAATAAAGATTGGTCTCCGATCATTTCTGATACAATTTCAATTACTTTCTCTGGCGTTGGTAAATATAATTTTTCAAGTGGTGGTGAGAACGGAACTGGTGTATGTGGTGCTGTAATTCGTTTAATAGGTGCATCTAATAAATCAAATCCTTTATCCGCTACGATTGCTGCGATATCAGTTGCTATGCTACATCTTGGGTTTGCTTCATCAATAACGATAAGACGATTTGTTTTCTCAACAGATGATAAAATTGTATCTTCATCTAGTGGTGATAAAGAACGCGGATCAATAACTTCTACTTCAAGTCCCTTTTTTGATAATTGTTCAGCAGCTGCAAGAGCGGTATGAACCTGTTTTCCAATTGCGACAATTGTTACATCAGAACCTTCACGTTTCATATCTGCTTTACCTAAAGGAATTGTATAATACCCTTCTGGCACTTCACCTTTCATGTTGTAGAGTGTTTTATCTTCAAAGAAAATTACTGGGTCGTCATCTTCAATTGCCGCTAACAATAAGCCTTTTGCGTCATACGGAGTAGAAGGAACGACAACTTTTATACCTGGAATGCTCGTAAATAATGCGTATAAACTTTGTGAATGCTGAGCTGCTGCGCTAAAACCAGCGCCATGCATTGTACGTACTGTAACGGGTACTTTCGCTTTACCACCGAACATATAGCGGAACTTTGCACCTTGGTTTAATACTTGATCAAGACAACTACCGATAAAATCATTAAACATTAATTCAGCTATTGGACGTAAACCTGTTGCCGCAGCTGCCATCGCCGCTCCCATATAACCCGCTTCTGAAATTGGCGTATCTAAAATACGATTTCGGCCAAATTCTTGTACAAGTCCTTTCGTCACGCCAAGTACACCGCCCCATGCTTCATCATCTTGCAAATGATCAACTTGCGCACCACCTGCAACATCTTCTCCGATTAAAATTACATTTTCATCACGACGCATTGATATTTTCATCGCTTCATTAATTGCGGTTGACATACTTACTGTTCTAGTCATTATTTTTCACCCTCCTCTTATTTGTAAGAAACGTATACATCTTTTAATAATTCTGCATCCTCTGGATATGGACTATTTTCACTAAATTCAATTGATTTTTGTACTGCTTCATCTACTGCCTTTTCCATATCTACAAGTTCAGTTTCTGTTAATAATCCTTCATGAATTAAATGCTTACGGAAATGCACAATTGCATCTTTTTCATTTAAATGCTCTTCTTTTTCTTCTGAAGTTTTATATGTTTGCGCTTCACCTTCAAAATGACCGTAGTTACGATATGTCATGCATTCAATAATCGTTGGCCCACCGCCATTACGCGCACGTTCTATCGCTTCTTCCGCGGCTTTATATACTACAAGTAGATCTTTCCCATCCACTTGAACACCTGGAATATTGTAAGCTTTCGCTCGATCTGCAATGGAATCACAACTTGAAGCATATTCAAATGTCGTTGCTTCACCGTAACCGTTATTTTCAGCGATAAAAATAACTGGTAACTTCCAAATCGCCGCTAAGTTAAGCCCTTCATGAAAGGTCCCTTCATTATTCGCACCGTCACCGAAGAAGCAAACACTTACATCTTTTGTTCCTTTATATTTAGCTGTTAATGCTGAACCGCAAGCAAGTGGGAAACCGCCGCCTACAATTCCATTCGCACCAAGCATTCCTTTATCTAAATCGGCAATATGCATGGATCCGCCTTTACCTTTACATAAACCTGTCACTTTCCCGAAAAGTTCAGCCATCATACCATTTAAATCACAACCTTTTGCGATACAATGCCCATGACCTCTATGTGTACTTGTAATACTGTCACTATCTGTTAAGTGGGCACATACACCAACTGCTACCGCTTCCTCACCTGCGTATAAATGAACGAAACCTGGCAGAACGCCTTGCGCGAATAATTCATGTACCTTATCTTCAAACTTACGAATCTCTAACATTTTTTCATACATCCAACGAGCTTGTTCTTTCGTAATTTCATTCCCTTTACTTTCAGTTGTTTTTAACATGTCCAGCCCTCCTATTTTCTTGTTCATCTTTTATATTGCAAATACTATGCCAAATTCTAAACCTTGATTTCATCGATTTTCTCTTTTCTTTCAAAATAAAAAAGTGGACAAAATGAGACATATGTCTCGTTTTGTCCACTTTTGTTCACCTAATTTGAGAATTATTATGTTATTCATTATCAAAACTCTTCTGTAACTTCCGGATGTAAATAATTTGACCAATATGATACGCATTATGAGTTGTTACATTTGCTAGCACTTCCCACCACTTTGCAGAAACAGGAAATCCAACTACATCACTTTCAACCTTTTCTTCATTTATAAGCTTTTGCCATTGTAATAGTTTCTCTAGTAGTTTTTCTCTTAACTCATCGAAAGATTGATTATCTGAAAGCATAAAACTTTTGTTATTATCACCAATAGCGGGCACGGCATTCACATTCGATTCTTTGTACCTAGTTTGCCACGTTGAGTTCCAATACAATAAATGTTGTACAATTTCAGCTATACTATTACTCTCTTCATTCGGTTTCCAGAAAGCTTCTCTCTCAGATAAATCTTTCACTGCATCTGAAAATGGAATATACCAACTAGGATCGTTTGCATTCGCCAACAATTGATCTGCTAATACATCTTTCACATGTACCACTTTACGTCCCCCCTTTAAAAAGATTCATTTTATGACAATACTCACTTCTCTAAATACGCTGAATTTGTAAGTTTTCCTCTTTTTAAACGCAATCCCATACATATACATATAAAGAAACCGAACGCACCTAATCCATAAGCAGCTGTATAGCCACTTGTTCCAATAATCCAGCCTGCAAGTCCTGGTCCAATCATTTGACCAACTGCATAAAAAACAGAAATAAAACTAATTGCCATTGATACATACTTTCGGGATACTTGCTTTGATGCTGCAACTTGTATTAATAAAAGGATACCGCCGAGGCTAGAACCCCAAATTATTGCCGATACGATAAAACCCATTATGTTTTCAAAAAGGATTGGCATCACATCACCTATTACTGCTAATAAAAGTGCAATACATAACGTTTTCTTTATGCCAATCCGATCTGAAATCAATCCCCAGATAGGAGCTCCTACTATTGAAAACATACCGGCAATTGCATAAATGCTTCCTGACATTGATGCCGAGATACCACTATCAATCATAAAACTAGTTTGATATAAATTCGGAATTAAGTAAACAATGCCCACAATAAAATACATCCATGCAATAACATATAGTTCTTTTGTTTTCCATAAAAACGATTTATGATTCCTTTTTTCCTCATCTTCGGTTACATCAGGATTTTTCAAAATAATTGAAGCGATACATACTACGATACATGTAATAACCCCAAACAAAAACCATACACCGCGCCAACTATACTCAGGAAATGCACGTACTACATAAGGAACAATTATTCCACTAAATAGCATACCTATTCCAGCACCGCTTAATAACAGCCCCATTACAGTTCCTCTTTTGCCTGGAAACCACCCTACCGTTATTGACATGAGTGGCGTATATACTAAAGCACTACCAGCTCCAGCACATAGCATACAAATAGCGACTAGCCAAATTGAATAAACAAAAGATAATCCCAATAAGCTTACAACAACAAGCCAACTCCCTATTAATAAAACGGATTTTGCGCCAAAACGGATAGTAAATATTCCAGATGTTCCTACAGTTAATAAATAGCCTAAAAAAAGTATAGTTCCTAACATACCTGATTGAGATGTAGATAAGTGAAGTCCCTCTTGCATAAATGGCAATATAATTCCATATGCCATACGTGCAAAACCGGTTGTTGTTATAATAAGGAACATTCCTATTAATACAAATACCCAAAAGTGATGTTCATTCCGTTCATTCATTTAAATTCCTCCATAAATAGTTAATTACAATTGGATGTTGATTGTAATTATACTGACCATTACAAAATACAACTACCAAATAACGGAGGAGTTTACGGTATAGCGGATTTTTAATATATACGTAAAATTTCAGAAGGTTTTATCCCATATTTCTTTTTAAAGGACTCTGAAAAGTGACTAATATTTTTGTACCCAACAGCGATTGCCGTTTCAGTTACATTACTAGTTCCAGAACGTAATAAAAACATTGCCCGTTCCATTCGCTGTTCCCTTAAATATGCAAATGCAGATGTACCAAATAACTCTTTAAATCCCAGTTTTAATTTATAATCATTTAACTCTACTAACTTAGCTAGTTCTAATAATGATGGTGGTAATTCCATCCGCTGCACTAATATTTCTTCAGCATGTTTTATTTTATTTATATCACTTTTTGATAAAACTCTTCTTTTTATTTCATTACGATTTTTTAACAAAAACCTACCAAAATGTATGGAGAGTAATTCAAGCACTTTACTTTCCATTTCTAGTTGATATATACGATCTTGATGTGGAAAATCTATCATTTTTGAAATAATATTAGCTGATAGAGAATCAATTGGACTTTGCAACTTTTTAAATGAGTTATTACCTAATATAGCGTGAAAATTAAGCATTCCTTCATCCGTATAATCCAACATAAAATGATTAAATAATGGTACAGGGATTCCAATAGCTAATGAATATAGAGGCTTCTCTTTTTCATATTCAAATAACACTTCAAAATCATTCATAAAATATAAATAGCTATTTCCAGTCTTTAATTCATACGAAGAATGACCTACTTGCACCTCCGCAAAACCTTGCAAACAAAAATTAAGTTCCACCATTGCTGCATCTGATGCAAACTGAATATGGTGATTATTATGGAATTGAAAGTTTGATAATACAATTTCAATTCCAGAAAACGACGTCCATCTTCGTACTTCTCCTTTACCTAATATATTTGGTACATACATATGTCTCTCATCTTCCATCTGTAATCCATGAAAATATTTATGAAAAATATCATGAAAACCGTTAGTCCTCATGAAATCCACACTCCTTTTATAAATAAACCATTAATTAATTGATAATACTTTTCAATTATAACAAATATCTTTAATAAATAGCTATTCGCTATACAATTCGTTATGATAAAAGAAAAAGAAAGCGAGTAAAAAATGAATAAAAAAATCGCTGTTATTACTGGGGCTTCAAGTGGATTCGGACTTTTAACAACACTTGAGCTTGCGAAAAAAGACTATTTAGTTATCGCCACAATGCGAAACATTAATAAGCAAGAAGATTTAATATCTCAAGCTACTAAACTCAACTTACAACAAAATATAAAAATTCAACAATTAGATGTAACCGATCAAAACTCTATACATAACTTTCAATTATTTTTAAAAGGAATAAACAAAGTAGACCTTCTCATTAATAATGCAGGATATGCAACTGGAGGCTTTGTAGAAGAAATCCCAGTGGAGGAATACCGTAAACAATTTGAAACAAATTTTTTTGGCGCTATATCAATCACTCAACTTGTCTTACCATATATGAGAAAGCAGAAAGGTGGAAAAATCATTAATATAAGCAGTATTAGTGGCCAAGTTGGATTTCCTGGTTTATCCCCTTATGTATCTTCAAAATATGCATTAGAAGGCTGGAGTGAATCGCTTCGCTTAGAAGTAAAACCTTTCGGAATAGACGTTGCCTTACTTGAACCTGGTTCTTATAACACGAACATATGGGAAGTTGGTAAACAATTAGCTGAAAACCAATCTGATACAACCTCTCCTTACAAAGAATATATGGATAAAATTCAAAAACATATTAATAGCGGAAGCGATACATTAGGAAACCCGATAGATGTTGCTAATAAAATTGTAGAAATTGCTGAATCTAAGCGTACGAATTTACGATATCCAATTGGAAAAGGTGTAAAATTTATGATCTTTGCGAAGAAGATTCTTCCTTGGAGATTGTGGGAATATCTTGTTTTGAGAAGCTTTAAGAAGATGTAATAGACTTTTTCAAACCATTTTGAAAGAGGTGCTAAACAAATGCTAGGTTTACCGTACGGGAAAGTATTTTTAGTTCCGTGGACTGAAGAATGGGCAAATGAGTTTATAAAAGAAAAACAATTCATTGAGGAACAAATTAGTGAAAATATTGTAGCGATACACCATATTGGTAGTACTTCTATTCCACATTTAAGGGCAAAGCCGATCATTGATATTGCAATCGAATTAAAAGATTATACGGACGGTTTAAAATGTATTAAAGAGTTAGAACTACTAAATTATAAATATAGAAAAGATGTACTGCCTGAAAGATACTATTTTAATAAAGGCGAGCCAAGAACTCATCAAATTCATATGTATGAACAAGGGAATACATATTTAATAGAACAATTACAATTCAGAGATTACTTAATAGAAAATAAAACTTCTCGTCTACAATATGAACAGTTAAAGATTCAACTTTCAAAAGCTAACCCTAATGATAAACATCAATATGCAGAGGATAAAACAAATTTCGTTACATCCATATTAGCCAAAATAAATGATGAATTTAAATAAGAAACCATTTAGTAGGAAATGGTTTCTTATTTATTAGTTATCTCATGATTTTCATCTCCGTATATCTCTTGCATTTTATGTAGCAGTTGGAACGAAATAAAATAGTATTGAGAGCATCAATATAAAAGCAACCATTCCCATTATCGAAAGTATATATTCTTTTGATTCTCTATCATATTTCCATTCCATCCATGCTCTTAAAGTACATGATATCCCTAAATAAGTGAACATGACATAAGCCATGTTAGAGTTTTCAAATTTAAACATATAATAACAACTGCCTATTACATAAATAATAATAAGTCCTATTTCTAATTTTACATGTAAACTATTCGCATGCTTATATCCAAAGAAACCTCTTTTCTCCATATTCAATTTTCTTCTTAAAAACTGTTCTAAAAAGTAACCACCTATACCCAGTCCAATAATAATAATCAAGATTGTAGAGGTACCCATTGTTATCCCCCTCCCATTGCTTTATTTGTTTTTAGAAATAAAGTGGACTATATTTCGGTTATTCTCTTCTAAATAACTTACAATTCCTTCAGGATATGTTGGTTTCTCCTTCAATTCGTCTAGACTTTTCCAAATTAATATAATATCTTCATGTTCTTTATGTCTTATTTCATTTGTAATTATCTCTTCAACCGTTCCCCAATGTATTAATGTGCAATGATGTCCTTTTTCGTTGTTCCACCAAATTCAATAGAACCGCCTGGAAAACGATAAAATGTTTCACTTAAATCACATTGTACAAGTACTTCAGCATGATCCTCATTTAAAATCATTACTTCAGTACGTAATTTAGGTATTTTCATTTTGTCACTCCGTTCATTCCACATATGATTAAATCCAATAACTATAAAAGAAGAGATTAAACATAATTCCTGTTATTATTAATAACGGAACTGTTCCTAAAGAAATGACATATTCTCTCGATTCTTTATCATATTTCCACTCCATATATGATTGAAAGCAGTATAAAGTTATTAAAAATAATAGGGGTAAATTACTAATATAAATGGGATTTAAAGTGGCACATATCATCGTAACAATTATATAAGAAATGATAAGAGCCCTAGTACCCCATTTATGAGCGTTGTTTACATATTTATTCAGGTCTATTTGTTTCGGTATATTTAATTTTTTTCTCACTACTTTTTCCAAAATAACTACAAATATGATCCATAATACTAATAAAATTACTTTAACTAAAAACAGTGATGTCTCCTCCTTTACCCTTTATCCGGCTGATCACTCGGATACGTAGCATTCCTTTTATTTTCAACGTCCCAACTAATAATTGTCGCACTATCTCGTCCTAACTGATGATGCACGTGTTCTAAAACATTGTGAATATTTTCTTTAAGTGTTTTATTATTTCTATTCATAGCACTATACAGATTTATAGGAGTTTCATATCTTCGTTCCCCACATTCTAATACTCCATCTGTCACCATTACAATTCGATTGTTACCAGTGCGTAATTCACGAATTCCTGATGAATAGCAAGGAACAGGTAAATTAAATGTATTAACATTACCAATCCACTCGTAAAAATGACGTTGATTTAATGCATATTGTCCTAATTCATGGAACTCTTCATGAAATACATACACTAAACAATCACCGATAGAAAGCCACCATATGTAATTTTCTTTTCTTACACATAGTAAGCAAGCTGTTTCACCTTTTACTCTTTTGCACTTTTCTTTAAATGATTGTGATTGAAAAATTGTGAGTATATGATTTTCAACAAATCGAAAAACTGTTTCAATTGGTTCTTTCATAATCGTGTTGATATTTTCATATTCTTTTTCGATTGTATTTACTACTAGATCAACACTTTCTGCACTATTATGTCCGTCTAATATAACCGCAAATTCCCAATCACCATTCGACCAAACTAACGCACCATCTTCGTTCTTTTTTGCTCCGGCGCTTATATTCCCGCCATATTTACCGAGCATGATGTCACCATATTGTTTTACTGAAATTTCGTCTAAACACATTTCCCTATTTCCAATCCATGAATTATGTCTATTATTTGTTTTATGCATACTCATTCATCATATACTTTCGTATTCTTTCGCATAGTTTTTTGATTTTCTCTGCGTCTCCATATGGCGCACCAGTCCATTTCGCTACTTCAGTTGGTGACCAAAACTCTTTAGGTGTATTTGGATAACGCGGTATGATGTGCATATGCATATGTGGTACACCATTCCCTGAAACAAAAGTGTAAATATGCTCTGCACCTTCATTTTCCTTTAGTGCTTTACTTACTCTACTTGTTATTAGCCCGAACGCTTTCGCTTCTTCATCTGTTAGTTCAGCAAGGCCAGGTACATGTCTTTTTATATCTATCATTACATAACCAAGGTATGTTTCTTCGCTATCCCAATGGACATGTCCAACGTAAACGAGTTCATCTTCATAAATAGCTCCACCTGGAACTGTAATGTTTCCTTTATGTTTTTTGCAAATAAAGCAGTTTCGTTCTACTTGATTGTTTGTTGACATATTTATCACCATCCTTTTTATATATAATATCATAAAAAAAGGAAAAACAGGATTTATATTCCGAAAATTCATTCTTTTAACGAGGCGATTTTTTAAATAAATTTACAACTCATTATTTCTTCAAAAACGCAATCCCAATTACAATTCCTATCACAATTCCGATTACTAAATTATTAGTAAAATACCCTTGAAACACACCGATTACAATCCCTATACCGATACCTATTGCCAAGGCATCATTTCTTTTATTATTTTTAGCCAAAATTGCATCTCCTCCCATCTTTTCTCCCTAAATAACATACATTTACTTGAATGTATTAATATATTCACTATCTCACTTGAATATTTCAAAAAATGTACTTTAACTTCACATATAATATTTTTCATTTTCTGTACATACTCCTTTTATAATGAAAAAATTCAAGTAACCATTGAATATATATAGGCATTTACTATAAGAAAGCTTCTTAATTTATTAAAGGAGGAACGATTTAAATGCATCCTCATTGGAATCCAAATTTAAATCAACAATACGTGTATTCCCCCCATCTCGTAAGGAATACACTGCATCCTGATTCACAATATATGATGCAGCGTATTGCAAGTCTTGAAAGTCAGTTAGCGAAACTAATCTCATTAATAGAAGAAAATAATCAATTAATAAAATCAATGGAACAACAGCAAAACCAAGTTTGTGCACCAGCTGGCGGTTCTGTTATTGTTCGTATGTAATCTTTTCAAACAAAAAACACACTTTGTATAATAAAGTGTGTTTTCTTTTTATCTTCTTTTTTGATGAAATCCTTGTGTAATACGGTCTAATATAATCGCAATGACAACAATAGCTAGTCCGGCTTCAAATCCCATTCCGATATTTACTTGTGTTACAGAGCGGTATACATCAACCCCAAGACCTGGTGCTCCTACAAGAGATGCTGTTACTACCATAGATAAAGAAAGCATAATACTTTGGTTCACTCCAGCCATGATCGTTCCAGTTGCGAGTGGTAATTGTACTTTAAATAGTTTTTGTGATGCTGTGGATCCAAATGCATTCGCTGCTTCAATTAAATCTTCTGGAACTTGTCTAATCCCTAGGTCTGTAAAGCGAATTGTCGGCGGCATTGCAAAGATTACCGATGCAATAATCCCAGGCACTACACCTACTCCAAAAAATGTAATCGCAGGAATAAGATATACAAAAGCCGGCATTGTTTGCATAAAATCTAATGTCGGTTTTAAAAATTTTGAAAAACGTTCATTTTGAGAAGCTAAAATTCCGATTGGGATTCCTACAATGATTGAAATAATAACAGATGTAAGGACGAGTGCTAATGTTTGCATCGTTTGTGCCCAGTAGTTAATATTTAAAATAAATAATAATCCGATGAGCGTAAAAATGACTAAAGATACTTTCCTCGTTGTGTACCAAATGAGGAAACATAAGATAATAATCATCAATATGGCAGGTATTATTGTTAAAAAATTAGTGAGTAAATCAACGAATCCGCCAATAATATAAGAGAACCCTCGGAATAAGCCTTCAAAGTGCTCATATAAACTTGCAACAAATGAATCGACCCATTCGCCTAATGGGATACGTGGTATACTACTCATCGTCTTTCACCTCTTCCTCAATATTACCTGCAAGAGCTTGAATGACACTTTCGCGTTTAATAATTCCTCTTAGCCTTTTCTTCTCATCAATTACTGGTAACGGATATTTCATCTCCGCCATTTTTGCATACGTTTCTTCCAGTAAAGTATCTAAATACACGTGTGGAATATCATTAAGTAATAAATCGGCAATTGGCCACTGTTTTTGAACGGCTTTACTTGCATCATCCGCAGTTAATATACCTAAAAACTCATACTTTTTATTAACAACATATACAGTTGAAACGCCGGCGTTCCTCATAATTTGAAGTGCTACACGAGGTCCACGATCAATTAATAATGTCTCTGGTCGTTTTAATATAGATTCCGCCGTAATTACTTTTCCTAAATTTACGTCCGCCACGAATTTCTCTACAAATTCATTCGCAGGACTCATCATAATTTCTTCCGGCGTTCCAATTTGGACAACCTCTCCATCTTTCATTAATGCAATTCGATCGCCAATTCGAAGCGCTTCATCTAAATCATGCGTAATAAAAATAATTGTTTTTTCCATTTTATCTTGTAACTCTAACAGCTCATCTTGCATTTCTTTTCGTATCAGTGGATCTAACGCACTAAATGACTCATCCATCAATAAAACATCTGGGTCATTCGTTAGTGCCCTTGCGATTCCAACGCGCTGCTGCATACCACCACTAAGTTGACTCGGATAATTATCTTTATGATGATCGAGTCCTACTAACTGTAGCGATTCTAACGCTTTTTTCTCTCGCTCTTCAACTGGAACTCCCTGAATTTCTAACCCGTACGCAACGTTTTGTATCACTGTACGGTGAGGAAATAAAGCGAACTTCTGAAATACCATACTCATTTTCGTTCTTCTTACTCTCCGTAACTCTTCTTTTCCCATCGTTGCGATGTCTTCACCATCTATGTATATATGACCTGCGGTTGGTTTAATCAGTTGATTTAACATACGAACTAGTGTAGATTTCCCGCTACCAGACAAACCCATAATAACGAAAATTTCTCCAGAGTATACTTCAAACGTTGCTTTTTTTACACCAACGTTCATTCCTGTCTCTTTTAAAATTTCCGATTTACTTTTTCCTTCTTTTAATAAGGTAAGCGCTTTTTGCGGATGTTTCCCGAATACTTTTGTTACGTTTTCAACACGCACCTTTGTATTATCCATGTCACTACTCCTTTTCTACCCATCTATTCACATAGTGTTGCGATTTTGCAAAGAAATATTACATAAAAATGACATTCATAAGATTTCTTTAAAATTCTCGTTTCCGTTCATAATAAGAATGCTTACTTATACATTTATTTAAAAAGGCAAACGTTCCTTAGGAGGTTTTCAATGAGAAAGAAAATATGGCTTATATGCCTTGCATTATTTATTACTATGATTTTTACCTCGTGTAATGCAACAAATGCAAATTCGAAAGGAAAAATTAAACTAGGTGTAACAAGTTGGAAAGAAAATATTGCAACGGCAAACATGTGGAAAGTTTTATTAGAACAAAAAGGTTACAAAGTTGAGCTCATGTACTTAGAAAAAGCGGCAATTTGGACTGGTGTCGCTCGTGGTGATGTTGATGCTAATTTAGAAGTGTGGCTACCCGTTACGGATAAACCACTAAATAATCGTTATAAAGATGATATTGTCTTAAAATCAAAATGGTATGAAGGAACTGGACTTGGCCTCGTCGTCCCTTCTTATATGAAAAATATTAACAGTATTGAGGATTTAAATGCGCATAAAGATGAGCTAGATAACAAAATTGTCGGAATCGAACCTGGCAGCAGTCTTATGAATTTAACAAATAAAGCAATGAAGGAATATGATATTAAACTAAAACTTGTCCAGTCTTCTGAAGCTGCGATGATGAGTGAACTAAAGAAAGCATATACGAAAAAGAAACCAATCGCTGTCACGCTTTGGAATCCGCATTGGGGCTTTTCGGAATTTGACTTAAAATATTTAAAAGACCCTAAGAAAGTATATGGTGAAAAAGATGACATTTATTACTCTGTTCGTAAAGGTTTCGAAAAAGATCATCCGGATATCATAAAATATTTTGACAAATGGAAAATGAATGATGAACAACTTGGTACATTAATGGTCGAGTTAAATAAAACGAAAGATCCCGAAGAAGCGGCGCGAAAATGGATTAAAAAGAATCAATCGTTAGTTGATGAATGGATTAAAGATTAAAAAAAACAGGTCAGAGAATTAGCATATTCTCTAGCCTGTTTTATGTTATTTTTTCTCAACGACCCCATCAACAATCCCATATTCTTTAGCTTCCTCTGCTGTCATAAAATAATCTCTTTCCGTATCATGTGCTATTTTTTCGATTGGCTGTCCTGTTCTGTCAGCAATAATTTTATTAATGTCATGCTTTAATTTCAATATTCTTTTTGCTGTAATTTCGATTTCTGTTGCTTGCCCTTTTACACCGCCAAGTGGCTGATGAATCATGATTTCACTATTAGGAAGCGCAAATCTTTTTCCTTTTGCGCCAGCTAATAGTAAAAGGGCACCAAATGATGCTGCTAAGCCCATACAAAGCGTTTGCACATCCGGTTTAATAAGATTCATTGTATCTAATATTGCAAATCCCGCTGTCGTTGAGCCGCCAGGACTATTAATATACAGGAATATATCTTTCTCCGCGTCTTCCGCTTCTAAAAATAATAATTGCGCTACTACACTGCTCGCAACCTGATCATTAATCTCTGAACCGATTATAATAATTCGGTCTTTTAATAATCTTGAATATATATCATAGGTACGTTCTCCTAATTTCGTTTGTTCTACTACATATGGAATTGCATTCATTTTAAATCCCTCCAATAATTGTTATGCCGTGCAAAGCATACAACTGTAGGAAGAAGGGTTTTTCGCATTAAATAATAAGACTGGCTGTTTAGATGGTAACTTAGTAAAATCAATTGTCGGAAGAAGTTTGGTTAATAATTCCGGTCTTTCTTCACGAATAGACGTTACTACAACTTCAATATCATCTGTGAATTCGACTATCTCAATCCCTTCTTCACTTACAGTTTTCAGCCTATTTCTACTCCGAAATAAAGAAGCTTTCACTGCACCTTCCGATACGGAACATATTTTAGCAATATCAGCGATACTATACTGAAAAACATCCTTTAATAATAAAATTGTGGATTGTTGTACATTTAGTGACGCTAATACTTTCCCTACCATTTCATGCAAATCTGCAATATTTTCTTGTGGTTCTTCAAAAGTAATTTGTTCCTTTATTTTTTCATGAACTGATTTTGATTTCATCTGATCTATCCAACGGTTTCGAGCTATTTTATATACAAGCGTCATACAAATATCTTTATTACTATATTTTTGAAGAACTTTGCAAATTGTTTCTTGGGCAAGATCTTCGCCGTCCCATTTATCTTTCGTTAAAAATGTACAATACCTTTTCAACTCACCATATTGCTCAATTAAAAAGTTTATATTTGAATGATTCATATCGATATGATTTTTAAAAATACGAGTTACTTTTGTGCACAAAATAACCACTCCTTTTCAGCGCTTACTTAATAAACGATTGATGAAACGAAAAAGTTACGGGGCATTAAAAAAATAATGTTTATGTTCAAGAATTCGCGGTCATAAATATGTTATGTACAATTTTACGTGAGGAGGAACAAATTTGCCAAAATTAACAATTGAAGGTGCAGGAACTTTTGATGTAAAAGAAGGCACAAAGTTAGTATTAGCGATTGAAGACAACGGTATAAACATACTCCATCGTTGCGGCGGAAAAGCACGTTGCACAACTTGTAGAGTAGAAATTATAGCGGGTGATTTTTGTGAAGCGAGTGCGAATGAAAAAAATGCGATGACGGAAAAAGGGATTGAGGATCATTTACGATTATCTTGTCAAATGCGTGTACATAAAGATTTAGTCGTTCGTCCGGTACTTACAGTTGAGAATTCAGGTCTTGATGCTGGACCACGTCCGGCGGAATAAAGCGATGAATCTAAAACAACTCGCAGGTGACTATGCTGCCAACTTTGTAAAAGATGGAATGACAGTTGGGCTTGGCACAGGTTCTACTGTATATTGGACGATACAAAAATTAGGTAAGCGTGTAAAAGAAGGATTATCATTTCAAGCTGTACCGACATCAAAAGAAACGGAAGCTTTAGCTAAACAACTATCAATTCCATTAATCTCCTTAAATGAAATTGATATACTCGATCTCACAATTGATGGAGCAGATGAAATTGATTCAAATTTACAACTTATAAAAGGTGGTGGTGGCGCATTACTTCGCGAGAAAATTGTTGCCACTTCATCCAAGGAACTAATTATAATTGCTGATGAATCGAAGCTAGTAACACATTTAGGTACTTTTCCATTACCTGTTGAAATCATACCTTTTTCATGGAAACAAACCGAAAGTAAAATCCAATCTTTAGGATGTCAAACAACATTACGCTTAAAAAATAATGAAACGTTTATAACCGATAATAATAACATGATTGTCGATTGTATATTCCCTAATCATATACTTACTCCTTCCGATTTACACAAACAATTAAAAATGATTACCGGTGTAGTTGAAACCGGATTGTTTGTTAATATGACTAGTAAGGCGATTATTGGAACAAAAAATGGTATTAAGGAATTATAATGAAAGCTGACTCTTACAGTCAGCTTTTTATATTTTCTCTTTATTACGTAACATTATGATATACTATGAAAACAAAAGCACTTCACACTAGAAAGGACTGAACAAATTGCAATCCAAACTTATAACAGAACTTACAGATTTAGAAACTGCCTTTCACATTCGAAAAGAAGTATTTGTAAAAGAACAAAATGTCCCTCTTGAAGATGAATTCGATATGTTTGATGAAATCGGAGAGAAATGTATACATATTTTAGTTTATTATAATGAAATTCCTGTAGGTACAGGTCGTATACGATTTGTTGACGGCGCAGGAAAATTGGAACGCATTTGTATTTTAAAAGACTATCGAAAATATGGATTAGGAAAAGTAATCATTCAAGCGTTGGAAGAAATTGCTCGCAACAAAGATGCTACAAAAGTAAAATTACATGGTCAAACACAAGCTGAGGGATTTTATAAAAAACTAGGTTATCAAACTTCTTCTGATGTATTTATGGAAGATGGTATTCCACATATACTTATGACAAAAATGTTATCATTATAAAAAGGGCAGTATATGAAACTACTTTCTGTATTCATATACTACCCTTTTTTATTAATAGAAAAGTGAATTTTCAAGATTTCCTTTTGCATCAAAGCCCATCATCTTTCATTTCATTTTGAGGTAAAGCTTACACTGTTTTCCATAAGGATAAAGCAAAAATCCAGTTTGGATCCCCATGACCTTCATAATTCTGGACTGCTTCATACACTTTTCCCTCGTGTAAAACTCTATCTCCCTTTTTATATGCTTTCTTTGCATCCCACGCTTCATATGAAGCGCTTTCAGTTTTTGTAGTAATTGTGAACGTATCACTTTGTACGGATTCATTTCCAACTACATCCACTGCTTTCACTACATATTTATAAGTAGTATTAGGGAGTAAATTTTTATCCATATAAGAAGTAGTATTGGATGTTGCAATCTTTTTCATTAATCCTTCTGTTTCTCTATAAATATCGTAATGGTCTACACCAATATTATCGTCAGAAGGACTCCACATTAGATCCACACTTGACGCTGTTGTTCCCATACTATGTAACCCTTTTGGTTGTGTTGGTGCTTCTGTATCAGGAGCCTCAACTGTTGTTTTCACTGTAAGCGCTGTACTTTCTTTCGATACATTGCCAGCTGCATCAATTGCTTTTACAGTATAAGAGTATTCTGTACTTGGTTGTAATTTCTTATCAATAAAATGAGTGCCTAGTACTGTATCAATCATCTCTCCGTTACGGAAGATTTGATATCCTTTTACCCCTACATTATCCATAGAAGCGTTCCATGCTAGTTCTATACTATTCGCTGTTACTTTTTGTGCCTGAATTCCATTTGGAATACTCGGAGTTTCTGTATCTGGTTTCACATCATTGATGAGATTAACATCAATTACATTATAGAATGCATTTGTTGTATCAGCTACATCCCATACTGCTAAAATCACATGATATCCACTTCTATCAGTAGGTACATTGATTTTGTGAGTTAAATGATTTGAGGCCGCAGAACCATCATGTTGTACAGTTCCAATTGGTTCAAAATCTGCTCTTGTGAGCGCTTTATTTGGATTCCATCCTTTTTTGGTAATATAGTAATGCCATTTGCTCGTTAAGTGAGGCGCTGTATACTTCCAAGTAAATGTATTTTCTCCACCAGTGATTGTATTTTTAAACCAACGATCGGCTGTTTGTTGATCTAAAATACCACCAAATTTACCACCTGCAGAAGCGATTTGCCCATCAACTGGGCCACCTTGCGGGAAACCTTTTGGAGCTTCTAAACTTTGTGGTTCGTACATAACGCTTCCGCAGTTTACATTTAGTGCACCATAGGTTGGACTACATAAAGCAGATCGGCTGCCAGGCTTTTCAACAAAACCGTGCGCGTATGCGTTTTGAGGAATAAGTGTCATGCCAATAATTCCAGCTGTTAATGCAACAGCTCCTAGACTTTTTTTGTTCATTTTCATGTTTTGTAGTTGTTTTATAAATCGATTATTCATGTTCCTGTCCCCTTCTTGTTATACTTCGTAGTGTAATGTGGGCTTTGATGTAAAAGAATAACAAGAGACAATCTTATTTCGTGTATGCGTAAATATGCATACACCGTCGTAAAGAAACATTTCATTTCTTGTGATATATTTCACTTACTGAATATATCATGACATAGAAATCACCTAAACGTGTGCAGAAGTTGTGCAGAAACAGTGAAATTACTACTAACACGTAAAACTACATCCTAAATTTATAAAGTAAAAGTAAGCAATAGAAATTGTAGTACTTGTAATGAAAAATTTTAGGTATATATATGGATGAATTGCACCAAGTCGTCTTGAAACCCTTCATCGTTAACTTAAAACGCATGGCAATGTGAAATCACATTATTTTAAAACAACGTGCCATCTCCATTTTCCATATATCTTTCTATCAATACTTTGAAATTACTTATCAGTTGTAAACATTTCCGAATCCGTCAATATAGTTTCATAAAACTTATCATATTCTTCACAGTATTGGATTTTTAATTTTTCTATTAAACTTGTATCTGGTGAAATAATGTCAATAACGTCTGTACTTATATACAATAAATAAGTATCGTTATAAAAAGAAATATACGCTTGCTAACCACCATTAACGGCATACTTGCAATACTTATATACTTCATCTTCATGTACACCTTTAATCGTAGTAAATATGATTGTACTTTCAAGATCATCAACGTCTACTTTCGTTTCTGCCCAATTCTTAATCTTCATGAACCTTCCAATTTTTGTTTTCTCATTTATTCTCTTACTTTTACCATATGTTATGTAACCGGAAATAAATGAAACATCAATTGTATCAGGACTTTTAAAAAGTTCAGTCAAAATCCCTCTTAACCCTCTCAAATTACCCTCAAATAATTCTATATCGAATCTAATTTTATTTTTCGCCTCCACTTGAAAAAATGGTGTAGCTGTCATGTCAGAAAAATTTACATCTAGTATTTTCATTCTTTCCATTTCATCAATTCCTCGCTTCATATAACATAAAAGTGTCTATATCATTTAATATAGACACCCTTTCACATGTATAGTTTTAATAACAGCCTGTAAATTTAAAAATTTCATCAACTGCTTGCTTATACCCACCTGATTTTCGGAGAGACTCCTTCAAATTCAAAGTAGCTTCTTTACATGACGGATTATTTAATACTATTTCTATACTTTCACTTAGTTGATCCGCAGTTAATCCTTGCATTTGCAATTTAACTCCTGCCCCTAGATTCTCCACTTGCTTTGCGATTACTGGCTGATCTGCACTTTGCGGAATTACAACGAGTGGAACACCGTTATATATCCCTTCATGCGTACTGTTCATACCGCCGTGTGTAATAAATAGTTTCGTATATTTGAGAAGTTCAGTTTGTGGTACATAGTTTTTCACAATGAAGTTTTTAGGGATATTACCTAAATCACTTATTTCCATTTTCTTGCCAATAGACATAACAATTGTATGCTTACTATTCTCGAACGCCTTCATACACAGTTTATAAAAATCAAGCGCTTCATTAAAAACAGTACCTAATGAAATGTAAATCAGGCTTTTTTCTTCAATTGAAGTGTAATCAAAACCTTCATTTTTCACTTGTGTAGAGATAGATGGACCCACAAATTTGAATGTTTCATTAAATGTATCCCCAAAAGGTTGGAACTCCTTAATTGTATACACAATAGTGAGTGGTGCTGGGTTACAAAAAACTTCGTACGGTGAGTTTATTTCAACACTATATTTTTCTGCAATTCCTTTTGTTAAGGTTTGAAAATCATTATGTATTCTATCTTGAATTTCCAGTGGGATATTTTTAGACATGTGGTCTAACATTTGTTCAAATGATTTTTCATCCTGTGCAAAGGATGTACAAGAATTTATTGCTGGAAGCTTTAGAATTTGAGCAATTATACGACCGCAGCCAAACATCGAATCGTGAATGATGTAATCAAAATGTTCGCCTTCAATTTGCTCAAGAACACCTGGTATAATAACATCTGCTGTATATAAAAGACCATTTATTCTTTCTGGTAAATAATTTCGGCCACCAGAGAGAAAAGCTTTTATAAATTTTTGATCATCAATTGTTCGTACCGTCGCACCTGTCTTCTCAATTCGCTCTCTGAAAGCTTCTATTGAAAAATAAACGATCTCTTCACCGCGTGAAACTAATTCTTCTACAACTTGCAACGTTGGATTTATATGACCTTCTGATCCTGTATTAATGAATAACACACGTGCCACTTTAAACACTCCTTACGTCAAATCTTTTCTATACTGTTAAGAATATGGTTACTCTCCAAAATCTTTGTTATATATAACATGCTTTTATTAAATTGATCTTGCAAGCCTAAACCCAAGATCATCTATATGAAATGTTGGATGGCTACGCCGGCGACAAGTCGCACCGCAACCTCTAGCTGCTTCAGCCCAGCTACCACCTCGAAAAATTCGGTATGATCCATATACCTTTTCATCATACAAATCATAGCACCATTCCCAAACGTTTCCTAACATATCATACAGTCCCCATGCATTCGGTTCTTTTTTTCCGACCTCATGAATATGTCCATCTGAATTTTCATTATACCAGGCAATCTCTTTCAGTTCTCCATATATGTATCCAGTAGTTCCTGCTTTACATGCATACTGCCACTCTGCTTCTGAAGGTAATCGGTAGCCAGTTGAATCTAAATTACAACTAACAATTTGACCACCGTCACTAATAGAATAATATTCTTTTAATCCCGCTTTTTTTGAAAGTAAATTACAAATCATAATGGCATCATTCCATGAGATATTTACAGCTGGTTTATTTTTATCTTTCAATAAACTTGGTTTATTATCCACAATAGCATCATATAATTCCATCGTTACAACATACTTTGCAAGAAGAAACGGTTTAACTTGAACTTGCCATTGTTTTTTTATTCGATCATCTCTTAATTCTACTTTTCCTGCTGGAATTTTCACCATATTAGAATCAACCGGGCCAATGAATCTATTCAATCCTATCCCCCCATGTTACTTCTTTTTATAATTTAACTATCTATGGTATCGTACTTCTCTAAAAATTGTCTTACTTCATTTGAAGATTTTAAAATAATAACCTCTTTTTCCTTACTCAATTGATTTAGCCTTTTTAAAATTGAAGGCCGTTTCGTTTTAGGATATTCCCATATCCATTTAAAAAATTGCAAATCAAATCTTTCTTCACATCCAGCACCCATATCCGGTCTTGTTTTATTCCGATATTGTACAATCCTTTTAAAAGCACGATAAACACATATTGTTCTATGAATATCAAGTAAGATAATTGTATCAGCTGCGTTCATTCTTATGTCCATTGTCCCGCCATAATTCCCATCAATAATCCACTCATCTTCTTTAACTAATTCATTTTGAACCTTTCTTTGCTCTTCTTTCGGTACACCTTCCCAATTCGGTTTCCAAAAAAGTGCATCAAGATGATGCACTTTAATATTTAGTTTATTTCCTAGCTGTTTTGCTAATGTAGATTTCCCTGAACCACCAGAACCTATTAATATTTTTTTTTTCATAAATACCCCTTTTTACATCTTTTATTTCTTCCTTAACATAAACTCACAAAACATTCCAATCCCAACACCAATTGTATAAGCAACTAAATCACTCCACAAAAATCCGTAACCTAATACGAGTCCACCTAAAGTCGTTGCACGAATGCTATCTATCCATTCAGCATGATACAATTGGCTCACTTCAATCCCGTAGCAAAATAGCAAACTAATAAAAGCCAATTTCTTCGTTTCTATTTTAGGAAATAAAAATCCAAATCCAGTAAAAATCATCAATCCCCATAAAGCATCGCCTAAGTACTCGTTTAATAAATGAGGTAAAGCAAATGCAAATTTTCTAGAACAAAGCCCTAAAATAATTACAACGATAGTAAACAGTGCATATAATAGCCTATTTCGTTTCGTTTTCATCTCAAGATCTCCTAATATGTAATCTTAAATTGTAAATAGGTAGTAAAATATAATTATTTTACTACCTATTTTTTAATGGCTTTCATAATAAGAAAATGTGGATTTGTATTTAAATAATGATATGACTTTTCGTTTACTTCTTTCATCTTTTCAACAGGCCTCGGTTCTACCATTTTATCTAGCACAAAATAATTTGTTGTTTCATTAATTACATCTTGGAGTGATCTTCTAAAAAATCTAACTTCTATTGTAATATTTGGTTTAACCCAAGTATCTACTAATAATTGTTTTTCGAAATAATTTTTACTAGTAAACTTTGTAAAATCCATAAAAGGATGATGAATGGAGTATATAAATTTTCCACCAGGCTTCAATACTCGGCGAAACTCATTAAATACTTTCTTCCAATCTTCTAAGTAATGCAGCGTTAACGAACTTACAATAATATCAAATGTATTATCTTCAAATGGTAATACTTCTTGCAGGTCATGACAAAGAAACGTTGCATTATCACCCATACTTTCCTTTGCTGCTTTTACCATTTCAGAACTTACGTCAATTGCAGTAACATATGCTCCTCTTTCTATAAATTGAGAAGTATACCATCCAGCTGCACATCCAGCATCTAGTATACTCTTCCCTTCTAAATTCTTTGGAATCATCTCCATCATCGCTGGTCTTTCATAATAACTGTTATATGGATTTGCCACATCTACATTTTCTTTATATGTACTTGCTAATTTATCATATGTATCTTTGATCGTGTCTTTCAATATATCCACCCCTCATACATATTAATTTAATAACTCTTGCTGTTTTTTCTTTGAAAATGACTGTAGAACTAAATCATATGACCAATCAATCATCTTATGAATTTGCTCCTGCTCTACATCCTTATGTATATAAACTGTATTCCAATGTTTTTTATTCATATGATAGCCTGGAATGATTGCATCTGGATAATCGTCTCTTATTCTTATTGCAAGTTCTGGATCACATTTTAATGTAATTGCCGCTTTTTCTCCTTCTTCATGGCTTACTATCGCAAATATTTTATTGTTGAGCCTCATACATGTTGCATTCCAACCATCTGGTGAATCTTCTGTCGCTTTTCTTTTCGATAAACAATATGCTCTTGTTGCATTCATTCTAATTCACACCTCTTATTCTTTCCCTATTTGATTACGATGCATCACAATTTGCTTCGTCGTTTGAAATTGCTGTTCACCATAAAACTTTATTAGTTTCTCTCCGCAAAATAGACTAACAATATGAACATGAGATATCTCTTGAAGCAACATTATAAGCATCTTCTCCCCAATGCCTTGATTTCTCACACTCTCATGTACAACAACATCTTCTATGTACGCTCGAAAAACACCATCAGACACAACTCTAGCAAACCCAATTAACTCATTTTCTTTCCATACCCCAATTGCTATACTATTCTTTAACATTTTTTCAATATCGATTTCTTTTCTTTCTGGCCACCAACCGACAGAATCGTAAAGCTTCTTTAATTGTTCTGCACAGATTGGTTTTTCATATTGTAATTTATACGTGTACATGTTCTTTCTCCCATTAAATAGAATATAAATTATTATAATTAATTTTATGAATATTTAAATTCAATATTAACAAGTTCGTTTGCATACTTGTTAGCACTTTTCATTAAGTAACTACAATTATATTTCAGCGAATTCCTCAATACGATCTACACAGTGCAGTTTCTCCTCGTATTTATTTTTCCTTACTTCCCTTCCTTCACTATATAGTTTTGGAATCCAAACTGTTACCAAACTTTCATAAGATTAATTTATAATACAAATTTTACAATTGCAATATATATAGTTCCCGGCTCTATTCCATATTTCCTCTAATTCATTATTATGTTTAAATTTGATGAATTTGTGAATATAAACAATTACTTAAGATATTTATCTATTAAACTTTGAATTTCTTTCAAGAACTGGTAAAGTTAATTACGTAAAAAATACATAAAGTGTGGCGATTTTTTGAAAAGTTTAGTTTATTACTAACAGCATTTGTCATAATCTTATCGTTATGCATCCCTAATTTTACAAGTGCTAAAGCTTTTCCAGATGTCCAATCTAATCATTGGGCAGTTAAAGAAATTAACTATTTATCGGATAAAGGTATTATTAATGGTACTCCAGAAGGATATTTTAAGCCAAGCGATCATGTAACGCGTGGGCAAATGGCTTTAATGCTAGATTTATCCTTAAAATTAGAAAAACCATCTAGTTATAATCATATTTTTTCTGATGTAACTAAAGGTATCTATTATTACGATTCTGTACATAAGTTAGCACACAACAATATTGTACAACGTGAAAAAAATTACTTCCCGGATCGTTCATTATCTCGTGCAGAAATGGCAGTAGTTCTTGTTAAAACTTTTGATTTGAAACCTACAGGTGCCGATGTCAATTTCCCTGATGCTGATCATGTAGGTGGATTAGATGAAGTCCTATATTCTATGAATGTAAAAAACGTTTACGCCCATAAAGTAAGTCATACGACACAAACGTTTAAAGACTTCCTAACTGCAGTAGCTAACAAAGGATTAACAATTAAAGAGGCGAAATCTGGAGTAACTTTACCAATCAACGGTTTAAACTCACAATTTTTAGCTCCCGTTAAAGAATATAGTAACGATTTAAATGAGTGGAGTGCGGTATTAAAAATAACACACGGTAGCAAATCTTTCTTATTTACTGGTGATGCTGAATCTAAAAGTGAAAAAGATATGGTTGCAGCACATGGTTCTAACCCAAAATCTGATGTATTAAAACCAGGTCATCATGGAAGTAAGACATCTTCTTCTCAGCCATTTTTAGATGCAGTGAAACCAAGTATCGCTGTGATCAGTGCCGGTGCAGGTAACCGCTATGGCAATCCTACACAGGAAACTTTAGCAAAGTTAAATGCAATGTCTGTTAAGGTATATAGAACAGATTTAAATGGAACTGTAGTAATTAATAGTGATGGTTCAAATATTTCTGTAAGAACGGAGAGATAATTATGAAAAGAGGTATTATTGACCGTTTTGAAGGCGAACTAGCAGTTATTGAAGTGAATAACGTAACAATTGATGTACCTACTCCCTTCCACTGCAAAAGAAGGTGATGTTCTTATAATCAAGGATGATAAGTATACAATTGATAAGGACGAAACAGATAAAAGAAGACGTGAAATCCAAGATTTAATGAATAAGCTATTTGAATAGAAAAAAAGAGCCCTCCAACAGGACGTCTCTTTTTTTGCACAAATAGTAGCATTTTATTTTTTTATTATTTAACTTCATACCACCAACCTTTCCGATCAAGCCAACCTTTCATACCGTTTAATTGCGCATCGCTAGTTGGATCAGAAATAAAATACGTTAAGCCATCTGATTGTAAAATGAAAGTCGCAGTCATTTTTACTGATGTTAAAGCCGTCATAGCTTCAGGAGCCTCATATGGTGAAAAGGCACCCGATTGGATAACATTTTGTTTAGAGACTTGTGCTTGTACATTTTCTTGTTTAGGTACTGCTCCAGTAAACCAGGAAAGCGGCTTATTTCCTATCAATTGGTTTAAATCACATTTACCGATACCAGGTACATTACCAGTCTCAGTGTATTGCCAAATATCACAAGGATATGCTGGTTTATTGCCGCCATATCGAGGAATCCATACAAAATCACTTTTTACGTTCGCCATACCGAAAGGCTCATATACATGATGACCAACATATAAACCAACTTTCTTAGCACCTAATCGACGTAATTCATCAATAAAAGTTTGTGTACCGGCTCTCATATCATCCATTGTTTTTACTTCTACATCAGCCACCCAAACTGTAGCGCTCTTATCACCACGATTCCAAAAATCTTGTGCTTCCTTCTTCGCATCAGCAATTGAAATAAAGCGACAGAATGCATAGTTACCAAATGGAATATTTCTAGTTTTCATTGCTTGGACATAATTTTTATATAAAGGATCTACATAATTTGACCCATCTTGTACCCTAGCGATTACGAAATCTAGTTGTGGAGCGGCTACATCCCAGTTAATGTTACCGTTCCATTTTGAAATATCTACAATGTAACCCATTGCTTAACACCTCCTTTATTAGTATTATATTCAGAGCTCGTCTTATTGCTCTTCCTCTCCTAAAAATTCAATAGTATTTGCTAGTACATATAGTAAATACGACAAGTGTCTTCTACAAAGACAGTAACTCATTTCCATTAAAAAAGAAAATCATAGCTATACGAATCGTACTATTTGTCCCCATAATTACATCAGCTTGAGTAGTTGCTTTAAATTTTAAAAAGCATCACCTTGTTTGGTGATGCCTTTAAAATCCAATTTCCTTGTAGAACACGGAAACTAACTATAACCTCTTCTCTAAAAAGTGTTGACTATGTCCTTTAGGATGATTTTCAACAACACCATATTCTCGGTAGCCATGCTTTTTATAAAAATCTGGGGCTTGAAAACTAAATGAATCTAATAATATTAATCTACACCCTTTTTCCTTCGCAATGTCTTCGATTTTATGTAACAATTGACTGCCATAACCATCATGACGAACTGTTTCATCAACCCATAAAAAATCTATATGAAGATGATAAAAATACATCGTTCCTGTTACTCCACCAAATATTTTTCCATCCTCATCTTTTACTACGAAACTTACTTGCTCCATCGGCTGTTTTGCTTCATCTGTTAAAATCGACATGTTATATTGAATTACTTTATTTTTTATGTATTCTCCTTCAGCTCTAGTACCATTCTCTATGCGTTTCATATATTTCTTCCTTTCAACTTAGTAAGCTACCTTTAATTTTTACTTTTCCTTTTTAAAATACTAATAAACACGAATCCACCATAAGTAACAAAGCATGAAAAACCAATTATCCCTGGCACAGAGACATAACCTGTTCTTATATAACTAATAACGGCAAAACAAGCGATAGACAATAAAATAGATGGCCAAAATATAAGAGCTGTTTTTCTTCGTCTCTCTTTCGATGTACTTTCTTTCTCTTCAGAAACACGTGTGCCAAAAAGCAATACAATACAAATAAGTATCGCTGCAAAGTAAATCGTATCTATTGACAGAGTATGATCGTAAATCGAGATTCCAACTTCCAAAGCGATAATTGTTAAAATTAATATAATGATTGTTGATGTCTTTAAGTTTCTTTTCAACCTCTCACCCCTTGCCACTTTTACTGCTGATGCTAAAGGAACATGCAGTTCATTATTATAGGAGTAATTATATTATCATATTTTTTTGAGTACACAACCACTCCAAGTTGACCACATTGTATTTCTTTCATTTTTTTCTATCATCGTTTGCATATTCATACCTCTTTTTATATTGTTTTATCGTCTTCTCAAAATTCGATATAGAATATAAAAAACCTTTTTTGTTACATGATATTTATGCATACAATAAAAAAGATAGCATGAAATTTCCTCATGCTACCTTTATAAAATAAATATTACGCATAACGCAAACATCTACTCTTCCGTAGGCTTTTTAGGACCATTAAGCTCCAATTGATAAAAAGCTAAATCTAACCACCTATTAAACTTATAACCGGCCTTCTTTATTGTCCCCGCATGAACAAATCCATAGTTTTCATGTAAGGCAATGCTTTTCTCATTTTCAGCATCAATTCCAGCAATTAAGGTCATATATTCCCTTTCTTTTGCAACTGTGATTAATGCCTTCATTAAAGAAGTTCCTATCTTATTTTTTCTATATTCCTTATGAACATACACAGAATGCTCAATTGAATATTTATAGGCAGGCCAAGCTCTAAACGGCCCGAATGTCGCAAATCCTACTACTTTATTATCTAGTTCGTATACAAAAATCGGATAGCCATCAGCCTTTTTTTGTTCATACCAATCTATTCTATTTTCAAGGGTTACAGGTTTATACGTATATACGGCTGTTGTATACAGTATGGCATCATTATAAATATCTAAAATATATGTTATATCTTTTTCCGTTGCTTCCCTTATCATAGTTTTCTTCCTTTCATATACGTTATCTTTTTTTACTACCTATTCGTTACACGAACACTAGCTTTTCGGAAGCCATCATAAATGTTTAATGCAGCAGATACTATATAAATAAGAATACCTCCACCAATTAACCACTTTTTAATTTCCTCTGGAGAAGTAGTAAACACATTTGCCATATACGAAATAAATCCTTCGTTAAATAAATGCGGATTTACTACAATTACAATGAATACTATTGTTCCAGCTATTTGGAGTATAGCATTCCCAATTGCCAACTTTTTCGTCCATTGTCCTTGTACTAACTTATAAAGAGATATACCTACTTCAAACACGATCATAATTACAACGATTGGCCAATACTGAAGTAACACATCTTGATTAAAAGTTGGCGCGACAAACTTCAATCCGCTTTCTGTACCATGATATACACCTACAAGATGATTCGCATAAAAGTACAGTGTGGCCCATATTGCAGTCCACATCAAACCTCCAAAAACTTCAAACTTTGAGATTGATTTTTTCTTTGGAATATACGAAGTATTTTTCAGATCATCAGGCGTCCATTTTTTTAAACTTGTCGTCAACGGTTGGGTTCCTTTGTCTCTATCTGTTCTTTCTAAAATTGCAAATACAAGTGTCAACCAGAAAAATACATGGAGGCCTACTTCGACAATTTCCCCAATTCCTTTACCTATCAAATTTAAAATAACATTTAATACCGCTTGCTCACCATTATATCCTACAAAATTTTCTGCAACCATTGCAATGAGTGCGATTACAGCTGCAATTGGTATAATCATTTTTAATAACGTCGTATATACATCAAAATAACGTGGTCCAATTAAATGCATCGGTCTATCCAAATACCCATTAGCCAATGAAACTGGGCTTCCCAATTTTTCAAGGATACTCTTTACATCTTCCTCATTATACTCATCAGGTAACATATCCTCGATAGTTGACCGTAGTTCAAGAATAATATCTTCACGATTTTTTTCAGGTAATCTCTTCGCTACTTCCTCGACATACATATCAATCAAGTTCATTCTTGTCCTCCTCCTTTAATAGGTTATAAAGTTCTTTCGAATCCTTTATCCATTCCTTTTTTAACTGCAAAAATATCTCTAATCCATATTCACTTAAAACGTAATACTTACGAGGTCTACTCTCCGTTTTATCCCAACTACTCGTCACTAGCTCTTGCTTTTCTAATCGGCGAAGTAGTGGATATAAAGTACTTTGATCGATTGTGATCCCTGATTGCTCCAATAATTGGACAAGTGAATACCCATACTGCGGTGTTCTTAACTGGCTTAAAACCGCTAATGTTAATGTACCTCTTCTTAATTCAGTAATTAACGAATTTAATAAAGCATCCATTCACTCACCTCATTTCCATTACTATATGTCATACAGTATATGTTTTATACTATGTATCGTACAGTATTAGTGTGATAAAAACAATGCGTATTTACAAAAAATAGATAATAAAAAAGCACAAACTATATTATTTGTGCTTTTTTTGTTAATTTAAACGGCTATTACAATCTTAATTTTGTACCTCTAATAATATAAACTCTCCTTTTTCTTTAGTAAATGGGGTAACATCTACAATTGCCGCAATATGAATTACTCCATATACATGCGGATATTCTTGACCGTTAGAAGCAAGTTCATATTTTATTTCTGCTTTTACTCGAGATGGATCAATTGTAAGTAATAAAACATCTTTTTCATGATTGAAATGTTTTTGAGCAACTTCTAAAACTTGGTCTAATAATGAACAATGAATAAATCCCTCTTCTTTAAGGGAGGCTTCATTAATCTCTCCAATTGTTTTTGCGATTTCCCAATTTCTTTTTGTTATTACTTTTGTAATCATACTCATTCTCTCCCCTATCTTTATATAGAAAAACAAGAGGATTTTCTGTTCATCACTAGAAAAACCTCTTGAATTTGTTATATATTTTTATCTCTTAATTAACGGAGATACTTCCCCACTATAGAAAAGCCATAAATCATGCAGCGACCTTGTACATCCGACATACAATAACTTCGCATCATGTTTTGTATTTTTATAATGCTCCTCATCAACGTCGATTAGAAGTACTGCATCAAATTCTAACCCTTTCGCCAAGTATACAGGTACTACCGAAATACCACCTTCATATTTGCTTTGATCTGCTTCAATGACGTTAACAGTCAATCCTGCATTTGTTAATTTCTCATACATTTGTCGGCACTCTTCATCCGTTCTTCCAATTACTGCAATTGTTTTCACATCTTCATTTTGCAAATGCTGTAATGTCTTCAAAACTTCAGTAAATTGATCCTCTGCATGAATTACCTTTACTTCTTCACCACTACGGAAAACAGGTGTAGCAAGTCCTACTGGTATTTCCGCATTCTTTATTATTTCATTCGCAAATTCAATAATTTCTTTTGTAGAACGATAACTTCTCGTCAATTCATAATAACCTGTTTCTTGGAACACTTCCTTAAAAGCACCCCAATCTTCAATCCCTTGATAATCATAAATCGCTTGAGATAAATCACCTAATATAGTGAAAGAATTACCTAGTGTAATTTCTTTTAGTACATAAACTTGGAATGGTGAGAAGTCTTGCGCTTCATCAATAACGACGTGATGAAACTTCTGTCCGATTTCAATTCCAGTTATTCGATGATGTATGTAAATTAGAGCTGGTAAATCTTCTCCATACACTTCTTTTTTACGACAATTCTTTTCAGTTTCTTTCACAAGTTCTTCAGGCAATACTTCGAGTATTTCTTTACTTTTCAATATTGAACTATATAGTGAAAGTGGGCTCATTTTCGGCCAAAACTTCATATAAGTGTTCAATCTCTTTGTCGCTTCTTTTTTTAATAATTTCTTCTCGTTTGTTTCTCCATACTTTTTCAGTTCAATTTCAATCCAGCGCTTCATTCGGCCGACTAATCTTTCTCTTCTTTTCTTTAATGGATAATGTTTATATTCCACTTGCATCCATTTTTTTATGTCTTCCACTGGAATAATACCTTTTTCCCATGCCTCAAAATCACTTGTTGGTACTAATTCTTTTTCAAATTGAACCATTCTCTCTTCAATGAACGACTTAAATTCCAGCGTACCTTTCAATTTACCGAGCATAACCTTTCTTTCATCACGATTAATTGAAAAGGCTTCTTTCAACTTTTCTTCTGTCTGCTTCAGTTTCACCGAATCATCTAACGTACGTAATGCCCAATCTGGAAATGTTGTTTGACTAATATTCCCTACACCTAATTCAGGTAGTACACTCGAAATATAGTCTAAAAACAGACTATTCGGAGCGAATACAATCATTCTCTCAGCTTCTAGCTGTTCACGATATTCATAAATTAAAAAAGCAAGGCGATGTAAAGCGATCGTTGTTTTTCCGCTTCCTGCAACCCCTTGAATAAGTAATGGTAAGTTTCTTTCCGCACGAATAATATCATTTTGTTCCGATTGTATCGTTGAAACAATATCTTTCAATTTGTTATCTTTATTCTCACCTAATCGATATAGAAGAAAATCATCGGCATGCGATACATCTTCATTTCCTTTCACATATGTATCAACAACACGTTCTAGTTCTCTTTTTCGGATAGAAATGTTTCGCTTTAAATACACATCACCTTCTACTAATCCGTCTGGCGATTGATAAAACGCTAATTCGTCACCACCGGTAAACGAATAAAACATACTTGCGACAGGTGCCCGCCAATCAATTACAATTGGTTTCATCGTATCTTTATGTGAAACACCTACTTTACCGATGTAGATCGGCATAACTTCTTCCTTGCCATCCTCTTGAAAGTCTAGTCTTCCAAAGTATGGCTCATGCACTCCAATACGTAAGTTTTGTCTATTAGATTCTCTCATACTTTCTAGAATTTGTTCTTTAAAATCTTCCCCATAATAAACTGGAATTTTTTCAAGTTTTTCTAATTGATCATCCATCGTACTTAACGTATCTTTCATTTTTTGTAACTCTTCTTCAAAAATGCTGTTCATTTGATGATTCCCTCCTGTCCGTTCTAATTTTTCAGTCGAGATACAATTGTATTAAAAATCCATTCGTAAAGTCAATAGTTTGATTTAGAATTTTCCGAAATAAGAAAAAATATACCTTTTTATCTAAAATTTTGAATAATCCTTAAAACAATGTGTTCTCTCTCTTTATTTTCTTCACTTCATAGATTGCTTACAAAATACCTAAATGGCACTGTATATAAAAATAATCATTCTAGTTATCTGAATCATTCCACTGACGACTTATTTCTAGGCCATAATCCATATCGTAAACTTCTTTTATAGCTTTAACTTTTTCAAGACTTGCATCGCTAAACACAGGTTTATTTTCAAAAGAATGTAGAACGATTCTTTCAAGAAGAACGCCTAGCGAAATGTCATGATATTCTGCCATTGCTTTCAAAACCTTTACCATTCTTTTTTCCATCCTAATACCAGTTTGCACACGTTCAACTTTAATTTTTGTATTTTTTTCATTTATTTGTTCATTATTTTGTTTCATAATTCCACACCCTTAACGCAAGTATTACATTGTTACCTTGATAACAATGTATTATTATAACACCGATACTAGTATTGTCAATTGTGACATTTTATTATTGGTTACACATAGTATTCTCGTCCTAATACTATTATCAAGATAATGTAAATTTGTATCCACATAACAAAAAAACGCTATCCTTTTTATAGAAATATATATAAAGGATAGCGTTTTTAATATAAATTTATCGATTTTTAATGAACTAGTATTAGTTTCCAAATAAATCACAACCGTATGTGCCGCCTAATAATTTGAAGTGATTAGTTAAAAAGATTTGATCCGTTTTACAAACAAGTAAACCTATGTGTTTGGTTTTGCCAAAACATAGCTCATAGTTCATTCATCCAACCTTTCAGTCGATTAGAAGCTAACAAATATATTTATATGAGTACGGAAGCACTCAACCAACAATGAACACCAAATATTCCCCTCATACACATAAACTTAGCTTAATGTGTATGAGGGATAAGCTCTATCTTTTCTTTAATTTTTTTTTACTTTTATACGATACGATAAGCACTCATGCAAAGAAGCTTGCTCTTTATATAGCGATTTTTCAAAATCATATGCTCCGCCTGGGAAGAACCCTACAATACTTAATCCAGCTTCAGCACATAGATTGCTAATCTCATCTACCGTATAACATCGTAAAGACTGTGTAACTATATCGTTGGGATTATTCGGATGCCACCAATGATCTAACATTCTTTCATTTATACTATCATATTCGTATTTTCGCATAGCTGCACTTAAGGTCATTTCTTGTCCACTTGCTTTTTTCCAATACAATGGTTGATACATATCAATAAGTGCACATCCATCATCCTTCATCCAGTTTTTAATGCGTTTTAATAGAATCAATTGTTCATCATCTGTTCCTACACCAAATCCATCTAAATAACTAACAACATCAAACTTTTCTTCAAAATTAATTTTATAAAAATCAGCGCAATGAATATCTATATCATTAGTAGAATGTTTTTTTGCAAACATAACTAACTCTGGTACAAGCTCAACAGTAGTCATTTTTACATCTAACTTAGCCATCGCCCTTGCGAATCCACCATTTCCTGCACCTAGTTCCAACATCGACTGAAATGGATATCCAACTTGTTCTTTAACTTCTTTAGCAACTTGCTCTAACCAGCTTTCTGTATTGATATCGTAATTGGATAGTTTGAATTGTTTTTCGTAAAATTCTCTCACATCTAATTCGTTCATTATTATTCTCCTCCTACAATAGATTTTTCTTCTACAGGTGAAAAACTAAATCTCTGACACCCATGAAAAAATCCTCCTTTTGATTTCCCTTTATTTACATTTTATCGAAATAATCAGAATTTTGAAAGTATCAATTAAAAAAACAGATAATGGATGTTCCCACTATCTGCTTCTACGCTGCCTTTATTATCCTTGTTGATACTTCATCCAATCACCAGAAATGATAACTTTTTTTAGCATCTCTTTATCTTGAGCAACATACACAAATGCACGTATTTCTCTATCACCTAAATAAATCGTTTCGGTGATTCGGTCATATAAATCACTTTCTGCATTACCTGTATATTCTTCAAGTTCATCTAATTTTTGCAGAACAACCTCATTTACTTCATAAACTTCTCCGTATACTTTGTCCTCATTTGAACAAATCATTGCCGGATACCCCTCGTTTGTATCAAATAATTTACCATACGTCCATGCTCCGTCTGCGATGCATATTGCACCTTGCATAAAATGAGCATTCATTTGCTCTTTTCTTAACGTGCCATACACGAAAACGTGATGCATATATCCATATCCCCTTTATATGTCTCTACTTTCTAATTTGTAAATAAGCACGAATCATAAAGTAACTTACTTCATTTGGAAGTTGTTCCTTTATCGATTTCAAACCACCTTCTGCATTTTGCACAGCAGTTTCAATCAGTTGTTCGTATTCTGCAGGAACAAAACTGTTCCAGTCTACTTCCATTCCATCTTCAAAAGAGCGAATTAAATGATTTTCAATCGTTTGTCTTGATAAGCCACGTTCTTTCGCAATTTCATCTAGGTCAATAGCTTGTTTATACATTTCATACGTTTCTAAATGAGAATTCGCTGAAGCTTTCCCAGACTTTTTCCGCTCTGTCACTACTTCTGTTTTAATGGTTTCAGCATAGTTTGGATTTTCCTCAATAAAGTGCTGAACTGCTTGTAAGAAGTGCGAACCATACTTCACAAGTTTATGTTCGCCAATCCCTTTTACAGTTAAAAGTTCAGAGTCACTTTGCGGCATTTTCGCACACATGTCTTTCAACGTTTGGTCAGAGAAAATAACGAATGGAGGGACACCTTCTCCTTGCGCAATTTCTTTACGTACTTCGCGAAGCACTTCAAATAAAGGATGATCTTGAACAATTTGTCTTGTCTCTACTCGTTCTTTACGTAAAACCTTCTCTTTACCAATTAACACTTCTTTCCCTTTTTCCGTTACTTTTAGTGTCGGATACGTACCGTGTTCAACTGCGATTAACTCATCTGAAATTAAAAACTCAATAAATTCACTGACTTCTTTTACGCTACGATTTGATAGTAATCCGTATGTTGGTAAAGTATGAAAATTAAATTCAATAACTTTCTTATTTTTCGAACCAGTTAAAACTTGTGCAATCATTTGTTTTCCAAATTGCTGGTTCGTTCGAATCATGCAAGATAGAACCATTTGTGATTCTCTCGTCACATCGATACTTTCGCGGTCGTCCGTACAATTACCGCAACGGCCACAATCTTCTTTCGGCTCTTCTCCAAAGTATTGCAAAATAAATGATTGTAAACATTGTTCTGTATGACAATAGTCAGTCATATTTTGCAGCTTTTCAAGTTCATTTGAAAAACGAGACTTCCCTGTCGATTGATCAATTAAAAAGCGCTGTACTTGCACATCTTGAGAAGAATATAGCAATATACATGCACTATCTAAACCATCACGTCCTGCACGTCCTGCTTCTTGGTAATAACTTTCCATATTTTTTGGCAGTTGATAATGGATAACATAACGGATATTCGATTTATCAATCCCCATCCCGAACGCAGATGTCGCTACCATTACACTCACTTCATCACGTAAAAAGAGTTCTTGCTGCTCATTTCGATCGTTATCACTCATACCAGCATGGTATTTTGAAACAGAAACTCCCGCTTTCATTAAATCTTCATACAACTGATCAACTACTTTTCTAGTAGCTGCATATATAATTCCAGATTCTTTTTGATTTTGACGAATATAATCCGCTAAATATGCATTACGATCTTGTCCTTTAATTACAGAAAATGATAAGTTCTCGCGCTCGAACGTTGTCATAATCGTATTTTCTTGATTAATTCCAAGCGTGTTGCAAATATCTTCACGAACTTGTGGTGTTGCCGTAGCAGTTAACGCTAATACGAGCGGCTTTTCTGGAAGATAATCTAATATGCGATGTATATGTAAATAACTTGGACGGAAATCATGTCCCCACTGCGAAATACAGTGCGCCTCATCAATTGCAATCATCGGGATTTTCATATCGATAAGTTGGTCAACAAATTCCATTGAATCAAGACGCTCCGGCGCCACATAAAGTAACTTATAATGTCCTTGTTTTGCTAATTGAATTCGTTGATTCGCTTCCGCAATCGAAATAGAACTATTAATATAAGTAGCTGAAATACCGTTTTGTACTAATGTATCTACTTGGTCTTTCATAAGTGAAATCAATGGTGAAATAACTAATGTCGTTCCTTCGAATACTAATGCGGGAATTTGATAACAAATTGACTTACCACCACCTGTAGGCATAATACAGACAGTATCTTTCCCATCTAATACATTTTTAATTGTTTCATCTTGTCCTCTTCGGAATGACGAATAACCGAAATAAGACGCTAAAAGTTCTTGTGCTTTTGTAAACAAAAAAGAGTCACCTGCTTTTCTTTATCTTTCATCTATTCCTATTATATCATCACTTATGTGACTTGAAAGTAATCAATACATGACTAACAGCTTGCTTTTTCATTATTTTATGCTTCTCTACGTTTTAAAGGTTGTTTAGCAACGGTGTTTTAATGGCTATTTATGTTTATAAATTTTAAAACATAAATAAAGCAAATATAAAATGAATTACAATATAAATATACATTTTATTACTCTTCCTTGAATACTACTAATCTTATACATATGAATTCAGGAGGTTACTATATGAAGCAGCAGAATATTAGTTCCATCAATCAGAAAACAGTACCGAACCAACTCCAATTCTCGAATCATGATGCGTGGAAATATGAATCGTATTATAAATACCAGCCATTATTTTCTTATAAAAAGCTTTTTCATTTTCTTTCTCAACTTTTTAAACGTTAATACGTGTGCGAAATATATCCATTCACAAAACTTTTCTCAATATAAACCTTATAGACTTAATACAATACAGTTGATATCATATGACATATTCTGTTGGATAAAACCCCTTAATTTGACCTGCTTATATAAGCAGGTCTTTTTTGATTATTATATATTTCATTACGCTTTTAGATGCTTGCAATTCTTTTCTCCATTTTATAACCATACTCCACTCACAACAAATGATGATAATAACAAGAAGTAAAATATAAGTTCTAAACGTTTATTGAAGTAATTCTTTTTTTCTCAATACACAAAACGAATTTCACTTGTTACTATAAAAGTACTCCAGATGAGTTTTTGCTCATCAACATTATCTAGTTAAAGGGATCTGCTGCGGGAAGCGGATCCCTTTGACTTTATTAAAGATCCACTTTCATTTGGACACATTTACCAGGTTTTTTTAATAGAATTTTATGATAACATTACTTAGTCGAGTCCGACATCTCGGCAATACCCTTTTGAGGCTCTGCAACTTCCCTTGCAGAGCCTTGTTTAATATCATATTCATTTTATTTATATATACCACAATAAAATTCTTCATCTTTTTCCATATCTATTTCTGAAATTAATCTAGGACACGTAACTAAAAATAAATTCCCATCATACTTTGAGTTATACATGTTCAAAGGAGTGTTACCGTTTATGTATTCTTATTGGCAATCGTATTACTCCCCCTATCATAACCCTTATGTACACTTTGATACATCTGTACGTAATTACCGAATTAGTAAAAACGAGAACTTTTTAAAAGGTTATATGCGTTCTTTATGGGAACAACATGTCGCTTGGACGAGATTAGCTATTATAAGTATTGTCTTTAATTTACCAGACGTTAACGTTACAGTTGGGCGTCTTCTTCAAAATGCAACACATATGGGACTATCACTTGAACCATTCTATGGTGATGATGCTGTAAAAAAATATAGTGCACTAATTAAAGACCACTTAGTCATTGCAGCGGATCTAGTTAAAGCCGCAAAAGCTGGTGATCAAAATGCAGCTGCCGCTATAGAGAAAAAATGGTACGCTAACGGTGATGAAATTGTAGCATTTCTTACTAGCATCAATCCATATATAGAAAAAGAAGAATTCAGAAAAATGTTTTATGAACATTTAGCACTTACGAAAGCAGAAGCGCTTGCCTTCCTAAATAAAGATTTTGAAGCAAGCGTAAAACTATACGATAAAATTGAAAAAGAAGCATTAGAAATGGCTGATATGATAACAAACGCAATCGTAAAACAATTCCCGCAAGTTTTTCAATAACAATAAGCCGATTTGAAAAAACAAATCGGCTTATTAAGCTTTCTATCAATGATATTTCACGCCCCCTCTTTACATTTAACGTATATCGATATATTTTATTAATATCCGTTTTTTATAGGAGGAAATAGTTTGATTAACGCCATTGGTCTCGTATTTATCCTTACAAATAAGCACGAGAAAAAGAAGAAGGTATATCTGAATGAAAAATTTGCATTAATAGACATTATTGATTCTAAGGAAGTAATTGATGATGAAGGAAACTCATTAGTAGAACTAACATGTAAATATAGTATATATTTAGATGAAAAATATTACTGTAAATCTCTTGATGATTATACTGGACAAGTATTCCCATTCTTAAGCGCTAAAATAGGAAAAGGACTTCTCAGAAACTTAAACTACTACTTTTCTTACGTTGATGCCTATGATAAAAAACCACCCGTTAAAGAAATAAGACCACTTATGAAACAAGTAACGAACAGATAGTGAAAAATACTCAAAAAAGAAAGCATCTAACTTCAGATGCTTTCTTTTTTGGTTCAAGGGCTCGTTAACTTCTATCTTTCTTCTAAAAATATGTATCTAGGCATAACTTAAATTAAAAACAATGGAGGATTAAATTGAATGAAATACTCAGAAACAATTGTTAGTAAACGACTTCGAACACTTAAAATATGTAGTATGTTTATCATGCTAGTTTTAATTGCATGGCTTGGATATACAAAATTACTTTATGAGAACGGATTTCTTCAAGAAAAGAAAAATTCAGTTGAAGTAATGAATACTAGTATTACAGGTGAAATTGAACAGAATTTCCATGTGAACTTACAAGGTTATCGTAAAACAGACATTGATACTATTGTAGATGCAAGTAGGACTGATCCGAGCGAACTATCATTAATTGAGATTATCAATACTTCTTGTTCACGAGATTGCATAGGTGAACCATTGACATATGTGAACGCAAACAATGGATATATTTTTTATAAGGAATCTACTGGAACTAATATCGCTATTACAATTAAAAAGCGAGATTCATGGGAAATTGAAAGGAAATTAGTTCAGGATGGAATGTAAAAGGCTCATATAAAAAAGAGTACTTACTTATAAGTACTCTTTCAAAACAATTACCACTTGCGGCATTTATCGTCATCATCGTCACGTTTATGATTGCAACGGCAATCATCACAATCACAATGACGTTTTCGTTTACAACCACAATCATCACAATCTCTACGTCTGCATCTTCCAAACATTAGATCATCCCAAAATCTATTACAATCCCGGAACTGTCTACAACGACAATTGTTTCCCATGAATATGACTCTCCCTTCAATAGTATTCATCATATTCTATGTTTGAAAGTAGAAAAAGGTTTGTTTACTTGTCTATATTCTACGTATTATAAGTAGTATTTTAGTATCCTTAATAATTCTTCCTTACATATTCAACCGATATACAACATAGAAAAAAGCCCAATATTTGGGCTTTACATTCCTGTATATTTTCTTTCTTCTCTCTCACAATAGTATGTAACTGCTAAGTTCACTAAAAATGCAACAAAAGCAAGGGTGCTCGTTGTTAAGAATATGTATTCTAATATCGATAAATTATTAAAATCAATTAATAATAACACTAGACCTATACAAACAAAACTAGATACATTACTTTTGAAAACCTTCTTCACCTCCATCTTCATACCTTAATTATACATTCGTTACCTATATGCAAAGCTGGCTATAATATATTCCCTATAATTCCTTACCTTCTCCCACAGCCCCTTTCAATCTCTGCAACATATACCCAATTCCTTTACACCCAGCTAATGGGTACGTAATGATTTCTTCTGGATATAATTGTGTCACTACTTTCTTATGCTTCTTGCCTGCAAGTAAAACAATTTCATCAAACTGAAGCAAATCTTTTTCAATCAATTGTTGTTTTAATTGTTCCATACTAATAATTTCATCGCTCTTTGAATCAAAGGCAAGATCATAGTTTTCTAGTACAATATCATTTGGTCTTAAAAATCCATGCTTCGCTGATAATATAACCCAATTCTCGAAAAACATAGTTGCATACGCCTGACATGCTCTTCCGAACGGGCTAATGTATACATCTTTTGCCTCCATCGGTCCGTAATCCGGATACTTATCCCAAATCTTCTTTTTTCCACATGGAATTATGCATAACCTTTTCATTTATATTTCTTACCTCACTTCTAACTTTTTAAATATAAAAATATAGAACCCTCTACTTCTTCATACTCAGCTTCTATATCTCCAATTCCCACTACGTTCCAACCATTATTTGATTCTATCGGCTTTTCATTCATTATAATATGGACTTGTGTTATATTTTTAAAATCTTCTTCAAAAGATGATAAAACAGGCTGATTTATCATATATGTTTTATTACGTATACTTACACTTAAAAAAGTCTTATGTAATGCTTTATTTCCGTTTAAATTTACATTCATGGGATTAAACGAATTTAATTTTATATTGCCTATAATATATAGATGATACCCTTTCCACTCATAAAAGTGGTTGAAATCCTTGTTTTTTTCGTTTTGTACAAAATGAAAGATTTGCTTCGTTTCTTTACTTATTGCAATTTCATTATTTAAACTTAAATCCACATTTACATTTTGTTTTAAAAAAACATATAACGATTTATCACTATTAAAGAAGCTTGTTTTCCATTCAGGGAGGATTTCATCTAATAATAAACATAAAAGCATTCCTGAGCTATAGCAGCTCTTCCTAATGTTATAATTAGCTTCATATGCATCTAAAATAAGTCCGCTATATTTTCGTAATGTTTTACTTTCATCATTTTTACATACTGCAATATAAGCATTCATTTCAACATACCAAGCAGGTCCCTCTATACTTTCAACCATACATTCATAAGTTATAAACTCTTCTTTTATAAAACGAGCTCTTTGCTCCCTTAGTTCAATAAATTGTTTAATATAATTATTTCTCTCAGCTTGTGAATTACAATGAACAGCATCATATAAACAAATTCGCTCTCTATTTCGTAATTCTATATTTTCTTCTGTTATAGGATATTGAAATCCTAAAGACTCATTTGGAAATCTTCTTTCTTTATTTAAATATTGATAGCAATGATAAAGTTCATGCACCACAATCGCAAGTAAACTTTCATAGTCTTTATACCTATTCATATTCACAATTGCAGTTGGATAATCTTTGAATAAAATACATGTATCACCTTTAAATTGTTCATCCCACTTTAATACGGTATACTCATCTTTCAAAAATAGAGGATGATGAAATACATACACATGCTCATCATTATATAATGCAAATGCAGCCCCCATAAAACCAGGCCATAGTTCATACAATAAATCCATATGTATATCTTGCTTTATTTTATTTAATATATTGTCCATTATATCCCCACCTATATCATTCTACATATATCACTTCTACTCCATTTAAAAATAACCCTTTTATTTAAATAATTGTAAAAAACATATCCCTTATCCCAAAGTATAATGTATTATATAAATATATGTGTATTGATGTTATTAAAAGGAGGTGAACATATGAAGAATCTTCTCCCTGCACTAGTGCTCTATATTATTGTTTGCATAATCGCTATGCTTGCTCCAGCGTCTCAAGGCTATAATCATGTTGGCTGGACGTTGTTTGTTGCACAAGCATATGCCATACCTATCTTCCTAATTACAGCTATTATTACATTTTATATAAATAAGAAAAAATCTACGAATAAACAGTTATAAGGATAGCTAATGCTATCCTTTATTTTAATTCATTAATCAGATCAAAAATTACACTTGCAGTACTTTCTATCCTTTCTTCCGAAAAATCAAACGTGACACCTGTTTTTTCATATATTACTTGTATAGGTAAATTCCAATCTGCACTCGCACCTTCTTTAAAGAAAACAATCGCTTTTTCTGGATTTTCCTGATAAATTTGAAACACTTGCATTGCTCCTATTTGTGCAATTGCGTATTCAATTTGATAAAAAGGAAACTGAACATAGTGAAATGACTCTAACCAGCTTACACCGATTTCATTCTCTAATCCCGTAATATCGACTGATGAATATTGATACCTTTTGCATATTTCAGCGTATTTCTTATCACGTTCTTCTGGTGTATGGTTTGGATTCGTATAGAGCCAGTGCTGGAATACATCTCCTGCAACTGATGACATTAACAAAGACAAAGCGCGATATAATTGTACTCGCTGCACTTCTTTATATTCATCCTCGTGCTTATAAAAGATATTCAGCTTATCCATTACTAGCAACTCAAGACTGAGGGAATAAAGCTCAGCCACTTCTTCACGAAGATATCTTTCCTGCATGCTACTATCATTGTTAAATTGTTTATAAAAATGAAATGCATGTCCCACTTCATGTATGAGTGCATTAATTGCATAAAATGATGGACTAAAATTAGAATACACAAAAACCTCTTTACTATGAGGCAAGGTAAAACAAGCAGCTCCTGGTGCTTTATTTTCACGTTCTTCTACGTCAATGAATTCCACTTTCCTTAAATGTATAAATTTCTCATAAAAATATAAATCTGTCTTCCGAAACATTTCTTCTACCCCATCCAATAAATCAATGACATTTTGAAACGGGGCTTTTGGTAAATTACATGGAGTAAGGTCCCAAGGGCGATACGTTTTTACACCGAGATTCTTTTTAGAAAGACTTCCTAACTGTTTCCAAATCGGTACAACATACTTTTCTATAGATTCATGAAGCTTATAACACTCTTCAATATTGTAATCTCTGTTTTTTTGTTCAAAAGCATATTCACTATAATTATGAAATCCTGCATGTAATGCGATCTCATTCCGCAATTGTACGAGTTCATTCATAATACAATCTATTTTTATTTTCACTACACTTCTTGCTTCACATAAAGCATACCAAGCTTTTTTGCGAATAGCTCTATTAGGGTTATCTAGCTTTGCTTTTACGTATGCATATGTCTTTTGCTCTCCTTCCCAATTAATAGATATGTTTGACATTATTTCTCTATATTTCGTAATAAGCTCTTGCTCTTTAACGGAAAGAGTAATGTTCTTTTCATTAAACATTTTACTCTTCACAAATCTTACTTTTTTCATAAATCCATATTTCTGCTCATCTAATAAGTCTGAAAACGGACACTCTCTAAATTTCTGGTCAAATTTTGCATTGTATCTTTTTAAAAGTGGTTGAATTGTATTTTGATTATACATATGTAAATCACGTATATTTCTGTCATTTGTATCTCTATACATGGCGATTAAACTACTGGTTATCTCCTCTTCTACTTCAGCGTTTACACGCAATTCCTCCAAAAGCCAACGCTCTAACTCTGAAACAGAAGTAATATTTCGCTCTAAAAGTGACTGTAATTTACTTTCCAAATCATTAAACATACACAATCCTCCCGTTTTTAAATTTCAATTTTCTGTTTTTTAGAGATAAAAAAGGACAAGTAGCCAATCTGACTACTTGTCCTTTTTGTTTATCTGTACTCAATACAATTAAGCTTGAAATGTTTCTGTTAATACTGGTACGATTTGTTTTTTACGAGATACAACACCTTTTAAAGTAGCAGTGTTGTTTTGTAGAGATACGTTGTATGCTTTCTCAACAATGTTTGATGCTTTACCGATTGCAAGACCGACAGAATCGTTAGTTAAGATATCAGTTACAACGAATAAGAATAGGTCTAAACCTTTTTCTTCTACTACTGCAGAAATAACTTTTTCAAGTTCCCCTTGGTGTACAAGAACGTCGTTTGTATCAACAGCGTTTACTTGTGCGATTTCAACTTTCGCATTACCCATTTGGAATTCTTTAGCGTCAAGAGAGATTAATTGCTCCATTGTTTTTCCGCTTAAGTCAGCACCAGCTTTTAACATTTCTAAGCCGTAGCTATCAGCATCTACACCAGCGATTTCTGCTAATTCACGAGCTGCTGCTACGTCTTGCTCTGTGCAAGTTGGAGATTTGAATAGTAAAGAATCTGAAATGATTGCAGATAACATTAAACCTGCAACTTCTTTACGAATTGTTACGCCGTTTTCTTTGTACATTTTGTTTAAGATTGTAGCTGTACAACCAACTGGCTCACAACGGTAGTAAATAGGATCGCTTGTTTCAAAGTTAGCAATACGGTGATGGTCAATAACTTCTAACACACGAACAGATTCGATATCGTTAGCACTTTGTTGACGCTCGTTATGATCAACTAAAATAACGTTGTCCACTTCGCTTGCAACTGTCTCAACAAAACGCGGTCCTTCTACTTTAAAATAGTCTAACGCAAATTGAGTTTCACCGCTGATTTCGCCTAAACGTACAGGCTCAGCATTCATTCCTAATTCTTTTTTCAATTCTGCATATGCAATTGCAGAACAAATTGCATCTGTATCTGGGTTTTTATGCCCGAAAACTAGTACTTTTTCCATGTTTTCCACCTCTTCATGAAAAGGATATCTTAAAGAAGCAAATATGACAATATTTAAAGCCCATTTTTTTATAAATAATTGCACTTTCTACTATATTTTTCATCGTTTTTCGTAAAAAAGATCATCTAAAATGAATTAGATGATCAAAATGTATTTTTTATTTAAAATAGTGTAGGAACTTGCACTACATGATTTAGCGCAAAATTCGATGCGAAACCGTTATTTACAAGGTTAACATCTATAACTTGATAAAACGCATTCCCCGTATCTGCAATTTCCCATACAGCTAAAATAAGGTGATAGCCATTTCTATCAGTAGGCACATTTGCTTCATGTGTTACGGAAGTTCCTGGTCTTGTTCCCCCATCATTTTTCACATAAAACGGTACTAAATCTAAATCAGACCTTGTTAAAGGCTTATTTGGATTCCAATCTTTTTTCGTAATATAGTATTTCCATTCTTTCGTACTATGAGGTGCGGTTAGTTTCCACTTAAATGTATTCGTCCCGCCGTTTAACGTAACTTTCTTCCACCTATCAACTGTTTGAACGTCTAAAGCAGGAAAATGGCCAGCTCCTGCAATTTGTCCATCAGAAGGTCCTAATTGTGGGAATCCACCTATTCCTTCTACACTTTGCGGCTCGTATTGAATCGGACCGCAATTTACATTTACCCCTTGCTTACATAAATAAGAGCGGCTCGCTGGTGATTCAACATATCCATGAGCGGAAGCTTTTTCTGAAAAACCGAAAGTTAACAATCCCGTAAGTAATATACCACCACTTAATATAACTTTCTTCACCTTCTGTAAACCTTTCGTTTTCATCCCGTCATCCCCTTTCCCATAATAAAACGAAAATAACTATAGTTGCCTAGTCATCTTCTCTACATTCATTATAAGTCGAGGTACGTAACTAAAAAAACCCTTTAAAAACTTTCTCAAATTCATTGAGTACATTAAATAAATATTATTGATACATTCAAATAACACCGCTATAAAAATATAGGCGGTGTTAAAAATCGGAGTTTATTATTTTTAGCATAATAGCTTTTTATCATAACTTATAAAACTTTATAATAAATAACTGTGGCATCTAAATCACCACTCGGAGAAATTGCGTATTCTGGTATTTTTCCAGCTTCTTTATAGTCTAAAGATTTATACAATCTATTGGAAGGGTCTCCTTCTCTCGTATCTAGTACTAAAAGAGACCTATTTTCTTGTTTTGCTCGCTCCTCTGCTTTTTGCATAAGTAAACGTCCAATGCCATTACGTCTAAAGTTCGGATGAGTCATTAACTTGCAAATTTCAGCTCTATGAACCCCATTAGGTTTTGTAACTAAATGTAATTGAATACTCCCTGCCACTTCATTATTTATTTTAGCAACATACAAGATCACTTCTGGTGCTAAGACGGTTTCCCAATACTTCGCTGATTCTTTTTGTTCCAGTGGAGGTAAAAAACCAATTGACGCCCCATCATCTACAACCGTTTTCAAAAGTGTAGAAAGCTCCTCCACATCATCTTTTATTCGCTTAATCTCTTCCATTACTACATTTTGCATTACTAACCCCCCTTTTGTTTCATTGTACCAAGTTTTAAGGAAGGAAAAACGAATTACTAAGATGAAATTATGTAAGATACAATTTTTTAGAGAAAGGATACATATATGAAGTATATATTAGATAGGACATACGCAAGAGAATTACTCGAGTGGGCAAATGAACAAAACCCCGGTCCGTGGTTCGAACATTCACGTAATGTTGCCCTTGCAACTGAAAAAATAGTTGTGGAACTTATTAATAATGGACATGATGACCTAAATGCTGACATAGCATATAATGCTGCTCTTCTGCATGATATAGGAAGATATAAAGGTTTTACTAAATCTGTTATTCATTCCTATGATGGTTATATGTATATGAATGATTTAGGGTATACAGGAAACGCGATTATTTGCGTGACACATTCATTCCCGTGCAAAAATGAGCATTTAGAAATAGCAGCGGAGTGGAGCCTTGTTCCTGATTATATGGAAAGCCGATTAATTGAAATATTAAATGAAAATAGCGACTACGACTTATACAATAAGATCATTACCCTTTGTGACGCACTTGCTGATGCAGAAGGCTTTACTACTCTTGAAAAAAGATTAATTTCAGTTGGTTTACGACATGGAACAACCTCTCATTCCTCTTTACATTGGAAAGGTTTCTACACAATTAAAAATGAATTAGAATCTTTAATTGGTAAAAGTATATACAGAGTTCTTCCGGACGTAGAGAAATCGATTTATAAAAATATGGAATATTAAATTACATTGAACTTAAAAACGATGAAAAGTGGAGGGATTAACCATTAGTAAAATAGGTTTTGACTTAATAAATCATGAGGACAACTTTGATCATGGCTATGGAGATATCGAAGAAATATCTATGAGGTGTAAATTTTCTAACTGCTCTCATACAAATGAACCACAATGCGCAATTAAAAAAGCTATTTCTGACGGAATTCTTACAGAAGATGTAATGAATAGTTATTATAGAGATACGAACGAATTCGAATATGTATCTAATCAAAAGAACAAAACAAAGGCCATTGACTATATGAAACAGTTAAAACTATTTCGAAAAGATTAGAATACAATAAAAAGTCTCCCCTTTTCATTTTAAGGTGAGACTTTTTATGTTTAAAAATTAAAATTTTGTTGCACAGCCTTACAGTAATGCCATTAAATAGAATTCCTCACTTAAAAGATTGAATTTTCAGTTTTTAAACTTTACAATTTCAGACTATCATCCACTGTTACTTTCTCAGTAGAGTCTTTTCTTGCAACCTCTTTACTTCTTTCTTCCCAAAATGTTAATCCTTCAATTCCTACATTTTTAGGATCAAACACTGGATCTTTCCCTTCTTTTTTCTGCGCTTCATAATCTTTTAACACTTTTAATGCGATTTTACTTAATAGTAGAATCGCGATTAGATTTAACCATGCCATACTACCAATTCCTAAATCACCAAGATTCCATAAAAGCGACGCTGATTCTACGCTACCGATGTAAACCATAATTAAAAATCCAATTTTTAAAACTGGTTTTAACCAGCTATGTTTCAGCTCACGATCTAAATAAGTAAGTGTCGTTTCAGCGATATAGTAGTATGCGAGTAACGTTGTAAATGCGAAGAAGAAGATTGCAATTGAAATGAATAATGGACCAAACCCTGTCATAACAGTTTCAACTGCTTGTTGTGTATAGATCGGACCTGCATCAACATTCCCTATGTTTTTTACAATAGCGTTTTTCCCTTCAGGTATAACATTATACATACCTGTTATTAAAATCATAAGAGCTGTCGCTGTACATACGACAATTGTATCAATATATACAGAAAATGCTTGAACTAACCCTTGTTTTGCAGGATGGGATACTTCAGCAGCAGCGGAGCTATACGTCGCTTCTCCAACACCAGCAACATTTGAAAATACAGCGCGCTTTACCCCCCATGCGATTGCTGCACCGACGATTCCGCCAAACATTTCATTTACACCAAAAGCACTAGAGAAAATTAAAGCGAACATACTTGGAATTTCTGTTACATTCGCAATTAATACGATACATGTAACAATTACATAACCAATTGCCATAAATGGAACAAGCATTTGCGAAACGCCCGCAATTCTCTTTACGCCACCAAAAATGATTGATGCTAATAATATGACTAACAATATACCAGTAATAGATTTGCTAATACCATTAGAGTTTTCGAATCCAACTGCGATACTACTAGATTGAATACCTGGTAATAAAACGCCATATGAAAGTGTTACAACAACCGCTACAATGACTGCAAACCATTTCATTTTCAGGCCTTTTTCAATGAAATATGGTGTACCACCGCGGTATTCATTCCCAACTTTACTTTTATACACTTGAGATAATGTTGATTCCACAAATGCACTCGCTGCTCCTAAAAGTGCCATTACCCACATCCAAAATACAGCTCCAGGTCCGCCAAAAGCGATAGCTGTCGCGACCCCTGCAATATTACCTATTCCAACCCTACCTGATAAGGCTAAACAAAATGCTTGAAAGGATGAAATTCCCGTCTCCGAGCTCTTCCCTTCAAATAATAGTTTAATCATCTCTTTAAAATAACGAATTTGTAGAAAACGAGTGGCAATTGTAAAATACACACCTGCCCCTAATGCAAAAACAACTAACCCAATACTCCATACTTGACCTACTAACCACTCTACTAATTGCTCCATCCAAATCCCCCTTAACATTCTTTTTAAAACTATTTTATATATAAGAAAACGGACAACTATTATTAAACATTACAGTTGTCCGCGTATCTCATTATTTCATCCCTCTATTTATTAACAGTTAGATTCTCTATTACTTTATATTTACCCATACGCTTTTCACTTCTGTATAGTTATCCAGCGCATATGAACCTAACTCACGACCGATACCAGATTGTTTAAAACCACCAAATGGTGCAGCTGCATTTTCTAAGTTATAATCATTAATCCATACTGTTCCTGCCTTTAATTTATTGGCAACTTGATGACCTGTTTTAATATTTTGTGTCCATACGCCTGCAGCGAGTCCGTATGAAGAGCGATTTGCTCTTTCGATGACCTCTTCTGTTGAATCAAACGGAAGTACAACGACAACCGGTCCAAATATTTCTTCTTTCACAATTGTCATATCGTCAGTAACATTTGTGAATACCGTTGGCTGTACAAAATAACCTTTTTCAAATGCACGTTCACCACCAGCAGCAACCGTAGCGCCTTCTGCTTTTCCTTGTTCAATGTAATGTAACACACGCTCTTGTTGCTTTTTAGATACGAGTGGACCCATTTCAGTATCCTTCTCCATACCCGCTCCAAGCTTCACTTCATTTGCCATTTTTACAAGTTCATTTACGACTGTTTCATAATGCTTTCGATGAACGAAGACCCGAGATCCTGCACTACAATTTTGACCGTGATTATACATAATACCTTGGAATGCACCATTAATCGCTTCTTCCAAATCAGCATCTTCTAAAATGATATTTGGTGACTTACCACCAAGTTCTAACGTTACATGTTTAATTGTTTCTGCAGATTGTCGCATAATATATTTCCCTGTAACTGTTGAACCTGTGAAAGCTACTTTATCAATATCATGATGGTTTACAATTGCCGCTCCTGCTTCTTGGCCGAAACCTGGCACAAAGTTTACAACACCATTTGGAAAACCAGCCTCTTTAAAAAGCTTCGCTGTATACAGTAAAGATAAAGGTGTTTGCTCTGCTGGTTTTAATACAATCGTACAACCTGTTGCAAGTGCCGCTCCCATTTTCCAAGAAGACATTACAAGTGGAAAATTCCACGGAATAATTTGACCTACAACGCCAACCGGTTCATGGCGTGTGTAATTTAAGTAATCTTTTGAAATCGGAATTGTTTGTCCGATAATTTTTGTAGCCCATCCCGCGTAATAGCGATAATTTTCTACAGTCGCTGCAATATCATCATCAAGTGCTACTTGATACGGTTTTCCATTATCTAAAGCTTCTAGCTGTGCTAATTCTTCTCTATGCTCTTCAATTAAATCTGCTAATTTATAAATAAGATGCGCTCTTTCAGCAGTAGTCATTTCCGCCCAAGGGCCGGTTTCAAAAGCAAGTCTTGCCGCTTTTACCGCAACATCAATATCTTCTTCTTGCGCTTCACATACGACAGCCAGAACATCTTCTGTTGCTGGATTGTATGTCTCAAATGTCTTCCCGCTAATGGAAGGAACAAATTCACCATTAATAAACATTTTAATTTCTTCATTTAAAAACGCTTTCACTTTTGGTTTCAGTTCAATTTTTGCCGTTAACATATATGCTCTCCTCCTTATTTAAACAGCTGCATGAGCTGCGATTTTTGAAATAATCGTTTGAAGTTTTTGATCTTCTTCTTCTGTTAATCCTAATCTTGGATAGCGAGAAGGTCCTCCAGCTTGCCCGTGTAATTCCATTGAACGTTTAACGATTTGTACATATTTTCCTGATCCTTCAAGAAACTCACAAAGAGGTAAAATCGCATCGTTTATTTCCCAAGCTTTTTCTAATTCGCCATTTTGGAAATGCTCATACATTTTCGTAACAAGTCCCGGTACGATATTTCCTGCTACTGAAACCCATCCCGTCGCACCAACTAAATAAGATTCCATAACTAAATCTTCAGATCCACAGAAAACTTGAAAAGCACCTTCGCCTTGTCTTACTAAATCTCTTGCTTTTCGAATATCTCCGCTAGATTCTTTAATATGTGTAACATTTTCACATTCTTTTCCAATACGTAACATGAGGTCTGTACTCATATCAACACCAGATGTAAACGGATTATTGTATAACATAATTGGTATATTTACAGCGTTTGAGATTTCTTTAAAATGAAAATAAATTTCTTCTTCTTTCGGTTTACAATAGTATGAGTTAATAATTAATGCGCAGTCCGCTCCGTGCGCTTCTGCATGTTTCGTATATTCAATCGTTTCTTTCGTCGTTTCTGCTGCAGTCCCAACAATAACCGGAATACGGCCATTAACTTCTTTTAATACTGTTTCTACCATTTTAAATCGTTCTTCTTTTGATAAACTAACAAACTCTCCTGTACTTCCATTAATAATAATCCCAGCTACTTTTTGCTCAATAAAGTAGTTTACGTTTTGTTTTACACCGTTCCAATTAATTTCTTGAAACTCATCCATTGGTGTGATTAATACTGGAAATGCTCCTTTAATATTTTTCATATTTATCTCTCCCTTTTCTATTTTATTTTAATAAAAATCCTGTCGGAAACGGATCTGTAGAGTCTAATAGAAACGTCTGCATGCCTGTAATAAATCCTCTACTCTCAAAACGGAAAATGTAACCTGTTTCTTCCTTCTTCACTTTTTCAACTGTTATAAAACTATTAAATATACTTTCATTTATAAAAGGTTTATCCGCCATATAATTATTTTTAAATAACGCATGAACATAAGACACAATAGTAGAAACAAAACCTGGCGAACGAACGATAAAGTTATCTTCATGAAATGTAATCGACTTTATATGGTTCTTTTCTTTTTCCCCGGAATCTACTAAAATAAGTCTTTTTATAAATGACTGTTTTTGTATAGCTTGTAGTGTAGCCCCTCCCCATTTTTTTAATTTAGAGATGTTTTCAATACTAATTTCTGGCGAATACAAATCCTTTTCTACAACTGCATATACTTTATCTGCCTGAATGAGAGAGTAACTTATATTACCAACTTGTAAATTTTGCTCAATCATATAACATAATTTACTTTCAAATGAAACAGATACAACCTCATCATTCTCTACATACGCATGGACTGAAAATATGCCAGATAACGTTTCGATTTTGTATTGATTCGTCTCTCTCTTTTTTAAATACCCGCTTTCTAATAACATCGTTATGACTGCGACAATGCCTCCATAATGAAGCGGAATGGATCCTTTATGATTAAAAAACAATACAGCTGCATCGACTTCCGTATGAATAGAAGGAACGACAATACATCCATTTAAACCGATAAAACCGCGTGGTTCATTTAATAAAAGCTTCATTTCTTCTGCTAATTCACCTGAAAATTGTTCATTTAAATGTTCTAAACTGTAGTAGTATTTGCATGGTACATCTTTCATTACACGAAATGCTTCACCATTTACATGTACGTCTACTGCTGTATACATTTTTTGAATGTTCATTTTACATCCTCCGTTTCATGTTCCATCGGCGGAATTAGCAAAAAGCCTTCTCTAAGTGGATCCTTTTCATTGTAAAAAAATCTATGCATCCCCATAAGCCAAGCTGAACCTGTAATTTTCGTTACGACAGCTTCAATATTTTCAACATTTGTCGTATTTATGACGCATCCTTTAAATAGAGAGCCAACGATACTCTCGTGAACAAATTCTTCATTAATCTCAATTTTTTGATTAGCGTATAATACCGCTAACTTCGCTGATGTTCCTGTACCACATGGAGAGCGATCAATTCCTCCTGGCGGAACGACAACTGTATTTTTCACATGCGCACTTTCATGAGTAGGACTTGTATAAAATTCAACATGGGTTAATCCTCTAATAAACGAATGCTGCGGATGAATGATTTCAAATTTCTCATTAATGATATTTCTAATATGAATTGCCTTATCGATGATTGTAGATGCATTTTCCGGTACTAACTCTAAACCTACTGACTTCGCATCAATAATGGCATAAAAATTCCCTCCGTACGCAATATCGGCCTCTACAGTTCCAATTCCTTCGACTTGTACAGTAATATGTTTCAGTAAAAAAGCTGGTATGTTACAGAAAGAGACTTCTTTCGCTTTTCCATCTTGAACAAAGATATCAACTTCAACTAAGCCAGCTGGCGTGTCTAACTTTAATGAGGTAATCGGTTCAACTACCGGAATTAAACCTGATTCAATTAAAGCTGTACATACACCAATTGTATCGTGACCACACATCGGTAAATATCCACCTGTCTCTATGTAAATAACACCAATATCTGCTTCAGGATGACATGGATCTGTTAATAGTGCTCCTGACATTACATCATGACCACGCGGTTCATTCATTAACAATTTGCGAATCCAGTCATACTCCTTTTTCATATGTAACATCTTCTCTGCCATCGTCTCTCCAATTAACTGAGGCAGTCCGCTAATCAATGTTCTCGTTGGATTTCCACCCGTATGTGTATCAATCGTCGTAAAGACTCTTTGTGACCTCATCCGTTTAACACCCTTTCTGTAAAACGACTCAAACGAAGTGGTTCAATAGGAATGATTGTTTCCTTTTCGTTTAATAACTCTTCAATCACTTTCCCAGTAACTGCGGCAAGACTAATGCCATCCCCTTCATGCCCTGCTGCTATAAAGTAGTTCGGGATATGTTCCACACGTGAAATGATCGGCAAATGATCTTCTGTCCACGGACGTAATCCAGCATATGAACGAATCACCATCATATCCGCCATTTTCGGATAAAAACGAATTGCTCTGTTCGCAATACATTTAATAACCTCGTTATTTATCCTCGTATGAAAACCTACAAACTCTCTACTACTACCAATTAAAAAATTTTGGCTTTCTGTCGGCTCAAATACAAGAGCTACCCCATATTTTTCAGTTAAAGCATCCACTTTTCGTTTTCCACCAAATTTAGAAATTAAATAACCAAATTCCATTACTTTACGACAGCCAACGTGTTGTTGCCTTGAAGCTACAATAATATGCCCTTTTCTCGGCTCAATTGGTATATTTACATCCAACATTTGTCCGATTTTCGGAGCCCACACACCAGTTGCGTTCACCACTTGCTTCGCAGTAAACGTCCCACTTGTTGTTTCAACAATAAAAGAACCGCCTACATCTCTTTTCATTTCTTTTACTTCCGTATGATTAAAAGCTTTCGTACCAAATTTCTTCGATTCTGCAAGAAGTGAAAAAGCAAGAAGATATGGATTTACAGTCGAATCTGTTGCGCATTCTAACCCGCCTAATAAATCATCTGCGAAAAATGGTGATTCTTCTCTTATATCTTGCCTATCAAGCATTCGAAACGGTAATCCAGCTTTCTTTTGACGATTCACCCATTGCTGCGCTGCTTCCATTTCTTCGTCTGACTCACATACGAGAATACTTCCTGGCGCCCTATATTCAAACGAGTGCTCTAACTCTTCACTTAAATCAGTTACTAATTTTTGACTTACTAACGACATTTGACTATCAAAACCTGGGTCTTTATCAATAGCCAAAATATTCCCGTCACACCGTGAAGACGTCCCACTGACAAATTCCCCTTTTTCAATGATTGTTACGTCTCTTCCGTATTTTGAAGTGTAATAAGCGATAGAACAGCCTATAATACCACCGCCTATTATTAAAACGTCACAGTGCCTCACGTAGCACCCCTCCCTTCTTTTTCATCTCTCACTTTCTTTTATGCAATTGACGTGCCAACTGTACATATATACACTTTTTATAAATAATATTTTTATTTGTAAAAATATTTTAAATTTATCGTAAATAGGTGTATTATTTTTTTATCACTGTCAAAATTTTTATACATAACAGGAGGACAATATGGCATTCTCATTTCCTACAATAAAAGAATTTCTAAAGACTTTATCAATTGATCATACATACAGCTTGCAACATATTGAGCAAGTTAACGAAAAGTATTATTACCGCTCTTCTACTAAAGAAGAATATAACTGCGCAGCAATATATGAAAATGACTCATTCACTGCTTTAATTGACGCATTTTCTAATGAAATGGCCGTTATCGTAATGAACAAAAATAAAGAGCCTATATGCTGTATAACGGCTCAGCAAATCATTCCGTTTCTTGTTAAGTCTTACTATGAACTACAATCTTTTTATAACGCCGTAATACAAACAACTGATTCTTCCGTTACAGTCATCGATGATAAAGAACGTGTTCGTACTTGGACAGATGGCGCCGAAAAGATTTTTTCAGTCAAACATAATGAAATTATTGGGCAACCTATTACTCGTTTTTTTGACTATAAAGACTTGGAAATTTTGCAATCATTACATGACGGAAAAAGCATAATCGCTCAGTTCCATCAGCCTCGTCCAGATTTGTTCGTATTAATTAACTCAAATCCAGTGTATTGTAACGATGAAATTATTGGAGCAGTCGTTTCAGAAACTGATGTTACAAATCAAGTTGCTTTAAATGAAAAACTATTTAATATGTCACATGAAATGCACCGATTAGAACTAGAGGTAGCAAAATATAAAGATGAATCAGATCCTTTCCTTGCAATGAATGGAAAAAGTCCTGTTATACAAAGAACAATACAATTAGCTCGAAAGGTTTGTTCAGTGAAATCAACTGTTTTAATACTCGGCGAAAGTGGTGTTGGAAAAGAAGTATTTGCGAAAGCGATACATGAAGCAAGCGAGGCCGCTAAGGCACCTTTCATTTCAATTAACTGCGGCGCCATTCCAGAAGCATTATTCGAAAGTGAATTATTCGGGTATGAACGCGGGGCGTTTTCTGGTGCAAGTAGTAAAGGAAAGAAGGGTAAAATAGAGCTCGCGCAAGGCGGTACATTATTCCTTGATGAAATAGGAGAAATGCCGCTCGATATGCAAGTAAAGCTTTTACGTGTACTACAAGAACGAAAATATTACCGAGTTGGTGGAGAAAAAGAGATTAATATCGATTTCCGCATTATCGCTGCTACAAATCGTGATTTACAAGAAGAAATGAGAAAAGGCACGTTCCGAGAAGATTTATACTATCGCCTCAATGTAGTTAGCTTACATATTCCACCGCTGCGCGAAAGACGCGAAGATATTATTGAATTAACCTATTCTTTTTTAAACGATTTTTCAATCAACTATAACAGACCAATTCGTGACTTACCTTCAAGTATTATGCATGAACTACTTCATTACAATTGGCCAGGTAATATTCGCGAGCTTCGTAACGTTGTTGAAAGACTCGTCGTATTTGCGACTGACGGTATTATAAAACAAGAATATTTACCATTTCATACAACTGAAACGGTAAACAATCATACAACTCATTCCCTATTACTCAGCAACAATCATACAATCCTCTCTTTGCAAGAAGAGATGGAAGAGCATGAGAAAAAAGTCATCGAGAGGGCTTTACACATTTTAAATGGGAATAAATTAGAATGTGCGAAACAGCTCGGTGTTACGAGGGCCACCTTATATAACCGTTTAAAAAAACTTGGGTTACAATAAACCTCCCCTCCTCTATATTGGCATAGTTTTTGCATTATATAATTTATGCAAATCGAACTAGAGGAGGAATACATATGACGAATAAAGATCAATTAATTGTTTGTCGATGTGAAGAAGTTACATACGGTCAACTTCAATCGACAATTGCTGAATATAAATGCTCGGCAAGAGAATTAAAACTAAGAACACGTGCTGGCATGGGATTTTGCGGTGGCCGCACATGTAGAATGATGATAGATCGAATGATTGAAAGTGCAAATCCCGGCGTAACTACTAATGAAATCCCATTAAAATATCAACCACCAGTGCGTGCAGTTACTTTTGGATCGGTAGGTGAAAGTAAATGAGTAGAATTACACATCACCCTATTTTAGGGAGTTTAAATAGTAGTAAGCGCATCACTTTCCAATTTAACGGTCAACAATATGAAGCCTATGAACATGAAACGATTGCAGCCGCTTTACTTGCAAATGGAATAAGAACATTAAGAGTGCATGAAGATAGCGGGACACCACGAGGTATTTACTGCAATATTGGACATTGTTCTGAATGCCGCGTCAATGTAAATAGTCAAATGAACGTACGAGCATGCTTAACTGTTGTAGAAGATAATATGGTTGTGGAAAGTGGAAAACAGCACCCCAATATCGTGAGAGAGATGGTGAAAAAGCGATGAACGATGTCATTATTATCGGAGCTGGACCAGCGGGATTATCAGCCTCTATCTCTTGTGCTCGTTTTGGACTAAATGTACTTGTTATCGATGAATTTATGAAGCCTGGCGGAAGATTATTAGGACAATTACACCAAGAGCCTACTGGAGAATGGTGGAACGGAATAGAAGAATCGAAGCGACTTCGTGAAGAAGCAGAGTCACTTTCAGTTAATATTCGATGCGGTATTTCCGTCTATAATTTAGATAAAGATGAAAGTTCTTGGTACGTACATACGAATATCGGTACGTTAGACGCACCGTTCGTATTACTCGCTACTGGCGCTGCTGAGTACTCTATCCCCCTCCCTGGTTGGACACTTCCTGGAGTCATGTCGATTGGGGCAGCACAAGTCATGACGAATGTACATCGCGTTCAAGTAGGAAAAAAAGGAATCATTATTGGCGCTAACATTTTGTCATTCGCTATCTTAAATGAATTACAATTAGCCGGCATTAAAGTTGAACATATCGTACTTCCTGAAAAAAGTGAATTAAGTCAAAAGGCTGGTGAACCAGAAGAAGTTTTAAATTCTCTATTACATGCTGCACACCTTGCCCCATCGCCTTTATTACGTATAGGTAGTAAATTGATGAAATATAATTGGGCTAAACAAGCTGGATTAAGCTTCTATCCAAACAGCGGAATGAAAATAAACGGTACACCTCTTCACCTTCGAAAAGCAGCTCTTGAAATTATCGGAACAGATCAAGTTGAAGGTGTACGGGTTGCTAATCTTGATACGAAAGGAAACATCATTACTGAATCGGAACAAATATATGAGGCAGACTTCGTTTGTATTGCAGGCGGCTTATACCCTCTTGCTGAGCTAGCCGCTATAGCTGGCTGTCCTTTCCGTTACATCCCGGAATTAGGCGGGCACGTTCCTCTCCATTCTGAAACAATGGAAACCCCTCTGCCTGGTTTATTTGTAGCCGGTAATATAACTGGCATTGAAAGCGGGAAAATTGCAATGGCACAAGGAACTGTTGCTGGATATTCAATTGTAAAACAAGCAAATAAAAGATCCTATTCGGTTGAACAACTGTTGCAGCAAGCAATCCAACATGTACATGCCGTACGTCAACAAGCTACCATTCAATTTAACCCGATGGTTGATGGCGGTAGACACAAAATGAATGAAATTTGGCGTGATTATTCCCTTGCATATGCACATACTAAAAAGAGCTGCTGAGATTACTCTCAACAGCTCTTTTTCCTACTCATTTGAGTTATTAAATTTTGCTAATGCGTAAATGCCTTCTTCATCATCTAATTCAAGCTGCAATCTTGCTGCAAATGAATTGACATTATATTCTCTGTCAAGCAATAAGCGTAGTGCTTCGATTAAGTTCGCTTGAATCAAAATTTGCTGGCGGCCATTTACCTCTACTTCAGCAGAGAAACCATAGTCATCGTCGTACATTAGTTCAACTAAAACTTCTTCTGGACCAACTTGTCTTTTTTCAGCGATATATACGCAAAGCGCATTGATAAGTTCTTGTTCAGAAATTTTTATTGTTTCCATGCTACTTCATCTGCCTTTTTCTTACGTTGATCTTTGAAGTATTTAAATGCACGAACTGCTAACATTACGATACCAGCCATTACTAACATATTTACCATAAACGCTAATACAGAACCAAGAGCTCCCATATTTGCAAATAAGCTACCCATTAGTAAACCACCAAGACCACCTAGTAATAAACCTTTCATAAAGCTTCCTTTATTACTTTTTGGTGCTGTGTTTGTTGCTTTTGTTTTTGAATCTGGAGTCGTTTTTTGAGAATTTACATTTGAATCTTTTTTGTTTAAATCAACTTTTGATTTTTGACCTGAACTTGGTGTAAATGATTTTTTACCAGATTTGTAACTTTTCGCTGCCGCATGATCTACGAACATAAAGCTACTAGCCCCAAAAATCACCATGAATGCTGTCATTACTGCTACAAGTTTTTTCAACATATTATATCCATTCTCCTTTTATATAGATATATGTGAAATCTACCTTTCTAGTAAATTCAGAATGATAGATTTGTTTTTAAGAACATTTAAAGGTTCTTATGAACTCATTATATGAACTTTTGTCGAAATATGCAAGTATTATTTACTTCCAACAGTTTAGTGACAAAGGAAAAATTAAGCAAAACTGAATTGACTTTAAATGAAACAAAACATATTATAAGTTCATAAGAACTTTTTATTATTTTGGAGGTGAAAAGATGGAAACATTTCATCTCACACGAAACGAAATGGCAACCCTCCTTCTATCATTAAGAGGATGGAATACGAAAAAGCCTCTCGGTATTTTACAAGAAGCTTGGGCAAAGTCACATAAAAAAGATATTGAAAGCGGACAAAGCGTAACTGCTTTTATTACTACCGCACTTTCACCTATTTTCGAAAAACTGATTAAAATTGACGATACTGACGTCGGTTTTTCTTTAAATGAAATTGTCGCGCTCGGCAATCAGATCGAAAACACGAGTTTCTCTGTAACTGCTATGCAAAACTGGGTGAAACGAGATATAAAAGAAATGATTGGCTCTCCTCAAAAAGGGAAAAAATATTCAATTGAACAAGCAGCCTTACTATTCATTGTCGAAGATTTAAAAACAGCACTTGATTTTGAATCCATTCGTAAGTTATTACGCCTAATCGTTAATGACCCAGCCGATCGAAGTGATGATTTAATCAATCCTGTTCATTTATATGTAGCATATTCTTCTCTATTTGAAGAGCTTAACCAAGGGAACTGCCTACAACTAAATGCAACAGATACAGTTCATACAATTGAAAATATCGTAAAAGAAAAAGCTGATAAAATCGCAAGTCAATTCGATCAAATTAATAATGAACAACGCGAAGCAATTCGTAACGCCATTATTATTGCAACATTATCTGTGCATACCGCTTATGTACAAATGTTAGCGAAACGATACGTAACAGCAACGTTATTTTTACAAAATTTAGATGTGAAACCGTAAAAAAGGTTGTTATTTTTAAAAATCAAAACAAGCATACCCCTGTACTCAATACACGTCAGGGGTATGCTTGTTTTTTTAGGTATTAATTACGAAAAAATATAATCACCTATTATAAATACTTAAATGGCCATTTCATTCTATTAAGTTTCGAACAGATTTTCTCGATAAATTTAATTCCTTCATCTTTGTAATTCTTTATAAATTTCAATTTGAGCTTTTGAACTATTAGCAAAATTTAACCAGCACTGCTTCACATTGCTTTTATTATCATTTACCAAAAGTTCAACAATATCTAAATGTGAAACATTAGTTGTTATCGGTTTATTTATACCATTAACTTTAGCACCTGATATATACTTAGCAATCTCAGGATTTAATGCAAAAGCAAAATCAATTACAGTAGCACCTTGCGGTAAGTTCATGGAATCTAACTTAGGAGTAAATACAACAATGTTATCTTGGAATAGTTCAAATGATATTAAATCATAAAATTCAATTGCATCTTGGGTTACTAAATCATTTGTCTTAATAAAATGATCCATCAATTTATGAATTATATTTTGCATATCTTTATCAGTTATACTTTTTGTAAGAATATGAAATACCCCTTTATGTCGTATCTCCTGATTTATTTTTGTTTCAATACATATCACTATTTCATGGTTATTGATCATCACTTTGGTCTTTAAGTATTGGTTTAATCCATCACTTTCAATTGCTATATTATCTTCAAATTGATAAGGAATTGGTTTGTATAGTTGATGTATAACCCCTAATATTTTATAACAGTCTAAATTATTTGAGGTCGTGATAATTATTTTTGAAACTGCTGTAATCTCTTGACTATCTTGGAGACGGGAATAAGCTGTATAAATAGGGCTTACTTCATATTCCACTTCAAACATTAAAGATGGATTTAGAAAATTATTTATATCTTGCATTATATTTTGAGACAAACTCTCTAATAACTTAACATAATTTTGTAAAAGTATTTTCATTCCTTTATATTTAGAATGATTAAGATACAAAAAACCTAACTCTTCTAATTCGTGCTGAATATGTAGTAGCCCTAGCCTTTTACAAATCGGAGCGAAAATTTTGAGTGTTTCATTTGCATAAGGAACTTGTTTCTTTACAGCTTTCACCTGTAAAGTTCTCATGTTATGGAGACGATCTATCACTTTTATAATAGCTACTCGTATATCTTCTTGTGTAGCTAACAATAACTTCTTTAAATTTATTGCTTCATACTCTTCTTTATTAGGGATTTGCTTTTTATCAATTTTAGTTAACCCTTCTACAATATCAGCCACTTTTCCACCGAATATATCATGTATATACTCAATTGTATAATCTGTATCTTCCACCACATCATGTAGTAATGCTGCAACTAAAGTTATAATATCTGCCTTACACTCTAACAAAATTTCTGTAACTGCAAATGGATGAGTAATATACGGCTCACCCGAAACGCGAAATTGTCCTTCATGAGCTTTCTCGGAAACTAATATAGCTTTAAATAATTCTTCTAATTCTGCTTTATGTAGATATGAGGCCTTTTCTAATAATTCCTTTTTCATATTTTCACCTTCATCATGTTAATTTTCTATAAAATTTTATTACCATTATAATTCGTTATTTGAAAGTGAAGTACCTGTCTAAGTGATAAGAGAATATTTATGTTTTTATTCTCCTTGAATTATTTTTAAATTTTTGAATCTATAAGCCAGCCTTTGAAATACTTTTGTTTCTATCCACCGAAGCATATCTCTATCCCAAATAAAAAATGGTCCATAAATTTGATTCGTTTTATGCATACATTCCCCTTCTCATTTTATAAATTAAAAGCCCCTATCATTTAAGGGGGGGTTCAATCTATTATCATCTTTATTCTCATTTACAAATGAGAAATTTTTAATAATCTTTTCATTATCTCTTCATGAAAACCGGGCTTATATGCTTTACTATAATACGTATGAGAGACACAAAAGAATTGAAATAGCAATCACCTATATAAATAAGGTATAATCTACATATGGTGAACCTTTTATATAGTTAAATAAAGGGGCATATATTCAAAAATTCATAAATTAGAAGGTGCAACAATGGTAAGTAGTTTTATTCACTCAGTTTTAACGTTTTTTGAAGGATTAGGTTATTGGGGCATTATGCTTGGACTTATGATTGAAATTATTCCAAGTGAAATTGTCCTTGCTTATGCAGGTTACTTAGTATTCAACGGTAGTATCTCATTTATAGGCGCAGTTGTATTTGGTACAATTGGCGGTGTTATTGCCCAAATCTTTATTTATTGGATTGGACGATACGGTGGGCGACCTATACTAGAACGTTACGGAAAATATATTTTCATTCATAAAAAACAAATAGATGCAGCTGAAAATTGGTTTAATCGTTACGGAACTGGCGTAATTTTTACAGCACGCTTTATTCCAGTAGTACGCCATGCAATTTCAATTCCTGCTGGTATTACAAAAATGTCATTCCTGCGTTTCACTACATTAACAGCACTCGCAATCATCCCTTGGTCTATCATTTTCATTTACTTAGGTGAAAAATTAGGTGAAAATTGGGAGAATATTAACGATGTTGCGGGACCGTATGTGAAATCTTTTGCAATTGGTGGCGTCGTACTTATTCTTTTATACTTCGTTATAAAAAAATGGACAAAAAAGCGTAAAAATCTTGCGTAAAAATATAAATAAAAACCGCTATACATTCATTCAGAATTATAGCGGTTTTTATTTTACTACTGAATATCCTTTAGAAATTACATTCAAATCCTTTCATCTAATATTTACGTGGATAAGCAACAATTCACTCACTCATTTCGTATGTTATCTCAAAAAGGAGTGATTTTACTATGCATTGGCAGCAAAAGCTACCGTACTTAATTGGACGCCCTATAGGCATTTCCTTTATCAATGGGCAAGGTATTTCTGGTGTATTATGTTCAGTACATGATAGTCAATTATATGTGTATGAATACCTTTACCAAGCTCAGTTCGCAATGAAACATTATGATTTTAGACAAATTCAAGATATACATGCCTTTCCGAATTGTCCACATCAAAATCCTCTATACTAAAAAAAGGAACAGCTTATAGCCGTTCCTTTTTATTCGTTTTTATTTCTCAGCATAAAAGTTTTGCACTGCTTCATCAAAGTAAATCCAGCCTTTCCAACCTAAATGAATTGTATCCTTTAAGAAATACTTATCATATTCATGGCCAGAGAAATCGACTACTGGATATCCTGCTTTCTCAACTTGTTCCCGAACTTTTTTATAATACACTTCTCGGCGTTCTTTAGGGAAACCAGCGTAATCATACCATGGTCCATTTACAGGTACAGAAATAAAGAGCGGCTTAACATTTTTCTCTTTAAAAATATTTAAAACAATTTGTAAGTCATCATATTCTGGTGATTCTTCATACGATTCATTTGCTCTAAAGTTTTTTAAACCTTTTAGTTTTTTCTTAAAATTATTCTTATGATAATACGGATTTTCAATTCCGAATGTGTTTGTAGTAGATTCCGCTTTCCCTTCTTCCTCCGCATGTTTACGTGCATCTACCCAAGAAATTGAACGTAGTCCCATATTTGTTTTTTCTTTCATCGGCTCAATCTTAAATAAGGAGTTAAATAAATCTCTATGATCTAAAATATTTCGATGCATATAAGCGATTGGTTTGACTAAACCTGCTTTTATGTTATGTTTCGTATCGTTATATACAATTCCTTCCAAAGAATTTTTTAATATATCATCTTCTTGAACAACTTTATAATCTAATAGTCGTTTCGCGATTTGTTTCTTCATTTCAAATTTTATTTCATCATTAAAAATAAAATGATATGCTTGTTGTTTGGAGAAATTGTTTGTAAAATCCCCCTGTGATACCCCAGTCTTTGTAAACCATTGTGGCGAAAGAACAAAGACGACTTTTTTCCCTTCCAACTCATCCAATGTTGACGTCATATTTAAAATATGAGCCAAACTTTGTGTACCACCAGTTCCAATTAAAAATGGTGTAAAACCTGCCGGATTTACTTTGAAATAATTAGACGGATGATATGCATCCATTCGTAAAAATTCAGATGAACCATACATCGGTAAATACTGCGAATTCTCTAACATTTTTTGCTGTAAGAAAACACTTTGTAATTTTTCTTTTTGTAAGGAAGTTGCCGCATCTTCTACCTTCTTATCACTAATAAGTGATACTAAACTTTTCGATGGGATAAGTATGATAATGAAAAAAAGCACACACGCTAAAATTATAGGTCCAAAAGCATGCTTCATTTTCATCGTCTCTTCCTCTTTCTATCGCTATTAAATTGTAACCCTTGTTTTTGACACGTCATCTTTTTCTCCTTTTTCTCTATACATGTTCCATTCTATTTATCTATTATATACATGTATGTATTTCTTTCCTTGTTCTATTAAGTACTATATAAATAGTTCAAGGAAATGTTTCCATAGAAACACGTTAATTATACAAGATTCTACATACATTTCACACTGGAATTTTACTAATAATTTTATTTTTAAGACATGAAAAAATATATAAAATGTCTATAATCCATCAGGTGATATATTTTACATTATGTAAAGTATATTTCCCTCATTTCTCGTACCATTTTATAATACTTATATATATGGCGCTAGCAGAAAAGAAGGATAGTCTTTTCCCTACTCTTCTTCGTTTGTTTTTGCAGTACTTGATCTTATTAATTATCATATTCAGCTTTCTTATGATAATCTCTTTGATATTCGTTATCTACTAAATACTAAGAAATTTAAACAAGCGTGTATTAGCAAAGATCTCAATCATTTTGACCACAGTAGAAAGGAGACGCTATAGCATCTCCTTTCTATTACTATCCTTTTGAATTCAGTATCATATAGTAGTAGATAAGTCAAATTTAGAAAAAACTATCTAATATACATAGAACCAGGTACAGACATTAAATAATAGAAAAAGACTCCGATTATTCCACTAGTAAAAATAATAAATCCCATATTGCGTATGCCTTTAATTTTTGACTGTAAACCTATAACCCCTGATAGTAGACCCGTTAAAGAAAATAGGATCCAGTATAGTTCGGTTGGGATATCAAGATATTGACTACCCTCAACGCCAAGCCCCCAAAAAATATAAGGCAGTACGACAAAGGAAACACTGAGTAATCCCATAATACTCACGAGTAGTTTATGATATTTGGCCCCTGTTATTATTAAGTAAATCCCACCCGCAAATCCGCATAATACGAGATAAGGTGAGTATAGAATCCAAAGAAGACTTAAGATGAGCATATGTAAATTCCTCCTATTTATTTTGGGTCATTGTAGTCTATTAATTTTCTGAATCTGCTGCTAATTTTTCAAGGTGACCAAGTGATTCTTCTAAATCAAACGAGTTAAACCAACGATAATCTTGTTTATCTAAAATACGATAATGCTGACTAATTAGATTTTGTTGTAAACGAAAGTTCCCTTTTTCTTGAATCTGTTTCCACCAGACTTTTCCTCCCAGTGTTTTCTGTTTGGCGTTGTTCATGCTTTTATGCGCTATAGTTGCAATGACTACTAATGGATCATCTCCTAGACTAGACTGTAAAACCTCGCTATCCCTAAACAATGCACAAATTGCTACGGTATTGGTCCATCCTGCATTTGTTCGTCCCTTCTCAATTTGAACAAGCGTTTTTTTTGAAATACCAAGAACTTCAGCCATTTTTTCCTGTGTGTATCCTTTTTCCGTACGAATTAACTTTATTTTTGTTGATATGAGTTCGATTGTAAGCTCTTTATTCAATTCTCTCACCCTCCGAAAAGTAACTTATGTATTATTTAGTGTAATTTTACACTATACCTATTTTGTTATCAACCCATTTTTTTACGTTCACTTTTGTTATTTTAATACAATGAAATAAATCCTCATGAACAATCTTTTTTGTACCTATTACTTTCTTTTCTTCTAACATAAGCATCATGCCCCTTCAATCGCTGTTTACAGACTGGTAAATTCTAACTTGGACTATTCATCTAACTTTAAATAAAAAAACAGACTGTCACACATGTGCAGTCTGTTTTTCCATACTTTTATTTTTGTACATCTGCCCATTTTAAACTTGTGGCTGGACCGAATTGATGTACATATAAATCTTTCACATACGGCTTTTGTAAGTACGATAACCCGCGCTGGAATACCGGTGCAATTACTGCGTCATCCAGTAACATTTTTTCAGCATCTTGCATTGCTTTCCAACGAGCTGTTTCATTATTGCCTAATTCTGTTTTAATCTTCTTAATTAACGCATCATATTCTGGATTTGCATATTCTGTATTATTCACACTGCTTCCAGAAAGGAATACTTCTAAGTAAGTCATTGGATCTGGATAATCCGGTAACCAGCGTGATAATGACATTTCATATTCTTTCTTTTTCTCTAGCGCTAGTTTTTGCGTATGTGGTTGTAATTTCACATTTACCTTTAATCCTGGTAAGTTTTTCTCCAGCTCTTCTTTAATATATTCTCCTACTTTTTTGAAGTTTTCTAAGTCATAGTTTAATAACTCAAGCGTCACTTCATTTGTACCTGTCTCTTGCTTAGCCTTCTCCCAATATTCTTTCGCCTGTTTTACATCAGTCTTATTAAACTCACCTGTCGTACTTCTAAAATCTTTTTTATCTGGCCCCTTTAAAAATCCTTTTGGTACGTAATAGTTTGCAGCAACCGAACCATCATTTAAAAATGAAGTCGCAAGACCTTTCTTATCAAACACTGTACTTAGCGCAAGCCTTGCGTTTTTATTTTTAAGAATTGGTACATTTTCATTGAATCGGAAGAAGTACATAACCGGATCTGTATATTGTTTTAACTCTTTATTATTTTTATATTTATCTACGAATTCTGTTGAAATGACCGCTCTATCAACTTTATCTGTTTCATATAAATTTACCGCAGTTGAAATTTCTTTAACAATTTGATAGTTTACTTCATCTAACTTCACTTCTTTTTTATCCCAATACTTCTCGTTTTTCTTCATTGTAAAACTCGCTTCATGCTTCCACTCCGATAATGTAAATGGCCCATTATATACCGCTTTATTTGCTTCTAATCCGTATTTATCGCCTTGTTCTTTCGCATATTTTTCGTTAATTGGATAGAAAGACGGTAAAATAAGTAGTTTCGTAAAATACGGTACAGGATGTTCTAGCTCTACGACGAATGTTTTATCATCCTTCGCTTTTACTCCTAATTCATCTAGACCTAGTTGTTTTTTATTTATCTTCTCAGCATTTTTTACATCGTACGCAATGTATGCATATTGAGAAGCGGTATCTGGATTAATCAATTGCTTCCAAGCGTATACGTAATCATGAGCGGTTACTGGATCTCCGTTAGACCATTTCGCATCACGCAATTGGAATGTATATGTCTTTCCATCTTTACTCACTTCATATTTTTGTGCACCGGCTTCAATTACTTCATCATTTTTCGATAGACGGAATAGTCCTTCCATTACGTTATTTAAAACGTTAAACGAGACCGCATCTGTTACTTTCCCTGAATTTAACGACGGAATTTCACCAGTTTCTAGTAACTGTAATACTTTCTTCTCCTCTTTCGGCTTTGTTGCAGTTTTTTCTTTTGCGCAACCAACTAAAAATGAAGAGACTAATAGAGTACTAACTAATGAGTAACGAACAAATTTTTCCATTTAAAAACCCCCTCTTTTTTTAAGGTAAGTAACGACGAGCTCCAGCGTATTCTTCTATATAACCTGGTGTATTTAGCGGTATAATCTCTACCGATCTTTCAGCTCTCGGTGAGTGAATCATATTTCCATCACCAATATACATAGCAACATGGTGAACACTACCTTTTCCTTGATTATGTGCAAAGAAGATTAAATCGCCTTTTTGTAAATTTTCTTTATCAACTGCAACTCCATTTCTCGATTGCGGACCAGAATCTCGCGGAATAGTAATACCGTGCGATTTATAAATTGTATGTGTAAATCCAGAGCAATCAAATCCAAAACCACTTGTACCAGCCCAAATATACGGTAATCCTAAAAACATTTTTCCAGTGTTTATTAAATCATCGGCCGCCGGAGTTGGAATATCATTTTGCGAACGGTAAATCGTTCCATCATTTTTTCGTAGCCAAGCTTTCTGTCCGTTTGGTAACAACACGCGGTATGAAATTGTATCTTCACTAAGTAGCGGCAGTCGCGTATTATAGCTCACTTCAAGCGATTTATGTTTTTCAGAAGGATTAATATACAAAATGGCTGTCGGTTTCGTTACTAAAACGAAAGGGGCGTTTGTTTTATCTGCAAATCCTTGATTATATGTTAATTGTTTTTCAGGCATCCAACCTGGATAACCTTCTTCATTTCGTGGTGTTGGCTGACCATGGACTAGCACTTTCACCCAGTCACCTTTTTTATCAACAACCGTTACTTCTTGACCTAATAACGCTTGCGTTTCTAATTTATTTGCATTTGTTAACCAAAGTTTCTCATCAAGCGTCATTGATTTCGTCCACTTCCACAAATCAGCTGGATTTGTAGCACTCGGTGCATCAATTGGCCGTAATGAATCAGGTGCAGTCCAAAGTGTTGCGGCAGATACATCGATAAACGCTTTACTATCTTTCTTCTCTTCAGCATGTGCTGATGTGAACGATGAAAATATAAATAAAGTTGTTAAAAATACAGTTCCTACTTTTTTCATGAATATCCCCCTTAAAAGATAGTTTACTAGTCTCTTCTCCTAAGATTTACTATTCACTGTCGATTGAAGGTTTACCTTTGATCCAGAATACGTCATTCCTTCCGGTTCTTCCATTAACCAAAGTGGTGCATCTAGATCGAAGTAATGAATATTAGGATGTGCCGCAGCTAAATGGGCTACAGCGCTAACAGAAAGTGAAGATTCCATCATACTTCCGACCATGCATTTTACACCCGCTGTTTCAGCAATATCTGCAATACGCCACGCTTCACGTATGCCGCCACATTTCATTAATTTTATATTGATTAAGTCTGCATATCCTCCTTGAACAATTTTCAATGCATCACTTGCTGAAAATATACTTTCATCTGCCATAATAGGCGTTTGTACATGATCTCTGACGTACTTTAACCCATCCCAATCTTTCGCATGAACAGGTTGTTCAATAAATTCGATATTTAAATTACGATTTTCCATCTCTTTAATAATCGTAACCGCTTCTTTTGGATTCCACCCTTGATTTGCATCTAATCGTAACGTCGTATTTTTTGGTACACTATTTCGAATTGCTTCAATACGTTCTAAATCTAAATGAGCAGATTTCCCCACTTTAATTTTTAAAGTTTGAAATCCTTTTTCTACATGTTGCTTTGCCTCTTTTGCCATAATGAAAGGCTCATCTACACTCACCGTAATGTCTGTGTGAATTTCTTTCTTCCCGCCTAATAATGCGTAAAGTGGAACGTTTTGATATTGACAATATACATCATATAAAGCGATATCTATCGCCGCTTTCGCACTTGGATTTCCAATACAACTCATTTGAATGCGCTGCAGTAACTGCTGAAACTGAATGATCTCTTGACCAATTAAACAGGAACGCATCGGCCCTAAAATTGCTGCTTCAATCCCGTTAGCGAAATCCCCCGTAATAACTGGTGTTGCGGCTGCAGCCCCCTTGCCAACAATTCCTTCATCCGTATGAATATATACATCTATACTTTCTATTTCGGTTACGGTACGAAGCGCCGTTTTAAACGGTGTATGAAGATTTACACGTCTACGATTTACTTTTACATCGGTAATTTTCATATTGTTCATCCTTTCGTTGTCTGACAAAGTGGAACCTTAATCCCCAAAAAATGATTAATTTTTTGGGAACAATAAATCTCCTCTTTCGCTTACTTTTCATGTAGGAAGTTAATGTGAAATAAAAAATCCAGCCATAAGAAGATTCTTATGGCTGGATTTTGTCTAGGAATGGGTAGACAAAGCAGCGATTTGATTATATTTTTTCTGTGCATCTTTTAATGCTACAAGTAGTGCTTTTTGAGACGAACCAAAGTATCTATTTTTTATTTCTGTTACCAATAGTGGATCATTAATATTTTTATGTAGAAACAAATATTTAACAAATTGTGATGTTAATGCAATTGTCGCTGAGCAATCTGCATCTACAATTTCCCCTGTTTCCTTAACAAGTACAAATGCTACAAAAAAACTTTTGAACTTTTCGGTAATAGGATTATTTTGGGGTGCTTTCGCATCCCCTATGACATAAATTGTATTTGAAGCGTACACAGCTATCTTCCTTTCTACTACGGGATAACGGTTTTCTTAATAGTCGTATGAGCGATAAACTCAACGTTGATTAAGAAATGTATCCGCTTACCTTGTATTATAATACAATTGACAGAATTTTAACAACATTTATCGCGGTATATATTCCATAATTATGAAAACAGTTCAAACTCTTCATTTTTACAATATGTGATTGTTTCTTGTACCATGCCATCCATACATGAAAAAACAGCTAGCAATCGCTAACTGTTCTATTACATTACTTCGGCAAAACAAATATTGTTTCATTTGACTTTGAAAATTGATATTCTTTTCTCGCAAACTTCAAAATTTCTTCCTCGTCGTCTGTTAAATTTTCTATGTTAGTCTTTAAAGAAGCTTGATTTTTCTTTAAAGAAACCAATTGCTTTTTTTGATTCGTTATTGTATCTTTTTTTTCTACAATTATTTCTTGTTGTTTCGTTAAAATAAATTGAACGTACAAAGTAGCCGCCGCAATAAATATAAACATGAATATAAATCGCCTTAGTTTTTTCTTATTAATTGCTCGATTCTCATTAGACTGTGATAGTTGTTCTTGTATATTAGGAACATTTATTCGCTTGAGTTTCCTCATTATGAAATCCCCCTAACACATATATTTTCACTACCATCGGCATGATCTCTTACTAACTTTAATTCTATTCTTATAAAATAAGCTCCTTCACAAAAATATCTCACAAATTAACCAATTAAAGATAGCATTCGACGACATTTCCATATTTACATTGAATTTTTTTATGTATGCTGCCATAAAATAGTAGTTTCTGTTATTCTTTTTCTACTATTGTAGAAGAGTTTTTTTACACACAAATTTCTCCTTATTTCAACATACTTACAAGGAGAAAAAAGATGCATTGTCGTACATTCGATAAAACCAGAATAACTGTTTAAGAGCTTAGGTTTAGAGCATAGATCATAACCTATATACACTCAAAATAAGAAAAAAGCCCAAATTGGACTTTTTTAATTTTGTAAATCAATATCATATTCCATACTTTTCGCTGTTTCCTCAGCAATCTCCACACCTAACAAATTCTTCACAATATGAAATGACATGTTAATACCAGCTGAAATCCCTGCCGATGTAATGATGTGCCCTTCATCTACAAATTTCACATTCTCCATTACTTCTACATTCGGAAAATCTTTTTTGAAAGTTTGAATACTAGCCCAATGTGTTGTTGCTTGTAACCCTTCCAGTAAACCAGCTTTCGCGAGTAATAGTGCTCCAGTACAAACTGAAGTCATTAGCTTTACTTCTTTCATTTGCTGTCGAACCCAATTTATTATAGTTTCATTTTTCACTTCATTTTCCCTAACGCCTTTACCACCTGGTATGATTAAAATATCAACTGGTGGTAAATCTTCAATACTATAATCCGGCTTTACCTTTAATCCGTTTCTTGCTGTAATCATTTCTCCATTTTGGCTAACTGTATACACAGTAAATGGTTTTTCTTCATGTACTTCAGTTACAGAAAAAACTTCAAATGGCCCTGCAAAGTCTAACACTTCTACATCATCAAATAAAAATATACCTACACTCCATTTATTCATCATACGTTCGCTCCCTGGTGCAAATGATCTAAAAGGTGCTCATGTCCTTTTTCTAATGCAATATCATATGCTGTTTTTCCATCATTTTTCTTAATCGTTTTATTAGCTCCATTTTTAAGAAGCAATACAATAATTTCTTCATTTCCTAATAATGCTGCTTCGTGGAGACCCGTCCAACCGCCGCTTTGTATAACATTTACATCCGACCCTTTTTCAATTAAGAAAGCAACCAGTTCACTTTGCTTATTCGCGATGGCAGCTTGCAAAGGTGTGTTTTCATTTTCGTTTTTTGCTCTACTATGTATATCTGCTCCACTTTCTAAAAGAAAACTTGCTAACTCTTTTTGCCCAAAATAAGCCGCTAAATGAAGTAAAGTCCAGCCATCGTCACTAAATTCGTTAACTGCACTTGGATTCGTCTTTATAAAATCCACTATTTTTTCCTTATTACCACTTATGGCAGCTTGTGCTATTGATTGTAAAATCTTCATAATAATCTCCCACCTATCAAATTTTAAAAGTAATCTCTTTAGTATGTTCTATTAATTATTATATTTTCCTGTCAAAACAACAGTTTACATAATAATATTATCTATCCAACCCTATCTTTTATTTTAAATATTAAAATTTTCTGTTAAAATAACATTAATCATGTTTAATATGGAGGAGAAATTATGTTACAAGTAATGCCTTTACATAGTGAAGACTATGATTTAATTAAAGCCGCTGAAAAAGTGATTGAAAAAAACTATAAATATGGTCGTCATCATATCGGTTCAGCAGTAAGAACTAAAACAGGTAATGTTTATGCAGCAGTGCATGTTGAAGCGAATGTTGGAAGAATAACAGTATGTGGTGAAGCAATGGCAATCGGAAAATCTATTTCCGAAGGTGATCATGAATTTGATACCATTGTAGCAGTTGCTCACCCACACCCTCATGAAGATATAGAAAAATGTTGGGTTGTTGCTCCGTGTGGAATGTGTCGAGAATTGATAAGTGATTACGGAAAAAATACGAATGTTATACTTTCTTATAATGGTGAACTTGTAAAATGTAACGTCATGGAATTATTACCTGAAAAGTATACAAGCGAAGTAGAGTAATCATTCATACTCTCAACATATCAAATAATATTATTCCAATAAAAAAACAATCCATTTTTAAAACGGATTGTTTTTTTATTTCTTTTTTATGCAGTTTATTTTATTTTTCTATTTTTAACAACAATAGAATTACCATTAATAAAAATGAAATCTAAATATTTAAGCGTGCATTGTAGATTGTTTTTCATTTGAAAACAAAAATAATATTTTTCCTTACATTTGAAAAAGTTAGTATAAACTCTCTAAAATCAGTAGTCTTATCATACCAATCTATAACAATTCTGTCGTCTTCCCTTACCGGTTTCCTTTAACACATATGATTTTAAAACGAGCGCTGTTAATGAATCTGTTAATGTTTTATATGATAAATTAGATAATGCTAATAGATCGTTCGTATATAACATTCTATGCTTCTCTAATAATAATAGTACTAATCGTTCAGACGGTTTTAATGCTTCGTCACTTTCTAGTATAAAGTCTATATTTTTCATTTCTCTAATTATTACTCCTTATATAAAAAAATACTTACGCAGCTAATTTAATATAAAAATAATACACAACTAAACTTGAGGTATATTAAAATAACATCGTTTTAAAACACTATTATACTATAACATAGAAAAAGCATTTCCCGAAATAAGAAATGCTTTTTTAAATTGCTTATATGTTTCTTCCGAACCTACAATATATCTTAAACTCTTACCCGTACAATTCCCTCCTAATTTCTCTGGTCATCTAAAATTATTTATAACAAATCAAGTCCTTCTAAAATGATTTAAATAAATAAAAACGGATAGTCATACATGCTCTAAACATGAATGACTATCCGTTTTCCAGCTTCTTCTCAAATACATGTACTACCTTAAATATTTCTTGCAATATGTGGCTTACTGTAGTGACTTGTTCCACCGCCGCCTACTACTACTTTACCGCCTTTTTCGAAAATTAATAATTTACTTGAAGCATCTGCAAGAAGTACTATTACTTCAGCATTATTACTTGTTGCTACATAAATTACATAACCACTTTTTGATATACATGTTTCCCAATTTGCATCAAATTCAGATCTTACTACACGATTTGAATACACTTGATTTTCAATTCTTCCTTGTTCTACGTTTTCCAAATTTATCCCCCCTACTGCTCTAAAATATCATTTATAGTAAAATAACAGCCCTATTTAAAATAATGACTGACTTTAACATAAATAGTATATGTAATTAGTAGAAAAATGCTTGGACAATGCATATATAATAACCCACAAGGAAATCACAACTAAAACAAGGGAGTCGATATTATATCGACTCCCTTGTTTTCATACATAGTTTTTTATTTTTCGTTTCGCACAGCTTCAAAAGTAAACATTTGATTTGCATTTGACGGTTCTTTTCCATAAACATAGTCAGCGGAGCAAGTAATGTTAGAGAAACCTATACTTTCTAACAGAAGTTTAAACTCGTCTATTCCATACCAGCGCATCGCAAAGCGTTGTAGTTCTGTTTGTACTAACTGTCCTTTACTCCATTTTTCATATTTTAAATATGATAGAGTAACTTGGTTCAGCCAATCTATTTCAATTGATTTATTTTCTAATGTAATTCCTTCTCCGCTCGGCAAAGAAAAAGTCGATGTATGAATCTCCCCAGTCTTCCAGTTATACGGAAGCATAACATCTACGATTAATCGCCCGCCTGGATTAAGATGTTCATAAAAACATTTCAATGCGTTTATAGAATCCGTACGATTTTCAATTAAACAAAAAGATCCAGTTGGAATGATAATTGCTTCATATTTATGTGGCAGTGAAAATTGTTGTAAGCTTCCTTCATATAAATTAGGATGTAAGCTTCTCTCTTTACATCGTATGCGGCACGATTCTAGCATTTCAGGTGAATAGTCAACCCCATCAACTGTAAAACCAGCTTCAAGAAGCGGGATGATGACGCGCCCTGATCCTACTGCTGCTTCGAGAATTCTTCCGGTGCAATTTTTTAAACGTTTTTCGTAATACTCAATATCACCATTTAAAGAATAACCGACAGGCTTTGTGTAATCATACAGTTCCGTGCAAAGTGTACTATAAAAACTAAACATTTATTTTCTCCTCCGTTTTTTACGTATGGAAGATTTTCATTCAATTAATCTTCCTGTACCTTTATTTTTAATAAAAATTCGAAAGAGCTGACTGTCATAATATATCACTCGCTTTCCATACAATATAATCCTATTGTATAATATTCCCTTCGAAACGAAAATGAAAAAATGAAAATTCAGACTTTTATTAAAAGGAGGATATAATGAATTCATTAATTATATTTCTTTTACTTCTTATTGCTTTTAATGCTTTAATTTTCTTTATAGCAAAGAAATATAGGCAAATATGGAAAATTACCAGTGGCATTTTCATTCTTTCTTCCCCCATCGTTTTCTTCGCCACTTTGCATGTAATTGGCGAAAAAGTTGGAGATGGATTCGCTGGAGGTGCTGCTGGGTTAACCTTTAGTGGACTTTTAATCCTAAATGCGATTGTTTTATTTATCATAAGTATTTTTGTTTCTGCTAATAAAAATTCATAATAAACTCCCCCTTTCCAAATGTAAAGAGCTTACTATGCAGTAAGCTCTTTATCCTTAACTATTTATTTCACAATTGGCAATGTCACTTCACTTAATTTCACTGTAAGATTCGTGCCTGCTTTCGGTCTAATTGTATAATCATAGTCACTTGCGATTACAACGACCCCTATTTGATGCCCTGCTTTAAATACATAATCATCTGGCTGCATATCCCAGGTAAATGTATAATCTTTACCCGGTTGAATTGCTGTTGAATTTTCTATACTCTTTAAGTTTTGCGGATCCATCCAGCCTCTCGTTACGATTTCTGGCTTCGTTCCTCCATAATCAACAAGTAATGCTGTTAAATTTGATACAGATCGATCAATATTCCCTGTAATTGAAATCTTTGTTGTACCACTTATACGCGTATCTTTTTGCAGTACAGGCATTGTATACACTAATCGATTTGCTACTTCTAATTCTGGGTTTGCTACTAATTGGTTTGATTTCATTTTTGCATCATCTACGAATGAGAAAACTTTATTTACAGAGCCCATACTTAATGGCAAATTAACTGCTTTATTACTTAAATACATACGAACTTTTGACGGGACAGCTGCTGGATCCGGCCAGTTTTTTAATTTTTCCCACGTTTTATTTTCACGTTGTACATCAACCATTGGTTCATTCATAATGCCATTTTCAATTCCATATAACCAATAATCGAACCATTTATTTTGTGTTCTTTGCCAATCATTCGTTGATGTTCCACCATGTCCACCTTGATGTAACCACATTTTACGAGGAACATCATTCTCTCCAAGCGCATCCCACCATTGCGCAAATTGCTTCGTCTTTACATTCCAATCATTTAAACCATGAACAACAAATACACTCGCTTTTACGTTTTTAGCATCTTTTACATAATTACGTTTATCCCAAAAATCATTATAATTACCCGTTTTTCGGTCTTGTCCAGCTGTTAACTCTTTTATTACTTGTCCGCAAACTTCAGGATTTTCTCTTGTTAGTACTGCTTCTGCCATATTATCTGTATCTTCTCCTTGGTATCCACCTGGTGCAATGACTGCACCGTTTGCACGATAATAATCATACCAACTACTGATTGCTGCGATTGGAATAATTGTTTTTAAACCTTCAACACCAGTCGTCGCAACGGCATTCGGTAACGTACCATTATAAGAAACTCCTGTCATACCTACATTTCCTGTAGACCAATCAGCCTTAACTTCCTCACCATTTTCTGTATATGCTTTCGCACGTCCATTTACCCAATCAATGACAGACTTCGTTCCTAGTATTTCTTGCTCATCCCCAGTAGTTGGACATCCATCTGATTTCCCAGTTCCGATACTTTCACCTAAAATGACTGCATAGCCTCTTGGCACATAATAATTTCCGTATGAACCCAGATTAACAGCTCCATACGGTTTCCCTTCATACGCATACAATTCTTCATCTACATTATATACAGGAACATCTTTTAAGCCAGATCGATATGGACTCATTTCATAAATAACGGGAACTTTCACATTCGAATCGGTTTTTGGACGCATAACTTTTACCGATACACGATCCTTTTTTCCATCTCGATCACTATCAACTTCTGTTTCTACAAATAAATTTTCAATAATTGCTTCATCAAGCGAATAAATCGGTTTTGTCATCCCGTTTTCTAATTCAATTTTTGTGTTTGATTGTAACACTTCTGAAACTTTTCCATTTAACTTTACGTCATTCTCATTTATGTAGTTTGTTTCTTTATTGTCTGCATACGCAGTCATGCTAGAAACTCCTGATGTAATTGATAAAGATAATATTGCTGATAGTGTAGCTATTTTCTTTTTCCCCATGCCCTTTCCTCCCCATATATTTCTCCTTTTACTATACAATAAAATTACTGAAAATTCAGTTTATATTTTATACAATAACTTGAGAAATTTGTATAACACTCTTCAACGAGCTTTCAAGGTTATATATTTTGACTTACTACTCACATATAATCAATAAAAAAGCATCGCCTATTAATAGGCGATGCTTCTAATAGTATTGAATTATTCATTCTTCATATGAATATAAAATTGTATCTCTCCCTCTATAGTAGAGACTCCATAGTCAAAACCATGTCTTTCTAAAATACTTTTCACGATTGCTAAGCCCAGTCCTGTACCTGAATGTTCTTTACTACGAGAAGAGTCTAAGACATAAAAAGGTTCCCAAATTTTATCGATATCTTTCATTTGCTCAGCATTCATACCATTTTGAACTTGAAAATATACAATTTCATTTCGATCTTCTAATGTGATTTTTATATTTTGGTTTGCTGTATACTTTATTGCATTAGATATTAAATTTTGAAACACCATTCTCATTTTATTTACATCTGCATAAATAATTGCATTACCAACATTATAATTCACTTGTAAATTGATTTCTTTCGACTCTAGCTCAATCTTATGCTTATCTAATATACTTTGGACTAGTGATACAATAGGAAATTCTTCTTTTTGCAGCACATCTCTTTCCATTTTAGAAAATCGTAATAATTCTTCAATTAAATTTGATATTTGATCTGTTTGTTTAATAATAGTATCCACGTACGTACCATCATCTAAACCATCTTTTATTCCCATAGAATATGCTTTCACTAACGCGATTGGTGTTTTTAATTCATGCGTCACATCCCCCATAAATCGTTTTAAATGTTCATTACGATCTGTTAAATCTTCATGTGCTTCATGTAGTTTTTCACTCATGATATTAATACTATTAGCTAAGTCTCCTATTTCATCATTTGTTTTCACTTTCGCTCGTTCAAATTTCAGACGTGAAATATCTTCTGCAACATCACTTAATTCTTTCAATGGTCTGGTGATTGTTTTTGAAAGTATCCATACAAGTACGATAATGAGAAAAATTGTAATACCTAATATGTATAAATAAAATGCGTTTAGCGTTTTTAGCACTTCATTTGAATGTGCGATAGAAACCCCTACCAAAATTAACATATCGTCTTTCGCAATAAATTTCACAAAAAAACTAGATTTCATCTTTTCTTGATCATATATTTTATTCGACTGGCCGAAATTCTTTACTTTCATTATTTCTTTTTTTGTAATCCAAAGTTTATTAAGAGCAACTCTCTTTTTTGTAAGTTGCATACGTAACTCATCATTAATATGATCTTCTGAATCTTTTATGGATGTATACGCAATCGTAACATTCCCCTCATTTTCAATGCTAGAAATTGCTTCATCTAGTTGTTCACTCGGTATGGACTGTATTTGTGCTGTAATACCTTCTAAACTTTCTCGCGTTTTGTAAATATTATATTTCGGTAATAAGTAGTTAATTAATAATAAAGAAATCGTAAAAATAAGAATTACAGTTAAAGAAATGCTGAGAAATAGCTTTTTTCCAAGTTTATTCACTCTGTTCCTCCAAACTATATCCTAGCCCGCGATGCGTCTTTATTATATTTTCTCCTACTTTTTTACGTAACCTTCTTACATGTGTATCAACTGTTCGTTCTTCTCCAAAATAGTCAAATCCCCATACGATATCTAACAATTTTTTACGAGTCAGAATCATGCCTTTATGATTTAAAAAACACTTTATTAATTCTAGCTCTGTTTTTGTAATATCTAACTCTTTGTCATTTTTATAAACTTTATTTTTAGTAAAATCTATTTTCAAATCTTGAACTTGAATGACATCATCATGCTGTATAAGCTTTTTCGCTCGAGTAATGAGTACGCCTGGATGAAATGGCTTTTTTACGTACTCATCTGCACCACTTTGAAGCGCTGCTAATTCATCTTCACTTTCACTTTTCGCCGTAAGCATTAATACTTTTACGCTTGAATTCTTTTTTATTTCCTGGCAAACAGTAATACCACTATGTTTTGGCATCATCCAATCTAAAATCGCTAAATCTATTTTCTCATCATAAAATATTTGAAGTGCTTCCTCGCCATCTTTCGCTAATAAAACTTCGAAGCCTTCTTTCTCAAAATAAGCTTTTAAAATCCTTAACATATCCTGTTCATCATCTGCGATTAATACTTTCATGAATTATCCTCCATTGCTTTTAAACAAAAATCAATTGTATTATACAACTTCTTTGTTACATGTATGTGACAGAAAAATATTTGAACCTTTTAAGGGTATAGTAAAAACGAGGTGTTGTATTATGATTAAAAAAATCGGGGTCATTACTCTTCTTTGTTTCTTATTATCGACAAATGTGTTCGCAAATACAAATCAACAAATTGAAGTATTTGATTGTCAAAAAGAAATGGTCGTTCAAAAACAATCTTTAGATCCAGCTATTCAAAAAGAAGCTGTTCAATATGCTAAATCCATTACTGGCCCGTTCAAAAACTTAAATGTCGTTCCAAAAGATGGTCACATGATAAAAATCCCTTTATCTAAACCAGTTTCTATTACAAATCAATGGTTACATACAACAATTGATGAAGTACTAATCCTTCTACCCCTTAATCAAAAACCTTATATTATGCTTTACGATGATGAAAATAATCCACATTTCTATTATGTAAAAGGTGATCCGAAGGGATTATTGAAAGAAATGAATGTTAAATTATAATGTAAGAAAGATCCCATAAATATCATTTGTGGGATCTTTCTTTATCAGTTAGCAACTGCATTTTCATTTAAAAAATGAATCACCTGTCTTTTATGATGATTATCATGCTCTATAAATTCTTTAATAATATATATAAGAGAATACGGCGTTCCAGTATGAGGACAGTGTGATACTCCATTGGCTGTTAAAGGTTTCTTTAGTTTTTCATCATGCAGTAATCTAAGTTCCTTTACGAGTAACTCTCTTTTAGCTTTTGCTTCTTCAAGAAGTTTCACCTTAGATATACCGGATTTGGCATAACTAGATGCTAGTTTATTATATGTATCAAAATCCGGGAACTCCATTCCCTTTCCATCTCTCACTGATGATAATGTCTCACGTAATAGATAGTCATCCCAGTTCATAATATGAGATACGATTTCGCCAACAGTCCATTTCCCCTCTGATATTGGTGCCACCCACAATTCCTCTTTCATACCTTTCAATGTATGTATCCAAATTGAATATTCATTGAAATCATTAATAATTTTATTTTCTCCCATCATCCAATTCCCCATTCTAATATTAGATTCATATAAATTATAACATCAATCTACACTAGACAGAACAAAAGTTCTATTAGAGTGGTAAATAATAATTTATTACATCCTTTTATATAAGTTCAAATAATGGCTTGCTCCTACATATTCTGTCCCTTTCACAAATCCACTCGAAGTATAAAATTTGTCACCCTGTTCTGTATCTGTATGTAAGACAACAATATTAAAATGTTTTTTAGCTTCGCTTAAAATTCGCACCAACAGTAACCTCCCTAATCCTTTCCTTCGGTATTCTTTTGCAATATAAAATCTCCTTACCCTACCAATCTTATTTTTTTCTGTATACGGATCCTGATTTAGCCCTCCTATTCCAATTAACTTTTCCCCCTGAAAAATACCATATAAACATTCTCCAGTTTTATTAAATGTGTTTATTTTATTTTCATAATCACTTATTAGTTTTACTAGGAAATTAAATCCTTCGTCTTTGCTTTCTTGAACAAGATAATCGTGTTCGTATATCATTAAATCTTTAATTTGTTGAATATGTATATCTTTCAAGTAAATTCCCCCTTAATTTAAAAATACATAAAAATGCTCAAGAATCATTTATTCTGAGCATTTTTATGATTGTTACTTTATACAATTCTTAGTATGTGTATTCTTCACTTCAGATTTAAATCGATAATATAGTTCTTTAAGTCTTATTGAACTAAAGCAGTTGTTTACTTAAGTGAATACATTTACATTTATAGTGTCTCTCAAATATAATATCCATTTATAAATTCATCATTCTACTCTAACATGTTCAAGCTAAGTTATAATTTGTTAATCTATATGCTTGTGTAACCACAGTTCAAAAATCTTTAACTGTTCTTCAGTATGAAAATAATGTTCACCTGTCTCCATGATTTCTAATTCACAACGATATTTTTTTGTAAAATATTTTATAGTTTCAAATTCACATAACTCATCCTTAGCTCCATACATAATATATGTATCTGTATTCCATGTACTAATAGGATGCTCTTTTACATAGCATAAATAATCCCAATATAACTTTTGACCAATCGGTGTCTCTATAATCATTTCTTCTTGCAAAAGCTCTGGTGTTATATTAAACCATTTCATCATATTTTCAAGAATTCGTTCCATATTAACTACTGGTGATAAAAATAACGCCTTTTCTATCACATCATTTTGATAAGATAAAAGGCTAAAATACGCTCCCATACTACATGCAAACACACTTACTTCTTTCCAATGTTCTTTTGCGTAATCCATAATTATAGATAATTCCCTAACACAAAACTGTACTTTGCAAGGAGTATTTTCATTTTTTCTTTCTCCATGCTCAGGTAAATCAAAGCTTAATACTTGATAACCTTTTTGATTAGCTTCTTCAGCTAATATTTGAATAACTTCATCTTGCTTATTTGACATATTTCCATGTACTGCAATAAAAATTTTTTCACTTTTATCTCCCCATAAAACCGCGGGAATATCACCAATTTTAAAATTATCTTTAAGCATATTTCCTCCGTAAAATAATATATATAGAAATTAGCAAAAAACTACACACACTTTATAATCCTCTACTCACTTTTCAAGAAATTAAACTATTACTAATTCATAACAAATGAATTGAAATCTCAATCTACCTCTGAATAACAGTGTCTATTTTGAATAAAAAAATCTTTCTATTTTCCATTTCTTCAGAAACTACAAGTTCTTATTTTAATTCCTTAATGAGCTAATCTACTTTGTTAGTGGAAGAAGGATTTTTAAATAATTATATTATTTTTCAAATGATTTTATTATAAATTAAACACCTTTATTATCTCTGCACAGCAGGCAATATCTCCTTCAACTCCAGTAAATCATCTATTACCATATCAGCCTGAGCAAGTTCATCTACTTGTGCAAAATCAAAATTGCATCCAATCGCAATCAAGCCGTTATCTTTCGCTGCGTTTATATCAGATAACCGGTCCCCAACTACAGCTGCTTCTTTTATATCATATTTGTTTAAAATATTTTTTACTAAGTCGCTTTTATTAAGTGAGTTTATTTGTTCAATACTAAATGTTTCCGTAACCCATTGGTCTAAATCATAATAAGATACGATTGCTCGTAAATATTCAGTTAAACCATTGCTAGCAATATAAATTGAACAATTATTTTCTTTTATATATGTGAAAATTTCTTTTACATTTGGGTATAATGCACCTTTTCCACTCTTAATGTTTTCAATTAATCTTTCTAAAAAATATGCATCGGTTTGTTCTCTTACTTCAAGAGAATGATTTGGTAATAAAGCTTCCCAAACTTTCGGTAAAGGCACACCCATGATTTCACGGTACTTATCAATGGGTGTTATCGTATCCCATAATTGTAATGAACGTAAATGATCAAATGTATCATCTAGCGATAATTCTAAAATTTTGTCTGTTTGAAATAACGTACCGTCCATATCAAAAATTAATGCTTGTAACATTTCATTCTCTCCTTTTGAACTATAAGTATTACTCGATATATTTTTCAGCATCTCAACGATAATTTCTGAACAATAATTTGCGGCAGTTTTCGCGAAGTCATCATACGAAATTTGAGCTTCATCATCTGCACTGTCAGAAATACATCTTATAACGAGAAACGGTACATTATTTATGTACGCAACATGTCCAATTGCTGCACCTTCCATTTCTGTACAATGTGGTGCATAATCGTCTATTAATTCCGCTTTTAGTTTTGAATCCTCAACAAAACATTCACCGCTGACGATTCTTCCTTCATGAATCTCCATATGTAAACTACTACTATTGCATGCAATACGTGCTAACTCTATTAATTCCTTACTTGCGACAAATTCTTCTTGGAACGGGAATAAATTTTTCATTTGAGTTTTACTTACATCATGATGGGTAACATTCGTTGAAATAACGATATCACCAACTTTTACATCTGGGTGTAACCCGCCAGCAACACCTGTATTAATGATAGCATCTACACCAAATTTATGAATTAACGTTTGCGTACATGCAGCTGCATTTACTTTCCCTACACCAGAACGTGTAATAATTACTTCTGTTCCCATGAATTCGCCAATGTAAAAGGGCATTCCCGCAATCGTCTGTTCCTCTTGTATAGCTAGTTTTTCTAAAAGTAAGTCTATTTCAATTTGCATTGCTCCGATAATTCCTATTCTGTTCATGTATGTTGTCCCTTTTATTAATTACTTCCCTTAATTCTTTCAGACATAACCGAAAATAAAAATCTCGGAAGTACAAGTTGTCTCTTTAACCTTTTCGGCTGTGAGAGTAACCTATATAGCCATTCAGTTCCAGTATCCCTCATAATTTTTGGTGCTCTTTTTACAGTACCAGATATTATATCAATCATTCCTCCAATACCAATAGATAGCGGAACGTTTAATATTTGTATGTTTTCATAGATAAATTCTTCTTGTTTTGGTGAACCTAGTCCGACTAGCAATAAGTGCGGCTTGAATTGCTTAATTTTCATTTTTACTTCTTCTATTTCTTCACTATTTACAAATCCATGCTGCCCTTTAAACTGTGCTCTTGGGAACTGCTCATTTAATTTTACTAATGCCTTATTATTACTTTCTGGTGCAGCTCCAAAAAGAAAGACACGGTATCCATTGTCGTTACAATATTTGATTAAATCGTGAGTGATATCTGCCCCTGTGACGCGTTCTTTCAGCGTTCCTTTTAATATTTTCGAGCCAATTATGACACCAATGCCATCCGCTGTTATTAAATCCGCAGATAGTAACATCTTTTTAAACTGCTTTGATTTTTTCGTGTTTTCCTTTGCAGACATAACAATCTCAGGATTTGCAGTTACTACAAACCTTGGTTTCTCTTGTTGTTCATCATGTATCCAACCTTTTAATAAACTTATAGCTTTTGCATATTCTAAAGTTGAAAAAGGTATACCTTTTATAAACTGCTGATCCACTATACTCTCCCCTTATATAAGCTGCAAATATTCATCAATGTCTTTAGAAATTTGAATAAAAGCTTTATTCCAAAATTCATAATTTCTTATATCTATTTCAAAATATTTTTTCATAAGCTCTTCCACTGGAGCTTTTCCTGTATCTCGTAAAAACTCTTTATATTTCGGATGGAAAGTACTTTTACTTTCTTGAGCCATCTCTAATAAACTAAAACTAGCTAAATAACCAAATGTGTACGGATAATTGTAAAAAGGAACATCAGCTATATAAAACTGAACATATTTCATCCAAACAAACGGCTGATATTCTGATAATGCATTCCCGTATGCTTTTTCTTGCGCTGCTATAGATAATTTTTCGATTTCATCAGCACTTAAAGAACCTTCTTTACACTTTTCATAAAAATTCTTCTCAAATTGAAACGATGCTCGTATTGCCATTACATAATTAAAACAGTTTCTTATTTTCCAACTAAGCAATGACTTTTTCATATCTATACTTTCTGTTGTTTGAATTAGATAGTTTAAGAGTATCGTTTCAAAGAAAATAGACGCCGATTCAGCCGTACTCATTGGCAAATAATCATCTAAAAAAGAAGTAGATTGCTCAAAACTCATATTATAAAAATGCCAAGCATGTCCTAGTTCGTGCGCAAGTATCCTTACACTATCAATACTTCCGTCATAACGCATAGATATTCGTGATTCTTTTTCACTGAAAAAAGGAGCGCAAAAGCCACCTGGTGGTTTATTATCTCTCAGTTCCGCATCTATCCATCCACTCTCTATTGCATTCCGTGCAAATTCTGCTAATTCTTCATCAATATCTTTTAATGCATCATATATGTTTTGTACTGCTACTGAAAAAGGGATATTAACCTCATTATTTTCCTTTACAGTCATAAGTTCATGCCATGTAATCGAAGCTTTACCCTTCTTATACACATTTAAAGCACTTACTAATGTATCAAGATTTTCTTCTGTCGCATTCCACATTTGTAATAATACAGTTTCAGAAATACCATTCGCATGAAGGGACCCTGCTAAAATCTCTCTATCTTCTAATTCATTACTCTTTGTATTGCGTAATCTCCCAATTTGATTTAAGACAGTAGCGAAGATTTCTTTTTCCTTATGTAAGGCACTTGTTAATAACTCGAATACTTCTAATCTTTCCTTTTCATTATCGCTATTCATTGCAATATTATTTGCTTGGCCAAATGATAATTGTTTATTATTGTGCTCTATTTCTATCTTATCCCTTAATTGTATGTACATATTTTCCCATGCATGCAGTTCATCTTTTAATAACTTAGTATTATCGGAAGTTTCCACTTCACTTTGTTGTATTACTTGCTGTACTTCACTTTTCAGTTCCTTTACCTTCACAGTCAATATAGTATTGTTAGATAAAATACTTTCTTCAGCCGATCGACAATACAAATAGTATTCTGCTTTTTCAATAGCTTGTATAAGTTTTGAAAGAATCTCTCTATCTTTTGTTACAAAATATTGTTCTTTCAACCCCAATAGTGGGGTTAGAATATCCTCCATCGGATACAATCGATCTAAATTCCACCTAGCAATTTCTTGCATGTTTATAGCCGCCTCCTATTTTTACAAATAGTTACAGATATTTCTCCCAACACAATTATATATGAAATGATAAAATTTTAATATCTTTAAATATTTAGATTTCTATTAACGCATTTTTATTTATACTCATTTCTTCTGCTACTAAAACGCAAATAGCATAAACAGATGAATGGTATTGCTACTGGAAAAAGTATTAATTTCTAATAAAAGGAAGTCTTACCATATCAAACAATAATAATAGAATGGCAATAAAAAAGGTTATCCAAAAAGTATAGAATATACTTTTTGGATAACCTTTTACAATTTATAAGAATTTTTGACTAAACTTCTTTATAAATCCATTTTATTTTCAACTGATATTTTATAAAATTTCGCAGATAATTTATAAGAGCGATTTTCATTATAAAAGTTACCTAGTTCATAGGATAGTTCAGCAACTAAGCGATGTTGTTTTTTTTCTAATCCCACTTCAATTGCTTTTTGCATATTTTTCTCATATTCATAATAATCCCCACGTATTTTGAATACTTTAGCTTTCAAACCATATAGTTGGACAAATGCAATTGGCACATCATAAATCGATAAAAAATGAAATGCTTCATTCATAGCCTTATTAACATTTTTCCAATCTTTAAGTTCTATGTAAATCTCCAACATGTTTCGTAACGCATATACTTTTTGATCTTTCTGTGATAAAAATTCACTTAATTCCAAAGTTTTTTCGTAGTATTTAATAGCATTCGTATAGTCTTTCAAACCTTGATAAATTTTACCGTAATCATATGAAATGATAGGTAAATACTTTGAATCACCATTAGTATCCAAACTATTTTCTACTTGCTGTAAAATTTCAAGTGCCTTTTCATATAACTCATCCATAATATACAATATTGCAAGCATTAAAAGTGTATTTATTACGTTTTTCTGCATACCATTTTTTCTGTATATGTTGTAAGCTTTTAAGGCATACAAACGACTAATACTTTTATCTTTATAAAGCTCCTTATATACATGACATAAATTATAGTATATATGACCATGTTGTTCAGTTTCTTCTGCACCAAGTAAACTCTCAGCCTGTACATAAATATCATGAGCAGCACTGTAGTCTTGTTTATTATAAAAATACAAACCTCGAGCTTTTAAATAATAAATATAATCTTCAGGATCTTGCATTTCGACCTGACTTGGTATCATTTGCGAAGCTTGATCTATAAGCGACTTCACATATAACACGTTTTTTTGTCGGGCATGATAGTATATAAGTACACCATATCCCTTTAGTAATAAAGGGATTGAATCTACTTCACGAACGTATAATTCTAACAAAGATAAGTCAGCTTCTGTAATACTTTTATCTTTTTTATACTTATTACATATTTTAAAAATAGTAAGCTGTATCTCCTCGTAATTTCCATTTATAAGATAATCGCTCTTAAATTCTAACTTCTTAGAAACCTTTTTTATAAAAGAAGATGACGGTTTTATTTTTCCACTCTCTATTCTACTTAAATATGTTATTGAACATATTCCTGATACGAGCTCCCCCTGAGTTAATCCTTTATGCATTCGAACATGGCGAATACGTTCCCCTATTTCCATCTTTCTACTCTCCCTGCTTAACCATTTCATGCTTTTTACTAAATAAGCCATTATGTATTGCTTAATCTTTCATATTAAGAAAATGTATAATTTCACAAATGTAAAAAAATGTATCACACATTTTAATTTTACATTCATACTATGATTATTTCTAGATGGCTTGTTAAATTTTATGGTTAAAATTTGGGGTTTTCGTCCATTTTTTTCATGTGATTTTACTACTTGTTATTAACAAACACAGCATCATATACTTGAATTACGATAAACTTAATGAAAAGGATTTAACTACATGTAAACTATCATTCTTCATTTAGATAGTTATAGTTCATTACATTTACCTAGTACATAGAAGATATCTATTTTAATCCAAAAAATTAAATAAATTTAATAGATGAATTATTAATATCAAATCCTAAAAATTAGTTTGTCGAATTGTTTAATAAAAACGAAAGGATGATATACATGTTTGTAAGACTTAAAGATGAATCTTCACGAAAAATAGTAAGATATGTTGGAGGCGCTGCTTTACTTTTAATAATCGCTTCTTTCATTTATCAGTGGAAAAATGACTTAGTAATTGATCAAACTGAAAGATTCGGCTTTGGACTAGCGATTATCACTTTCCTATCTACCTTCTTACCTTTTAAAGAGAAAGTTAATAAATAATTACATATAAATTAGATTAAAAAAGGATTGATCAAAAGATCAATCCTTTACTCTACTTCATTTAAGAAGAACAATGTTAACGCGCCAGGTCCTGTATGCGCACCGATTGCTGCTCCAATTGTATTCACAATAAATACTTCACAGCCAAATCTCTCCGTAATTAATGCCTTTAATGCTTCGGCTGTTTCTAAGTCGTCGCCGTGTGTCATACCGATTGTTTGACCTTTTAGGTCTTTTCCGCGCTCTTCCATAATATCAACAATTCGGCTTAATACTTTCTTTTTCCCTCTTACCTTTTCAAGTGGTACAAGTTTTCCTTCATCCACATTTAAAATTGGCTTAATGTTTAGTAAACCACCGATAAAACCAGCTACTTTACTTAAACGTCCACCTTTCACGAGGTACTGTAAGTCAGCTACAGTGAAGATGTGTTCCATATGGTTCATTAGAAAATCAACACGTTTTAAAATATCTTCTTTTGATGCGCCGTCTTTCGCCATTTTAGCAGCTTCTAATACGACAAGCCCTTGGCCAAGCGAAGCACATTTCGTATCAATAATTTCTAAATCTAAATCAGCATATGTTTCTTTTACTTCTTCTTTAATAACAACTGACGATTGATATGTACCGGACAGTTCAGATGAAAAAGCTAAATATATACAAGGATTACCTTCTTTTGCATAAGAAACAAATTTTTCTTGGAAAGTTTCAAGTGAAGGCAATGACGTTCTATAAACTGCGCCTTCTCTCATGTTTTGCAATAATGTAACTGACTCTAATGTAACTCCATCTAAATACTCTGTTTCTGCTTCATCATATACACGGAGTGGAATTAAATCAATATCATATGCTTGCAGCAATTCTACCGGTAAATCCGCCGCACTATCCGTAATGATTTTAACACCCATTTTTAAACCTCTATTCTGTTATAAATATAAAAAATATAAAATAAAAATAGTACTTTTAAATTATATACGTAAAACTTAAATGAAGAAAGGAAAAGACTTTATATTGTATGCACTATTCTTCAAAACTTGAACTGTTATTAAAAATCATCTAACTTTAACCGCTTTACATTCTGTATAATACAAATATATCGAATTTTCCAAAGGAGTGATTCAAATGAGTATTCGGTTAGCCACCTCTAATGATTTAGAATGGGTTAATAATCAATATAAATCGATAGAGTTTGTACCAAGTGATTTAAAAAGAGATAAAGTTGCAATCATTACATACGACAATGAGTATGCAGGTGTTGGGCGATTAGTCCAAATAGATGAAGATACTATAGAAATGGGTGGGATTTTTATTCTCCCTCAATTTAGAGGCCTACAATTAGCTGGGGAACTTGTTTCATTTTTAGTAGAAACTGCTAAGAAATTGCAAGTACAAAATATATATTGTCTTCCTTTTGAGGAATTAAAAAAGTTTTATAAGAAATATGGCTATACTGAGGTCGATACTACGAAAGAAGTTGTTCATCCCATTATTCTAAAAAAATATAATTGGTGTTTGAATCATTATGATAAGCATGTTTTATTATGTAAGTTGTAAATGTGCTTAAAGAGAGCATATATAAAAATATAAATTACTTCCTATTAATTATATACTTTCCGACTTAAATAATAACCGTACTTTATTTGGTCACCATCAGCTTCTACAAGATATACAATTACTACATACGCTTCCTTTTACCTCTAGTCTTACTTTTGTGTCAAAGATTATTTTGTTTAAAATTACCTTAAATCGTATTCCAACAAACTAATCAAAAGGAAAACTCCTATATAATACAATTAAGTAATTAAAAGGAGCGTTATTCATGATAGATGTAGTAAGACTCGTTATCTTTATTGTAGTTGCAATTGGTGCCATTATTAACATTTACTTAGAATTTAATAAACCTAAAAAAAGTATATTCTCAATCGTTTTTTTATCAGTACTCTTAATCGGAGCCTCAGGATTAATTAAAGATATTTTATCTAAACTTTTATAGTTGCTTGATTAAAAATCACTGTGTCGTCAATAATGTACATAACATGATTGTATTTCTCCATTCCCCCTTGGAGAGGAGCAGTTAGCTTTTGCTAGCTGCTCTTTTATTTAAAACGAATTCATCTATTATCCACAAAATATGTATCATACGCCTTATCAAAAACGTATCCTAACTTTTCTGCTAGTTTAGCAGACGTAGTATTTGCTGCATCCCAGTTTGGATATATACCTTTTTCTAAACAATCCAAGATTAATGCCGCACTAACTATAGTTGCCAACCCTTTTCTTCTATGATTATGATCAGTCGCCACTTCGATTTCAATCCCATTATCATAAATGCTGTATGATGATGCACCGCATACAACTTCACTTTTGTATAAAATACTATACCCTATACCTCGGTTTAAATAATCTTCTACCGTTTGAAATTGACTTGTAAAATCTTCAGAGACCTTATGTAATGTAGGGTTATTTACGATATGTTCATCTATTCTTCCTAACTCGTATCCTTTTGGAAGCGCTGATATAAAAGATTGTAATTTTGAAGGATTAAAAACTTCCGCATTACGTTTGAATTTATACCGTAAAAACTTATCTATTTTTCTTTCGTAAAATGTTTCTAAACGCTTTTTCCACTCTTCACTATTTACGATTACTAACATTCTATCAGGAATGTTACGCAGTAATTCTTCTGTTTCTTTCACATTTGAATCCCCAGCGTAAAATGTGAAAATCCCTACGGTAACTTGCGCTACTGTTGGATTTTCAAGATCATTTACCCAAGCAGTACCCATATGTCCTTGTAAATAAGAAAGTAAAACAACATTATTGAAACCTTCGAACATAGTAACTAATTTTTCTCTCGTATGTATATTCGCTTCATATATCATTCAAATTCCTTCTTTCGTTAGAATCAATGTACCCCTACTTTTTCATAAGTCTGTTTATTCTACATATAAGCAAACGTTTACTAAACTCTATATAAATATAAATTTATTATAACATCTAATGAATAGTAATTGACTGTCCTATATAAAGGTTAACAGTTACTATACTTAATCATAATTTACAATCTATAATCTTTTATTATGTAACAACCCTCAACATTAGTTTGAGGGCTCATTTAAATACATATGTTATGACTCATTCTTATAAATATATGATTCTGTTACTCCATTGTTATATACTTTCGTTAATTTAACAACTGAATTATACGTATTATTTTCACTCATTATCATCTTTTTCATCTCTTCTATTTCCGTATTACCAGTCCCACTCTCTATTTTTAAACAGTTTGAAATGGAAAGATATCCGCTTGATGCCAAAATAAAAATATACGTAACATCAGGGAAATTTATAAATAGCAATCCGTAGTTTAAAGGATCTCCAGCTGGATGTGATAAAAGCAATCGAAAACTTAACAGTTCAGGAACTTGAACGAAATCTTTAGAAACAATCGCCTTACCGACTATAGTAATTTGCTTAACGACATTCCCAAGTTCATCTGTAAATTCAGTACATCTAGGTGGATTAATTGTTGCTGCTTGTAAAGATACATTTAATTCAGGATTATTAAAATCGAAAAAGATTGTACTCCCCTCTGTTAAACATTGTGGGCAAACATTTCCTAGCAAGCTAAAGTCCTCTTCGATATATTTAACTTTCGTTTTGCAACTACATACTTTTCCTATTCGGATTGCATCAATTCTCGAACAATCTATAAAGATAACCTCATCGCCCTCTTGTACGAATGATACAATTCCTTTCCTCTCATTAAATGAAAGGAAATAGGATACAACAATTTCATTTCCGGCTATTACGATACTCTCAACTTTAGTAAATGGTTCTAGACTTTGTAAAAATTCACATATGCTTTTTTGGCAGCATCGACGATTTCATTTCGGCTCACAACCCACTTACACTCCATCCCTTCCCTATATGTTTTTATCTAATACATATAATATGAGCGGAATGTGAGAAAAGCTTGGACAATATAACTTTAACATAGGAATATAGTTGCCTAATCATAGAATTACTAATAAAATTACGCCAATAATGAGTAATAACACATAAATTTCCCTATAAATACATATAACAATTTCATCTTTCATGAAAAAAACGTTATAATGAGGTGTAGCCTCTACGATTACGTTATAAAGGAGATTAAAACAATGGCTAAAATTAAAGTATACCAAGCAAAAGAAGAAAATATGGAAACAGTAAAAAACATCATTGATGTTGAGGAACAAAACCCAACTGCTGAAAACTTACAAAGTCTATACGCATGTGTATTAGAAACTGAAGATATGGCATTGCCTGAATCATACATTGAAGAAGATATCTTAATTGATTCTATGGAAGTTATGGTTAACGCTTCTCAAAGCAAGCTAAGAGACTTAGGTACATATGATGTAATCGAAGTTCAAAACAAAGGTAAGAAAACACAAATTTTATTATTAGCAGACGAAGAATACGAAATTATCGACGGCTAATCCCGTACATACGAAAAAGCTCCCTTCCAATTGGAAAGGAGCTTTTTCATTACGCTTTTGATGTTTCGCTCTTATTATTCTTTTGTTGTTTCTTAATTACCATACGTTCATTTCCCATAAAGAAAATAAATACGAATGCTAAACCAGCTGGTACCAATGCCCACATAAATGTTTGAACAATTGAACTAGATAGAGCGTCAATAATTTTATCTAATATTTGCGTTGGAATTTGAGATCTCGCTGATTCTGATAGAATAGCTCTTGAATCTCCTAAAGCGTTTGTATTCATTCCTCCGTTCATACCTTTAAATGCTTCTTCTAATTGATCTTGGAAACCGGTTCTTTGAATCATTCCGAAGATTGTAATACCTAGTGTCATTCCTAATGAACGAATGAAGTTACTTGTTGAAGTCGCAGAGCCGCGCTGTTCCATACCGAAGTTGTGAATAGCTGCCATACTTAGTACAGAGAATGAGAAACCTACTCCGAATCCGATAATAATCATATAAACCGTTAATAATGCACGACTTGTTTCTGGCGTTAACGTGCTTAATAAGAAGAGTCCAATTAGCATAATAACCGCAGAAATGATCATAATGTTTCGGTAGCTAAGCTTCGTCGTTAAAAATCCACCTAACTGGGCTGTTACGACTGATCCTAACATCATCGGTAAAAGTAATAATCCTGAGTTTGTTGCGGTACCACCGTATACACCTTGAATAAATAACGGAATGTACACAGTTGCTGACATAAACGCAGCTCCGTAACATAATGCAATAATCGTACTCATTCCGAATAAACGTTGTTTAAACATTTCAAATGAAATGATCGGTTCTTCTACTTTACGTTCAATAAAAATGAATGCAATAATTAAAATAGCGAATCCGCCAAATAAACTTAAAATAAAGTTAGAATCCCAATCATACTTTTGTCCACCTAGTTCGAGCGCAAACATTAACGAAACTACTGCACCAACTAAAGTAATTGCACCAAACCAATCAATTTTTTGTTTTCTATGAACTCGTGATTCTTTATAAAAGAATGTAATAAAAATAAGTGCTAAAATGCCAAGTGGTAAGTTAATATAAAATACCCAGTGCCAACTAATGTAATCTGTAATATACGCACCAAGTAACGGCCCGAAAATACTTGATAAACCAAATACCGCTCCGAATAAACCACCCATTTTCCCGCGCTTTTCAGGAGGGAAAATATCAAAAACGATAGTAAACGCGATCGGCACTAATGCCCCGCCGCCAATACCTTGAATCGCACGATAAATACCTAACTGTGTAATATTTTCAGCAGTACCACAAAGTGCCGAACCAATCATAAAGACGATTAAACCAAAAATAAAAAATCTCTTTCTACCATACATATCTGATAGTTTACCGAATATCGGCATACCTGCCATTTCTGCGACCATATAGGCAGAAACGACCCATACAAAGTTTTCAAGGCCTCCTAAGTCACCAACAATCGTGCCCATCGCTGTTACGACAATGGTATTATCCATTGATGCCATTAAAATACCTAGCAATAAGCCCGCCACAACAAAGCCGAGCTTATTATTCTTCTCAACCATAACCTTGCTCTCCCTCGTACTACTTATATTTGTTTATGTTCTTTTACAACTGCATTACCTTTTTGGTTAAAACTAGTATGATATTCTACAACACTAATTTCACATCCTGGACCAATGGTAACGTTGTTTCCTCTTACTACTTCAGCAATCGTATGCTCTAAATATATCTCATCCCCTTCAATGATAGACGTTTGGAGACTTCCTGCGTGACTTGTAAATGGAATGAATCTCGCTTTTTTACGAACGGAAATCTTCTTACCACCAATTTCTCTCACTTTACTTCCTTCATAACGAAGTGAAATTTCAATATTTTCAGCATTAAGTAATCCATCACTTTCAAGGCCACCCGTTAGTGATAATTCCTCTACTTCAATATCTCCTTTCACATTTAAAGCACCTTTCACATCTACGAAATCACCAGTAAACTTCCCTTTAACTTCTATCATACCTCTTACTTTCGTTTTTTCAATATGAGCATCACTATTCATTTGTGTATTTCCATATACTTTTACATATTCCGCAGTTACATTTCCTTGTACTTCACTATCTCCATACACAACATAATCTTTTACTTTCATATTACCTTGTACATCACTCGTTCCGTACGTTTTAAATTCATTACAACTCATATCATTAGAAATCGTTCCTTCGCCGCGTATCTTCACTTTGTTATAATCCCCGCCTGCTGAACTACCAGAACCATTGACCGTAAGGCTATGTTGATGTTCCATATTATTTTCTCCCTCCCATTAAACCTGCTTAATCTCTTTTACATTTGCGCTTTTATCGACAGTAAGAACACCCGTATATTCAATGAGTTCAATCTCACAGTTCGCTCCTACTCTCACATTGTTTCCTCTTACCGTTCTTATGTGAGCATAATCAATATCAATATTGTCACCTTCTAATAGTTCAGCCTCTAACTGCACACCAAATACTGATTTAAAAAGTCTACTAAAAGTACTTAGTCTATGTTTTACTTTAATCGTTTGACCGCCAATTTCTTTCGCTCGACATGTACCGTGAATATTAATATTGATTTCATCGGCGCTTAATAATCCACCAATTGTAAATTGTCCTTCTGAAGAAAAAGTATCTACTTCACAATTACCGTCAATTGTCGCTTGACCATTGACTTTAAATTCTTCACCAGTGACATTTCCACTTATCGTACCTTTTCCTGCAATTTTTAAACTGTTCACCTTCACATCTTGCGTAATTGTTGCCTTCCCATCAATTCGCATCGTTTCCGCAATAACTGTACCATCAACTTTACCTGATCCACTAATTCTTGCATTGCTACTTTTCAAATTTCCAGTAACGGCACCGTAACCGTTACATTCAAACTGGTCACAATCAATATTTCCATTAACTGTCCCTTTTCCATTTAATTGCACTTTATGAAACTCGCCGCCATTCGATGAACCGTAACCATTTATAATCAAATTATCTGTACGCATACTTTCTCCTCCACTACAACAGTTTCGTTTTTAATGCTTCGGTATATTTCATAATCGCTTCGCGTAAAACAATTTTGGTTCCTTTTTCAAAAATTAAATCATCCACGTTTGAAACTAAGAAACATGTAGAAATCCCTAACTTTCGAACGATGATTAAATCACAAGTTTTATGCTTAATCGCTTCATAATTTTCACGTAAAACTTGTAAGACCATTTTTCCTTCTTCTAAACTAATCTCTCCTGATTGTAGTAATTCTTCTAACATATACACATAAAGAATATCTACAAATTGAAACTCTGTTGTTTTATTCGTTTGTTCTATGAAGAATTGTAAAACTGGCTCTGATGCAATCCCTTTACGTAAGACGTCTTCCTTTGTTAAAAGGATTTCTCTTACACTCGGTGAAAACATATTCGCTAGTTCATCAAGAGATAAATCTTCTTTCATCGTTTGGATTTTATCAATACGCTCTAATATCTTTTCTTTCGGAAAAAATGTCTCTTGACCTGTGAATGTTGACTTTCGTACAAACCAATCTTCCGGTATTAAATTTTTTCTTTTCCACCTATATAACTGTCCGTATGAAATACCAGTTAGTTCTAATAAATCTTTTTTTGAAATTAAATCTGTACTCAACTGTATAACACTCCTTCCTGATAACAATGTAACATAACACTGTTACGCTGTAAATAGACTTTTATCACAAGTAGCGTAACAATGTGTAAAACAACCATATTTCACAAAAAAAAAGCGTTCTCACGCATTCTATAAAATGCGTAAAAACCCTTATATATCAACATGTAAACCATATTTCATAAAAATCAATCCACCCTTGTGAATTAATCATTATATTTTGTACTTTTTCGTGAGAAGTTACTTGTTGTTTGTTCCGGTATAAAGGAATAATATGAATTTGACGTAACAAAATGTTCTCAATATCGCGTAACAATGTAACTCTTTTTTCTACTCGTTCTTGTTTAAAATACGGGGACAACGTTTGATGAAAGTCCATGCTGCTTTGTCCATGAATAAAGCTATTTTTTGTAAGGAACATATATAGCAGACTATCTTCAATTCGTTCGCTAATAGTTGCACTATCATGCATCATATCAGCCCTTTGTATCGTACTTATTTCTAACAGATCTTCTATTTCAAGAAAATTAGTGTCTACACGAATCCCGTACTTCGCACATTCTTTTTGTATCCATTGTGTATCTTCAACGTGATCTCGTCCTGTAAATGTGTAGAGTTGTAGCACTTCATTATGATACGTACTCCTTTTAATTAACCTTTCGATATCTTCCTCAATCTCTACTATGCTTTCATTCGCCAATATTAGTTTCTTTGCCACTTCTCCACGTTCTCCGCCGAGTTCTTGAACAATTTTATCGCCATGAATAATTTTATGTAGCGCTTTTCGAAACAACTCATCTTGCATTGGTCCTTCTTTTACAAGATTGCACGTTACATATGTCACGTTCGATTCAAGCCGAGACAGCTCTTTATTTGGCTTTTCTTTATCTTTATACTGTGCCTTTACTAACACGTCATACGTATTTACATTTTTCTCTACATTCATTAGTTCAATTCGGTCAAGAAAAGGTCTTTCACGATAATATAAATCATGCACTTCTAATACGAATAACTGTGCATTTTTCTCACGTAATATAAAAGGACCTGTACCAATAAAGCTTCCTGCTTCATCTTCATTTACGATAGAACACTGTTCTGCACTTAGCATATGTAAAAACACACCATTTTCTGTATGTAATTGAATTTCAACAACAAATTCATCCACTGCACGGAAACTATCAACATGTTGTAACATCCATGCATGTGGGTTGTTTTCTGCTTTCATAAATCGAGTCAATGAATGTATAACATGTTGTGCAGTAAGTCGTTTTCCATTATGAAGATAAACGCTTTTTCTTAAATAAAATGTCCAAACCTTTTCAGCAGCATTATATTGCCAGTGAAAAGCAAGTCTAGGTTCTATAGAATTTGTTTCCTCATTAACATATACGAGTGTATCAAAAATATGTTTAACCATATGACATTCTGAGCGCATTGTAGCGTAAACCGGATCTAAAGCGATGTCCAAGTTCATTTGTACTTGCAAACGAAGTACATCTTTTCTTCCTTCAAGTGTCCGTTCTATTTGATGACCAAATATGGAATCTACCCAAGCTTCATACTCTTTCTTTACTAATGGAAATTGTGAGCTGTAGCGTTCCACAAATGAAATTCCACTTTTCACATCCCCTTTTTTCGTTAGTTCTTTTCCTCTTTCTAAAATTAGTGGAATTGGTTGCTTTTGAAATATTAATTTAGAGCGATTCCCTCTCCCGCGCCCTGGAAACCAAGTGATCCAATGTAACTCTTCTAATTTTTTTATAATTAATTTACTATTACGCTCCGTACAAAATAATGTTTTTGCTATCATTTGTACTGTTACTTCTAATTGTTCTCTTTCTTGCCTCTCTTTACCATAGGCACACCATAGTTCAATATATTGATCTAAAATAAACATCATATTCCCCCTAAAAGGTGAAAAATACTCCCTATTCTTTTTACCCTTTTTCCAATTCTCCTTTCATCTTATCATTTCAATATAGAAAGGAGGAAATAATATTGAATCATCTCTTATTACGTTACAATAAACCAATCATCATTAGACTGTGCGGTGAATTATTAACTCGAACAACAGAATCAATGTTAGCTATCATTATGATTATTTATGTTAATAAGATGCTAAACGGCAATATTATGATGACTATGCTTATTTTCGGGTTACAACCGCTTTCGGACATTATATTTACACTTATTGCTGGAAGAGTGACTGATAAATATGGGCGTAAGAAAATTATGTTACTCGGCTTATTGCTACAAAGTGTTGCAATCGGCAGCTTCATCTTTGCTCAATCCGTTTTTATATTTGCTTTGTTATATGTCATAAATGGGGTTGGCCGTTCCTTATATATTCCTGCTCAACGTGCACAAATAGCTGATTTAACAAAACAAAATCAGCAAGCAGAAATCTTCTCTCTTCTGCAAACGATGGGAGCAATAGGTACCCTAATCGGCCCTTTAATCGGTACTATTTTTTATAAGACTCACCCTGAATATGTATTTACAGTGCAAAGCATTGTACTTATAGTATATGCAGTCGTTGTTTGGACGCAGCTTCCAGAAACCGCTCCGGCAATGGCGACACCAACGCAAAAGCTTGAAGTATCATCTCCAAAACATTTTGTACACAAACATTACGCCGTATTTGGACTTATGGTTTCTACACTTCCTATTAGCTTTTTTTATGCACAAACTGAGACGAATTATCTTATTTTCGTGAAACATACTTTTCCAGATTTCGAACTCATACTCGTTTTTATTTCAACATGCAAAGCTATTATGGAAATCTTTCTGCAAGTTTTCCTCGTGAAATGGTCTGAACGATTTTCCATGGCGAAAATCATCATTATTTCTTATGCCTGCTATACAGTAGCTGCACTTGGCTACGGGCTTTCAGCAACAATCACGTCACTATTTTTTACATTACTCTTTTTAGTCATTGGTGGAAGTATTGCTTTAAACCATTTACTTCGATTCGTTTCAGAAATCGCTCCTTCAGATAAACGTGGATTGTATTTTTCAATTTACGGCTTACATTGGGATGTATCTCGAACGTGCGGTCCTGTACTTGGTGCGGTTTTATTAAGTAAACTAAACGGTAGTATGCTATTTTATATTTGTGCTTGTTTCTTAATAATTGGGGGCATTATTCAAGCTCTTTTTGTTCAAAATTTAGAACGTAATAAAATAAATAAAGACATTTCAGAGCATACTCCTCATGTTTTATAGGCTGCTTTCCTCATCCTTTTAACAGTAAAAAGAAGGCTATCACAAAAGTCTTGATGATCTTTGGTGATAGCCTTCTTTATTACCCTGCCATTTTATTTATACTATCCTCTGGCGAAAATACCGAAATATGATTTATCTTACCCGTCGATTTTGGAATGATAAATTTCAACTCAAACTGATTGTTTACTTTATATACATATATTTTATCTTCACCATTTACTTTAACTGAGTTTGGTTTTCCTAATGCCTTTTCAATTTCTTGTAATGTAATTGATTTTAGCTCTGCATGATAGGAGCGTACATCAAAAACTTGTGAACCTTTATTAAAACCGAAAGTAACATTTTTATTTGTAAAGGTAGCGTACATTCCGTTTCCTGCTTGTTCCGTTTTGTCTGCTTTCCCCCACGCTTTTTCTATTTCTTCAATATCTCCTGTATGAGCTGCAAACGGAACGTTAGGTACTTTTCCTTCTTTCGCTAGTTCAAACAAACCTTTAACGTGGTTAATTGATTTTTGATTTATTACTGTATCTTTCGTGCTTGAATCTGTCTTTGGTTTTGCTGATCCTTCATTATTTGATTTTGCATCATGTTCTTTCTTTTTTTCAGCAGAATTATTCTGTTCGTTTTTACTATTTTCCGTTGTTGGGTCTGTATCCTTTTTTTCGTCCGTCCCTTTACATGCTACTAATGTAAAGATGCATGTAAAAGCGAGAAATAACATACCTATCTTTACATACACTTTCATACATTTCAGCCCCCTATCATAATCTTATTCATTTCGATAACCAATTCATTACATCTCTTTTCAAATTGTGTTTGTTCCAAAAAGTAAATACTTCACTCTCCCCCGATGCTTGTGCAACGTATTCTACAAAAGCTGTTCCTAAAAAATAACTAAGTCGGTTGTATCCAAAATATTGTCCGCCAGATAACCGAAACCACTCTTTCTCTTTTTCAAACGTCCATCCTTCTATATAATCATCCAAAAAACGTTTCTTTATATGTTCTTCATTTTCTATATAATATTGCAACCAACGTCCACCCTCATTGTCATATGAGTAATACACTGATTCATTTAAACCTTTCATAATTTGTTTTGATAAATACGTTGCAACACCTTCGCGATACAGATTAACTGTCGCATCGGCCCAATCGGCTTTCCCCCAGTCCATTCCATCATTTTGTAACATAACATTATGATATATATGTCCAATTTCGTGAGCGACAATAACACGAAGGTGATTTAAATCAGGAGATAATTTTTCTGCTGCGAAAAACAAGTCTCCAATAATTTCTCTTTCTACAAAAGCATTAGAGCCAAAGCCTCCAACAAATATATGGAATTTCATATTTACATCAAAGTTATATTTATAAAGATATTCGCTCGTTATCTCATGAATAATAGCCGGTAATACTTCTGCAATGATACGAATATCTTTTATTTTTTCGGGGTATTGTTTAATAGCATTAGAAAGACGTTCTCTCGTTTTAGGACAATGATACTTAAAGTATTCTTCAAATATCTCTGGATGCGAAGTAAAGTATTGATTAAGAACTTCTAATTCTACATCGTCACTTTCCCACAATTTCAAAAAACTTGGAATTGTATTATTTATCATTTTTCCCATCTCCTTAATATATCCCTTCTCGCCATTTACACTGTAATCCTTCCTTAAAAGTAGAAAAAGCAACAAAGAAGATTCATCCTTCTTTGTTGCTTTTTTGTTTAGTCAAACCATCTATCACCATCAGAAATCCATTTACCATTATGTAAATCATAACATTCATCATAATAATGAAAAAAGCTGCCCAAAAAGGGCAGCTTTACATATGTATTTTTACACTTCGATTGACTTACCGTCTTCAACAATATGATAAAGTAAGTGAGCTAAATGATGAATTGGGCCATATTCTTCCTCTTCCTCATCTGTTTCACCGTGGAATTCAAGATCATTTAAGTATAGTGCTAAAAATTGATAGTATAGTTTTAAATCAAATCCGTAGCACGCAGTTGGCTCTTCATGATCCCCTTCGTATTGTAACATTAAGTATTGATCATTACCTTCTGTATCTTCTGCGTCAAAGAATACGAAGAATCCAACGTTTGTATCTAAATCAAATAGATGACGAGTACCTTTTTCTGTTGCTTTATTGAAGTCCTCTTCACTTAATTTATGTACTGTTGTCGCTTTAGCATTATCTTCTTGATGGAAATTTACTGTAAATGTTTTCAATGTTGACACCTCCTGATTGTATAATACTAGCATAACATATAAAAAGGACTGCTTACAAATGTAAACAGTCCGTACATTCATTTCCGCATTGCTCGTAATAAAAAGCTTACAATGAAAATTAAAATAATCGCACCGATTAAAGCTGGAATAATTGCAAACCCGCCTATTACAGGGCCAAAACTACCAAGTAATTTCGTACCAATCCAAGAACCGATAATACCAGCAATAATATTACCAATTACGCCACCTGGTACGTCCTTTCCAGTAATTAAGCTTGCAAACCATCCTAATATACCACCAACGATTAAAGACCAAATCATATGATAACCTCCTTTAAATTTCACAGATCAAAATATAATTAGAAACAATTGCTTACCATTAGTTATGTTACATTTTTCATTAGTTATTCATACAGAGCAACTATTAGATTATTTCAAAATAATGAATGACCAGTTTTTGACTTACGGTTGATACATTTCGTATTTCACATATTAGGGACAGTCAGGTTTCAATATGGTCCGCATAAACTCTTCTTTAAAAGCCGGATAGTTAAAACCAACTGCAATTTTTTGAATAGGCCTATTATCAAACGTTGTCGGCTCAGCTATTTTTCTAAAGTCTGCCACACTTTGTCCTCTTGTTACGTCATTTGTCGTACTAATCCAAACTGCAGATTTTTTGTATTCAAAAATATCATCATTTATAAATGAAATGAACGGAAGTAAATCGTGAATCGGACTTCCAGCAATACCCGGGTATTCTTTTTTATAAAAGTTTTCATAATAAAAATCAATCATGGGTTTAATAAGCTTCGCTTGCCCTGTTCCTTCTTTATTAATTATATCCACCATTTCAGGAGTAATGAGGGCTCCTTGCGTTACATTTAACGGATAAATAGTCGCATTCTTTGCGTACTTCATTACAATATTTGCGGCAATTGGATCTCCATAAAAATTAGCTTCTGATACAGGAGTAACGTTACCAGGAAATAAAAAAGCACCGCCCATAATATAATACGAGCATACCTTATCCATTACATTTGGATATAATAAAAATAGCGTTGCCAATGTTGTTAAACGTCCGGTCGCTACGATAATAATATCTTCTGGACAAGGTTCAATTAATTTAATTAATTCACAAAAATTTTCCCGTTTACAAATCCTCATATCAGGTGGAATAATTGGACCTAAACCGTGATCTCCATGAATTTCAGGAAAGAATAAAGGTTCTTCTGCTGTCATCGGTCTTGCTGCACCCTCAATGATTTTTACTTCTGTAGCATAGTATCTTTCTAAAAAATACACATTTTCCGTTACGATTTCTCGCGATACATTCCCATATTCAGCAACAATACCTATAATATCTAATTTACATGTTTTATTTGCATAAATTAACGCCACAGCATCGTCGATACCAAAGTCTCCAAAAAAAATGATTTTCTTATTAACTATACTCACCCCTCTTCAGCATAATCTACTATTATTATTATGTGAAAAAGACAAGGCTGTGAAACGGTGCAAACTAAAAAAGCCGCCTATTTATTGGCGACTTCAATCTTTTTATAAGACAAATATGCTAGTACATTTTTACTTGAATCATATTTTGGATTATTCCCTTTTCTCGGTTCTCTCGTATGTGTTTTTTCAAATCCAGGAATATCCGGCATTTTCTCCATAAATTCAAGCATTTCTTCTTCAGTTCCTTCAATACGTACGCGAATCATTATTACATTTCCTCAATTCTCATTTTCTCTGTTACTAAGTATACCGTACTTTGAAAAGACTGCAAGAAATTTATCTTTTTAATGTCGCGCTTTTTTTACATATAAACAACGCCATTTCGGTATAAAACGACTTGATTTTATTATTTTCATATTGAATGTTGAAGAATTCTTGCATTTCAACTGATGTTTTCATCATACATTCTGTTAACTTCACACGCTTTTGCAAAGGTACATTCATCATATCGCACCACCAATCAAAATCAAATTTCTTGTCAAAAGTAAGACATGACTGCATTTGCAAACCATTTTTTTCTAACAAAGTAATCCATTCTGTTTTTTTCAGCGCTCGTTCATGACTCGGATCCCGCTTTTTTTCTATAAAATTATAAAATGTATCGTATTCATTATTTTCTGGTGAAACATTATCTATTAAAATAAACAATCCATTATGTTCTAACGTACGATTTACTTCATATATAAACTGAGCTGGATTCGTAAAATGATGTGCTGCAATTCGGCACGTAATCGTATCAAAAGAACTATCGGAAAACGGTAAAATTTCAGCGTTTCCAGCGACAAAAGATACATTTTCATGTCCATTACTTTTTATAAAGTTTTTCGCATTCTCTAACATTTTTTCTGTTAAGTCTAAAGCAACTACTTCTTGGAACAATGGAGCTAATGCATTCGCAACATGTCCTCCGCCAGTAGCAATATCAAGAAGACGTTTATTATGACGAGACTCCACTTGTTGAACTACATATTGTAAATCCGGTCCTTTTGCATGAATTTTACTTTTTACATACTTTTCCGCATTATTACCAAACTGTTGTTTTACAAGCTCTTCTTTATTCATTTTATCATCTTCTTTCTATTGTTATTTACATATAGGATTCATGTAATAATTAAAGTTCTCTTTTTGTATTTTCAAATCCTCTTTTCAGCTTACTTCTTATCATATTGTCCTATCATCAACATAATATAGATTTTGCGTTTTATTGCTAAACAAAAAAGGCTACGGGAACTTGTCCCCTAGCCTGACTAAATATTTATTACATTTTTACTTTTTCATATACATCTATATAATATAAATCCTCTTTCAACTTCCTAATAACGTCTACTTCGTTATAAGTAGCCTCACGAGCATGTAAACCAGATTGATCCATGCCAATCCATATCCATCCAGGTGTATGATATAGAACATCTATGTTAAAATACTCTAATTTAGTAAGCTCCGATTTTATAAATTTATCTTTATTCGCGATTTGTTTATCTATTAAACCATATTCTTTTCCATTTTCCAATAGCGATATAATTTTCCCTACAATCGGATGTTCACGGACAATAAAGTGATATTCCTTTTCCTCCACATTCGCCACAATCAAACGAGAATCAGATAAATCAGACCCTAAATTCGACATCTTTATTTATTCACCTCCTTTATGGGTTTCACAAACATAATAACAAATGAATATTCAAATAAAATTAATGTAATGTAAAAAATAAAAAACTGACTCCTTTTTAGAAATCAGTCTTTATATTTGGATCATCTGTATACTTTTACAAACTATTATAATGTTTCTTTTTCCTCATCATTCCCGGAAACTAAATTCCCAATAGCATCAGCTGTTACTTCTACTACAAATTCACAAATACCTGCTACTACTTCTCCGATTACTTCATCCATCTTTTTACCCCCTTATTTTATGTAACTTATTTGTAGTATAGAAGAGATTGATGAATGTAAACTATCGAAAAAGGTGACATAAACCTTACAGAATTGTAAGCTCTTTCATCCCTTTACTTACCCCTTTGAAACTCCAAGTATTTTTAGCAGACATATAGGCCATCATAATATGAAGCAAGTAATAATCAAGTGTCAGGAGGCGTTTAATATGTATTACGTAAAATTAATTAAAGGTCAATCTTTCTACGCTTTTGATCATCGTTTCTTAGTGTCTGAAGAAGAAAAGGTTTCAGAGAAAATCTATAATTACTTACGACGTAATGAATTTTTTGAAGTACGTAAAGAAGAATATTCTGCTTAATTACAAAAAGCATTAAGAAAAACATCATCTTATTGTGATATATTCTTGATGCTTTTATGTAAATTACTTCTTTTCAACAATTGTTGTGTACTCTATTAAAATATTCTAGTATTTGTCCAAGCTAATTCATCACTGCTTTCATATTTTAGTATATGAGGAGGTGACGAACATGACTCATATCATTGATTACCAAGCTACTCAACCTATTAGTAAAACTGGTGAAACAACTTTTGCAATTCCAGCTTCTCCAGATAGAGCAATTCTTGCAAAAATCAAATTAAAAATTTCAAGAAGAGACGCACGTAATAATCGTGTGGAATTAATTGCTACAGTTGGAGTTGAAGGTATAACTGAGATTTCACAAGTTTTATTTCGAATTTTCCGTGATAACGTTGAAATTTTCAATACACAAGTAGGTATTGAATCAACAGATTCTGAACAATTCTACGCTCAAACATTTCAAGCTATAGATCAAGATTTAAACTGCGGAACTCATGTATATTCATTAACTGTAGAAAACCTTACTAGTGGTGCAAGTGCAGAAGTTGTTGGTCCTCTATCTTTTAGCGCTTTAGCTATTGGACAAGAGCGTAAATGTTGCTAAAAGAAATTAATGTTTAATTTTGTACTTGAGAAAAGCAAGACGTAGTTATACGTTCTTGCTTTTTTATATTTATCCTTACTCTCTATTAGCTTTAATCATAATTTTTTTACGTTTTGATTCACTTATTTCATCAATTAACACATCAAATTTTTGACAAATCAAAAAGATTGAATTCCACTCATGAAACACGTAATATAGACTCTGACTCTAAAAAAGTTCGTTATAAATAATACATAAAATAAGGAGGTTTTATATACGAGTTTTTCATTTTAAAAGACGGAGAGGTTTTATATTATGTGGCGTAATAAAAATGTTTGGATCGTTTTAATTGGGGAGTTTATTGCTGGTCTAGGGTTATGGCTTGGTATTCTTGGCAACCTTGAATTTATGCAAAAATATGTCCCTTCTGATTTCATGAAATCAGTTATATTATTTATCGGACTACTAGCCGGTGTTTTAGTTGGTCCTATGGCTGGTCGCATAATTGATCAGTATGAAAAGAAAAAAGTTCTTCTTTACGCTGGATTCGGTCGAGTTTTAAGTGTTATTTTCATGTTTTTCGCTATCCAATTTGAAAGTATCGCATTTATGATTGCATTTATGGTTGCTCTTCAAATTTCAGCAGCATTTTACTTTCCTGCATTACAATCTGTAATTCCACTCATCGTACGTGAGCATGAATTATTACAGATGAACGGTGTACATATGAATGTAGGTACAATTGCTCGTATTGCGGGTACTTCACTAGGTGGAATTCTTTTAGTTGTAATGAGTTTACAGTATATGTATGCCTTCTCAATGGCAGCGTACGCTTTATTATTCCTCTCAACTTTCTTCCTACAATTCGAAGATAAGAAATCAACAACACCAAGTAAACAAGCTACAAAAGATAATAGCTTTATGGAAGTATTTCGTATTTTAAAAGGAATTCCTATTGCTTTTACAGCACTTATATTAAGTATTATCCCTCTATTATTTATAGCCGGATTTAATTTAATGGTAATCAACATTAGTGAAATGCAACATGATCCAACGATTAAAGGCTTTATTTATACAATTGAAGGTGTCGCATTTATGTTAGGGGCCTTCGTTATTAAACGTTTATCTGACCATTTCAAACCTGAAAAATTATTATATTTCTTCGCAGTTTGTACCGCTTTTGCACACCTTTCCTTGTTCTTTAGCGATATAAAATGGATGTCACTTACATCATTTGGTTTGTTTGGTTTTAGTGTCGGTTGCTTCTTCCCTATTATGTCGACAATTTTCCAAACGAAAGTGGAAAAAAGCTATCACGGCCGTCTTTTCTCATTCCGTAATATGTTTGAGAGAGTTATGTTCCAAATCGTTTTACTCGGTACTGGTTTCTTCTTAGATACGATTGGTTTACAGTACATGGTCTTAATTTTCGGTGTCATTTCATTATTAATTATTTTCATTTCATTATCTAAACAGAAACAATACGAAAAACAGCCTTCGCAATCTGCGAATTTATAACATAAACAAAAAGCATGGATTTAGTAGTATTAGATGAATCCATGCTTTTTGTTATATATAATTTAACACGTTTACTGAAATGATTTAAAGGAGTACCCATTTTGCTTTCGAATATAATATATAAATAAGGTATATAGGAGGCGCAAAATGTCTGATGGCATCCAGTTATTTATTATCCTTTTTGTTGTATTAGTTATGTTTAGCATCATAAACTTTTTAGCGATTTCCCTATCTCAACATAGCTTTAAAAGGAGAGTTCTGGCAGGCTTCATATTTTTACTGCTAACGCCTATTATTTTTTTGACAACTACGGCACTCACTTCTATATTCGATAAAACTGGTTTTGGAGCAATTAACCTAACTTCTTCCATTGTAAATGTGTATATTTTAAACGGCATTGTCATTCTTCTTTCCGCTTCATTTATTCTCAAAAAACAAAATATAAGATAGCACACTAGGCATGTATCTGTATTACATTAGATTCATGCCTTTTTATTTTAAAAACCTTACCTTCCCCCCAATTTTTATATGAAATTAAATAATTCTTTATAAAAATTTAAACTTTATTTATTACAATATACCTATCGAATTCGCACGTTTATTAAAAATGAAAAGAAAGGAGTACAAAATGAAAAAGGTTCTATTAATTATTCCATTATTCATCATACTACTTAGCGGATGTAGCAATAATGATATATACGGTTCTTGGGAAGTTGTTGACAACAAAAATGGTCTTTGCCCTGCATCTTATAAATTTGAAACAGTTGTAAAAGAAGAAAAGAAAGAAAAAATTGTTCAAAACTTAGTAGAGATGCAAACATCAAAGGAAAAAGAAGATTTATACAAAGGCTCATTTGTAAAGGATTCTAATGCGTATCACATTGATTATGGTAACTCATTTACATCGGATCAAACTATACAAGTTGTCGATGGCAAATTAAACGTATACTTTTATGCAGTTGAAAAATTATGTACATATAAGAAGAAATGATTACCCTTCATTTAAAACGCAGAAAATATTTTCTGCGTTTTTTTATCCTCCCTCTAAATTTGTCAATCGTTTTAATTTTCATAAAAAAATGATAAAATGTAACCATGTGTTTTCAGAATAATTAAAAACGCAGAAAGAAAACACTGTTTTTAGGAGGGGTTTTGATGACTTACACGTTAGCAACTAGAATGAAAGCATTCCAATCTTCTATATTTAGTGAATTAGGGGCCTATAAAAAAGAAAAAATTGCAGCAGGTCACAAAATGATTGATTTAAGTATCGGGAATCCTGATATGCCGCCTGCTGACTTTGTAAGAGAAGAAATGGTACATACAGCAAGTGAAAAAGAAAGTTATGGATACACATTAAGTGGTATTCAAGAATTCCACGAAGCTGTAACTGAATATTACAACAACACTCATAACGTTAAATTACATGCTGATAAAGAAGTATTATTATTAATGGGTTCACAAGATGGACTCGTTCATTTACCTATGGTTTATGCGAATCCGGGAGATATTATATTAGTTCCTGATCCAGGATATACAGCTTATGAAACTGGTATTCAAATGGCTGGCGCAACATCTTACTACATGCCATTAAAGAAAAATAATGATTTCTTACCTAACTTAGCAGCTATCCCCGAAAATATTGCTGATCAAGCGAAGATGATGATTTTAAACTTCCCAGGAAATCCAGTTCCAGCAATGGCTCATGAAGATTTCTTTAAAGAGGTAATCGCATTCGCGAAAAAGCATAATATTATTGTTGTCCATGATTTTGCTTATGCTGAATTTTATTTTGATGGTAAAAAACCAATTAGCTTCCTCTCTGTGCCTGGTGCTAAAGATGTTGGAGTAGAAATCAACTCTTTGTCAAAAAGTTATAGTTTAGCTGGTAGCCGTATTGGTTATATGATTGGTAATGAAGAAATTGTTCGTGCACTTACGCAATTTAAATCAAATACAGATTACGGAGTGTTTTTACCAATTCAAAAAGCAGCATCAGCTGCACTAAGAAATGGCGCTTCGTTTTGTGAGAAAAATCGCAGTATTTATCAAGAACGTAGAGATACTTTAGTTGATGGATTTCGCACATTTGGCTGGAATGTCGATAAACCAGCTGGTAGTATGTTCGTCTGGGCCGAAATTCCGAAAGGCTGGACTTCTATAGATTTTGCTTATGCGTTAATGGATCGTGCGAATGTCGTTGTTACACCAGGTCATGCATTTGGACCTCACGGAGAAGGCTTTGTACGTATTGCACTCGTTCAAGATAAAGAAATGTTACAACAAGTTGTTGAAAATATTAGAAATAGTGGGATTTTTTCTCTTGAAAAAGTAAATGAATTAGTTAAAAATTAACGATAACTCCCCTGCTTAACTGTAGCAGGGGTATTATTTATTGGAGGTATTTCCATATGCATATTAAAGACACTCTTCCTCATCGTTATCCTTTTTTAATGATTGATAAAGTAACAAATGTAAAACACGGTGAATTCGTTACGGGATATAAACTCATTTCAAATAATGAGTGGTTTATAAATGATTATCAAAAACATATGCCTCATATGTTAATTGTAGAAGCACTTGCTCAGCTTAGCGCATTTGTACATACGAGTGACTCTGAAGGATTAGGCTTTCTCTCCTCTTTAGATGGAGTTGCATTCCACGGAAAAGCATATCCCGGTGATAAACTTGAGTTATATTATGAGCTAACTCGTAATCGCCGAGGTTTTGTTCTCGGTAAAGGCACCGCAACTGTTGATCATCAGCCGATTGTAACGATAGAAAAGCTATTAATATATCAAGCAGAATAGAGTGTTCCTTAAATTAGTTGAGTGTATGGTTTAACACGAAAACATATTACGTAGTTAGGAGCAGGAAAATGGAAAGTACTATCGGTATTGATGCTGGAGGAACATTAACAAAAATTGCTTATTTGAACAAACAAAAGCAATTATCTTTTGAAAAATTTTATTCAAATGAACACGATGAAATAATAAATTGGCTTAAGAAACACACTGGTAAAAAACAAATATGTATTACAGGTGGTAAAGCAAAACAATTACAGCAACTACTTTCAGATTCATATAAAATAGTAGAACTAAACGAATTTGAAGCTACTCTTGTAGGTGTCCGATACATATTAAAAGAAGAGAAGTATGATATAAACAACTTTATTTTAACAAATATCGGTACAGGTACTTCTATTCATTACGTTTATAATGACAAATATGTTCGAGCTGGTGGAACCGGTGTTGGCGGTGGTACTATTATGGGACTTTCAAAATTATTAACAAATATAGATCATTTTGAAAATGTGATTCCTTTAACAAAAGTAGGTTCTAGAAAAGATTTAGATATTACGGTTGGAGATATTTATGGTGGTATTCTATCTCCTATTGATAATAGTTTAACTGCAAGCAACTTTGGTAAAGCAGCTAATACTGAAGCGAATTATAATAGCTCTGATATACTAGCTACTGTACAAGGGCTTGTCGGTGAAGTCGTTACTGCATTAAGCCTTCAATTCGCGGAAACAAAAAACATTGACCATATTATTTATATTGGCTCGACTCTATGTAATAACGTACACCTTCAAAATATTATTAGTAGCTACACAGTATATCAAAATAAAACACCAATCTTTTTACGAGATGGAGGTAATAGCGGTGCGATTGGTGCTTTACTTCATGTTACGAATAAAAAAAGCTGACACTTGTCAGCTTTTTTGCAACGGTACTTCAAATTCAATAATTGATTCCCCGTTCTCTCCAATTCGCTCTACACTAATTCTATCAACTACACATTGTAACTTTTCAGGGAAACTATGAATATCCTTAGCTACTTTAGCAGCTAACTCAGCACTTTCTTTTCTCCCGACTGTTACATGCGGTATGTACGGAATATCTTCTTTCAAAAATGGTATTAAAGGTCCTGTATATAGCCTATCATGTAGTTCTTCTATTTGTTCTTTCCCTCCCTCAACTTCTAAAAACAAATAGTTTCCTACACTAGTGATATGATTTGCAAACTCAATTTCGATTTTGCCTACCCCTTTTGATAAATTCAAAATATGAGATTTTAATTCATCACTTGAAATATTACTCTTAAATGGAAATACGATTGTTATATGCGGTGGAATTAATCCAAATAAAGGATCATGTTTATGTCTAATGTTCTCTATTTTATCGATGGACATGTTATTTAGAAAAACTAAAATTGTACGCATTTTTATCCCCTCAACTTTTCCTCATTATAATATGTATCATATTCAATAACAGCCTGCCCTTCAACAACTTGTTTTGCTTACATGTAAAAATAAAAAAACTTCTCAAATGAGAAGTTTTCATATAGTGTGATTATTATTTTCCCGCCAAACTTTCCTAAACTTTATATAACAGGCAATTCTCCAAGGAATAATATACGATACTGCAACAACATAAAATAATAAACCTATTGTTTGCTGATCTAAGTCAACAATATATTGTCTTGAACCGTATCTTAAAATAATAAGCGCAATAAAAGTAATTAAAAAAGCTGCACTTTTTTTCGTGTAAATATTCCCATCATCTCTTCGCTCGTAATTTGTTAGAACTATAAGTGGTACAGCGAAAAGAACCCCAATTAATGCTGCTAGTATTACTTGTAAGATAGCTGGATGTACGGGACCAAAAAACCATACAATACCTGGAGTTAAAAATAGTAATGGCCATAAAATACGTTTTCCCGATCCCTTTATCGGCTTATGCATAGAGCGATAACGACGCCAAAATATTAGTAGTGCAATGCATAAAAAGACTGTAATGAGTGAAGAAGTGTCTCCCATTTGTTTTTCCTACTCTCCTCAAATATATACTTAATTATATTTTAAATTGTTTGCTCAAATGATACCTTTCGAATAAATATACCGCTAGTCACGACATAGACGATAGTTAATATAATTGAAATGACAATAAAGTATGGGATATCTATTAAAGATAGATTAGATGTAGAATTTAAATCCTGTATTCCTACTTCTGCATAAAGCACACTATTCAATGATATAAAAAATGTTCCACCAATCATAAGACCAATCCACTTAAAACGTTTCTTAATCACTACTACTACTTGAAAGAAAGTTGCTATTGTAACATACAATAATAGTTGTACAATAAACTGTTTAACTGATTGTTCTCCTAAACTAATATTTACTGTACTATACAATGTATTTTTCAAAAAAATCACTTGAAGGAATGAGAAAACCACAGCTTGTAATAAGATATAGAAAACTGATCCAATGAAAAACTGTAATCTCGTTACTCCAAATGAAACTGCTAAACGAAACACATCATCCTGTATGATAAAAGTACTTACTACTATAAACAGTGTAATTGCAATCGAAGGATTATTTAATATATGTTGCAAAAATCCTTCTCTTATTTCTCTCAAATCCATTACACTTGTAATTCCTTTTATAAGTAATGCTGTAATCCAAAATATTAAAATTGCTTTGTAATGAAAATTTATATGTAACTTCAACTGCTTCATTAAAATCGTCATTTTATTTCACCACCAGTTATGTGAATAAATAGTTTTTGTAATGTAATTCTATCAATCAGTAACCCTTCTTTTTCAAGAGAATAATAATCTTCATTAGAAAGCTCTTCCCATAAAACAACAATCCCCTTATTTCCATAAACTTCTCGATTTATAACTTTTTTATTGATTGAAAACTCATCCACTTTATCTTTTTTCCCTGAAATAATATGACTTTGTTGTAATAAATCCTCCACAGATGATTGAACAATCAGTCTTCCTTCTTTTATGATAATTACCTCTTCGATAACATGAGTTACTTCTTCTACTAAATGTGTTGATAATATAATTGTTCTTGGATACTCACCGTAATCTTCTAATAGTAAACTATAAAACAACTCACGATGCGCTGCGTCTAAACCTGTAGTTGGTTCATCAAAAATAGTAATTGGCGCTCTACTTGCTAACCCTTGAATAATTCCGACGACTGTTTGCATACCGTGTGATAGTTTATGGTATTTCACTGTCATATTAAGCTGAAATTTATCAGCAAGTTCTTCAGCGTATTTTCCATCCCAGTTTTTATAAAACAGGCTGCACATCTTAAAAATTTCTTTTACTTTAAAACTTAAACGAGCTTCTTCTTTCACTCTAACAAAACAAATATTTTGCATCGCTTTACTATTTTCAAATACATTTTCACCAAATATTAATACACTTCCACTACTTGAAGTTATTTGTCCTGCTAGTAAATTTAATAGTGTCGTTTTTCCTGCTCCATTCCTCCCAAGCAAACCATATATTTTATGCTCTTCCAATGAAAGTGTTACTTCATTTACAGCTATTTTCTTTTTATATTTTTTCGTTATATCTTTCGTCTCAAGTGCAATCATCCCTCTTTCCCCTCCTTCGTAATTTTTTGAATCATATCCATCAATTCATCTTTTGATATTTCTAACACTTTCGCTTCTTCCCACACTTTAGGTAAATATTCGGTCATAAAAGTCTTTTGTCTTTTTTTAAGTACGACTTCTTTCGCTCCCTTTGCAACAAACATCCCGATCCCTCTCTTTTTATATAAAATCCCTTCATCCACTAATACATTTACCCCTTTAGCTGCAGTAGCTGGATTAATTTGTAGCATCTTCGCAAATTGATTTGTCGATGGAACTTGTTCTTCTTCAAGTAATATGTCTTTTAAAATATCAGATTCAATCGTTTCTGCAATTTGTAAGTATATTAATTTATTTTGCTCCAGAGTAGGTTTCATAATTTCACCACCTTAGGTTCTTAGGTTCATTACTTATGTAATTAACCATATCACATAAAAATATTTATTTCCATAAATTTCTTTTACAAAAAAAGAGAGTCATTTATTTAAAAATGACTCTCTTTCTAAAAGTTCGAAGTTTCAACTCTTGTTCTCAAATTCTTTTCATTTATACCATTTTGACAAAAGTTAAATTGTTGTCCTTTTATTGACTTTGTACGATCTACTATTTGCCCTAAATGATAACTTGTGTGCCCCACTAAATGTAATAAACCATGAAGTTCAATATGTCTTTTTTCTTCCCATGATTGTATATATGCTTTTCCCCATTCATCAAATACTTTTTCAACGTACTGTAGCAAAACTTCAGAACTTTGTCTTTTTACTGGAAAATACTCTTCAATTCCCTTTTCAAAAACTATATTGGGATTTTTATAACGACTAGTATTTCTATAAATATGTCCACAAATATGCAATACAATTCCACCAATTGAATTAACAGAGTTCCCTTGCTTCCACAAATCTTCTTCACTAACGAGGCTAATTGCCTGTATTAACTTAGGTAAATAATGACCCTTCATTCTATGATAAGAAATTTTGTATACAATCTCCATCTTTGTCCCTCCAATTATTTCACTGGATATTTAACAAATAAAGATTTCCGAAAATCTTTATCATTTATAAGCATTGTAATTTTTTCATTATTATCGTTAAGGAACTTTACTACTTTCTTTTTATCCCATATACCATTTTCTTTTGGAAAATCATCAAATTTTACATACAGGATTGATAGTATTTCTTCTCTTTTTATCGTGAAATTTTTATTTTCTACTTGAAACTCGTAACTTTTCGCATTTGGTACTAAAATCGCTAAATAAATAACGTTAAAGAGAAAATTCTTCTTCATCGTATCCTTACCATCAAACCAATACGTCTCAACCATGTCTTCTGTAAGGGTTCCATTCCCTTTTGCACTATAGTTCACCTTTATGCTTTCATTCTCCAAACTTATACTTTGAAATGTTTCACCACCGGGTAAATGATTAACAATTGCAACTACATCTGAGTTATTACCAACATATGTTCCAGCATATTTCCTAAAAGCACCAGGTTCAACATCAGATATTTCTTTTATTCTTTCTCCGCTAGAACAAGCAGTAATAAATAAAAAAATTGTTAGCATAACAACCACATTACGATGCATATATTTCATTTAGCATCCCCCATTTTTATCGATATTTTGTTAACTACAATACATCTACTCAAAACCCTTTAAAACATACGCATTTTAATCAAAATTAAAAATTTTCAATTTTTATGTTTACAATTATCCATTAATTGTATATACTTACTAACGTAAGAAAAAATTCTAAAAGGAGGTCGAATAAAATGATGAAATTACAATTACATGCTTTAACTTTAGCGTTAACTGCACCTTTGTTTTTCGGACAATTAAATATGAATTCGACCACCCTAATGGAGAATTGAAAATCGCACTTTATTTCTATTAATTCATAAATTCGCCACAGGAGGTCGTATACTTTCCTGTGGCTTTTTCACGCCTAGCCATAGGAGAACTATATCTTCCTGTGGCTTTTTTGTGCGATTTTTTAGCCTCTTATATTATTTTTTAAAGAAAGGAGCAACATTCGATGACTATTAGCGTATTGTTTTTAAGTATTACGATTCAAAGAAATACAATTTCCAAAGATGAAATTTTTCATAATGAACAAATTGAAAAAGCTATGAATGATGTTAAGGAGCGCCAAGCACTTTATTGTGATCACCTGTAATTCCTTTTCGGAAGGAGGAATTCATTTATGACCTTTCATATTTTCTTTTTTACAACTGTACTTCAGAGAAACACTTTATCTGAAGACGAAATCGTTCGTAAACAACAATTAAAACAACTGACTGATAAAATAACTGACATTAAAAGTTCATACTACACACAAATGTATTAAAAATATATTCTTAAGGAGCAAAACCTTCATGAAATTTAAGGCATTCTTTTTAACTATCACTATTCAAAAACGTAAGCTTTCTCAGAATGAAATTTTACGTGAACAACACATTCAAACTATTATGGACGAAGTAAAAGAGCACCAAGCCTCTTATTACAGCCGTCTTTTCTAAATAACTTTTAAAGGAGCAATATCCTCATGAAATTTAAAGCATTCTTTTTAACAATCACCATTCAAAAACGTAAACTTTCTCAGAATGAAATTTTACGTGAACAACACATTCAAACTATTATGGACGAAGTAAAAGAGCACCAAGCCTCTTATTACAGCCGTCTTTTCTAATTAACTTTTAAAGGGGTAATATGTAATGAAATTTAAAGCATTCTTTTTAACTATCACTATTCAAAAACGTAAGCTTTCTCAGAAAGAAATTTTACGTGAACAACACATTCAAACTATTATGGGCGAAGTGAAAGAGCGTCAAGCTTTTTATTACAGCCGTCTTTTCTAAATAATTTATAAAGGAGCAAAAAACTAATGAAATTTAAAGTATTCTTTTTAACCATTACGATTCAGAAAACTAAGTTTTCAGACAGTGAGATATTGCATGATCAACAAATTAATAAAGCTATGGAAGATGTAAAAGAACGTCAAAGTCACTACTGTAGCCATCTATAATTCCTTTCGAAAGGAGGAATGTATTATGAAGTTTCACCTTTTCTTTTTAACAATCACAATTCAGAAAGAAACCCTTTCTGAAACTGAATTAAAGCAAGAACAACAATATAAACAGATTATGGACGAAATTCGAGATCGTAGAAGCAAATACTATTCTCACCTATAAACCTTTAAAATATAAAAATTGAAAGGAGTCGATTATGATGTTGATAGCACGTTCTAAAGAAATGATTTGGATAATTCAGAGGGATTCCACGTAGTTTTATAGACATTATATCACACAAGTATATGTCTATATTTGATATGTAATAAATATATAATAAAACTACATTTTCACACTTTTGACATTGAGTAATAAACAAAAGATACACCACTTAAAAAGCGGTGTATCTTTCTCAACATATACTATTTCCGATTACTTCGTTTCGTCTTAAACAATCTCACTAAGTTCGATACAACTGTTTTTGTTACTGCATAAACTGGCACTGCTAAAATCATTCCGATAATTCCCGCAAAGTTACCTACCCCTAAAATTAAAATAATAATTGTTAGCGGGTGGATATTCAGTTTCGAACTCATAATACGCGGTGAAATGATGTTACTTTCAAACTGTTGTACAATTGTTACGATAATAATTACGTACAACGCTTGCATCGGAGATACGAACAGGCCTACAATAACAGCTGGTGCTGCACCGATAAATGGACCTAAGTTAGGAATGATATTTGTAAATGCTGCTATAATTCCTAAAACGAAAGCGTACGGTAAATCGATAATTAAATAACCGATAAAAGTAAAAGCACCTACAAATATACAAACGAGCGCTTGCCCTTGAATATATGCAGATAATGTTTCATTCGTTTCCTTAATGATGCGAAGTCCTTCTTCACGGTAAGATTCTGGTAATAAGCTTACTGCTTTACCTGGAAAGGCATGTCCATCTTTAAACATATAAAATAAAATGAATGGTACTGTGAAGATAACTAATGCAACGTTCGTGATAATACCAAATAAAGCCGTTGCACTCGACGTAATCGTGTTTGGTATATCCTTTAAGTATTCAATCGCATTTTTCTCAATTGTTTCAATGGAAACATAGTTTTGTGTAGATAACCATTCAAACAATCTATGATGGGATAAATCTTGTATGTATACTTTTCCCTCTTTTATATAACTTGGCATATTTTTTACTAAATCCATTAGCTGTTGTGAGATCGTTGGAACAACTACCCCAACTCCAACCGCAGTTAATGTTATAATAAAAAGATATAACAGTAATATCGCTAAATTTCTAGGTACTTTTTTCTCCTCCAAAAAGACTAATACAGGATTAAATATAAAGTATAAAAATAACGCGATTAAGATTGGGAAAAACAATGTTGATATGAAGATACCAATCGGTTGAAATAGAAACGATATTTTTGTGCAAATAAATATGATCGCTACAACCATTAGCACTTCTAATGTCCAAAAGTGCACTTTCGATTTCAAAAAACATCCTCCTTTAAACTAGCACTTCTCTTCATTGTACCAAAATAAGCAACAATTTCACATAATATTTTCCTTTACAATATTCCAAAATACCAATAAATACACTACAATAAGAATACATACAAATTTGTAGGTAAAGGTGATAAAAATGACACAATGCATCATTTGCAGAAAAGATACGAAAGAACTTAGTGAACAATATGTCATCCCAGAAATATTATGTGGATATTATTTCACAAACTCATTTTGTGATACTTGTCATGAACAGATGACAACAAATATTGATCGTCCTTTAATTCGGCATAAATTAAGTCAATTTAAGATTGAGCAAATGAAAAAACAGATTGACTCCCCCCTCTATACGAATGAGCATGGTGAGGAACTTGCAGCGGCTGAGACAGATGTTGTAGAAGTAAGTGATGAAATACTTTATTCCAATGCATTAATTATGAAACTATGTAAAAAGCACGATATTTCACTACATAATGAAATTTGGAAAGAAGAACGTGTAACGAAAGTAGCTAGCTCTATTCAACGTGAATTACTTTTAGATAACCGCAAATACAAGATGAGCGTATTAAAAATGGCTTATACTTTCGCTGTACAAGCTGTTGATGGCTATTTTGAAGATCCAGATGCGATTGATATTTCTAATATTTTATCAAATGCCGACTTCATGGAATTAAAAGAAAAGAGCATTGTACGCGATTTAAGCAAAAGTTCTTTATGGAATACATTAAATACAAATAGTGAAAACCATTACTTTATTTTATTAAGTGATAAAGATGGCCTGTTCTGCTTCATTCGTCTATTTGATATCTTTGATGTTGTCGTTCATTTATCAGAAAAAAGATATGAACTTTCATCACCCATTGTCGGTGTAAATAATGTAAATAAGCAGGAATTTTATATCCAAACTTTAAAACAGTATATGGATGGGCTATTTAAAGAAACAACCCCTTCGATTTAATCGAAATCAGAACATACGGTCTCCTTTCTTGATGAAAAGACACTGTGTTATAATGAGTATGAAAAGAACAATACAATCACATAAACTAATTATTAATTGTATATAAATAAAAAAGACTAGTGTGCGGCTACACACTAGTCCACGTAACCTAGCAGATTGGATTGTTCATTTATCCTATTTGTTTCTTACAAACAAAACAACCCACATTCTATTGGCATAGGTGGGTTGTTATTTTTTGAGCTTGTCTATTAAAACGACGACGAACGTTAACAATGCAACGAGAAACAGTCCACCTTGCAATAACAACGCTATTTCACTCACTTATTATCACCCCCCTCCTACTCGGAGAAGTGATAATTGAACAACCAACCGTACCTTAAGTTACTATTTAATTTTACCATATTTTCTAATAGTTTACGATGAAAACCCGCAAGTGATTTACTTGCGAGTTTTTTTATTTCTCATTATTTTTTTAGTGCAAATGCATCAGCTATCATTTCGCCAACAATTTTCTTTTCTTGCTCCTTTTCTTCTTTCAATAAAGGAAATAACAGTTCTGCCACTTCATATGCTTCTTCTAAATGAGGATATCCTGATAAAACAAACGTATCAATTCCTAACGCTTCATATTCTTTTATTCTTTCTGCTACTGTATACGGATCCCCAACAAGCGCAGTACCTGCACCACCTCTTACAAGCCCGATGCCAGCCCATAAGTTAGGACTTATCTCTAACGACTCCCTCGTACCTTTATTTAAATGAGTCATTCGTTTTTGACCAACTGAATCATATCTTGCAAATGTCTTTTGAGCAAGCTCAATTGTTTCGTTATCTACATATTGAATTAAACGTTCTGCCTCTTCCCATGCTTCTTCTTCTGTCTCTCTTACAATTACATGTAACCTGATGCCGAATCGCACCTTACGCCCCTTCCCTTCCGCAAGTTTTCTTACTTCATCTATTTTTTCTTTCACTTGCGCTGGCGGCTCTCCCCACGTTAAATATACATTACTATGTTCAGCCGCCACTTCTTTACCTGCAGCAGACGATCCGCCAAAATAAATTGGTGGATACGGTGTTTGAACCGGAGGAAATACAACTTTACTATCCGTAACTTTAATATGCTTTCCTTCTAAAGAGATCGTTTCACCTTGTAAGGTCGATTTCCAAACTTTTAAAAATTCATCCGCTGCTTCATATCTTTCATCATGTTCCAGATATAATCCATCGCCTTGCAATTCAACAGGATCTCCTCCAGCTACTACATTAATAAGTAACCTCCCATCTGAAATTCTATCAAATGTTGATGCCATCCTCGCTGCAACTGTCGGTGACATAAGTCCTGGTCTAACTGCTACTAAAAATTTTAATTTCTCTGTTTCGGCTGCAAGTGCAGATGCTAATACCCATGGATCTTCACACCCTTGACCAGTTGGAAGTAACACACCTGTATATCCTAAGTAATCAGCTGCCTGTGCAACTTGCTTATAATAACCATATTCAGCTGCCCTTCCTCTTTTTGTCGTCCCTAAATATCGACCATCTCCATAAGCTGGAATAAACCATAACAATTCCATATCTTTACACACCCCTTATTTATATTAAAGCGTATACTAAAATACTCTATATAAATTACCCCTAATAATTTACCCCGCATTAACGGGCAGTAAGATCCCCACCTCAAAATTCAGCGAAAGCACAAAAGCTAGGTGAGGAATCAACTGCCCATAAAAGCCCGATTGGTTCAACTAATAATTAGTGGGGGATGAAGCCCCCCACTAATTAAAGTTTCACTTTATATGTTAATTCCCTGTCTCTCCTTTAAAATTATCTCGCCATCTTAAGAATTTCACTTCTAGTAAACGTACGAGTGAATCAGAAAACTTCCCAACGAATGCAAAGATAATAATACCGACAAATACAATATCTGTATTTGAAAATTGCCTTGCATCCATAATCATATAGCCAATACCTTCTGTAGATCCCATAAGTTCTGCTACTACTAAACTCACCCATGCAACTCCTAAGGACAATCTTGCACCGAGTAATAGGTTCGGCAATGCTGATGGTAAAATTAATTTCGTAATTAATTTTCTTCTACTAAACTCTAACACTCTCGCCACATCAAATAACTTTGAATCTACACCTCGTATTCCTAAAAACGCGTTAACGTATAAAGGAAAAAATGCACCATCTGCAATTAATAACACTTTCGATGTTTCGCCAAAGCCGAACCATAATACGAAAAGCGGTGCCACAGCTAAATGAGGTACAGTTCGTAACATTTGTACTGACGGATCTAAATATTGCTCACTTCTCGTTGAAAATCCAACAATCGTTCCTAAAATAATTCCTAAACTTCCGCCGATAAAGAAACCAGCCGCAGCCCTGAATACACTAATACTTAAATGACCGAATAACTCTCCTGTTTTTATAAGTTCTTGAAAAGCTAGAATTATATGTAATGGCGTCGGTAAAACTGTTTTAGAAACTAAATCGAATACGCCGGCTAACTGCCAAATAATTAATACGATAATCGGTATAGTAATCGCTCTTACTAGCACTTTTACATTCGTCTTTCGCTCTTTCTTTACATTGTTTTTGCCAATCGTTATACTCGCCCTTTTCATAACCGCTTTCGTATTCTCCAATTTATAAAACCTCTTTTCACTTCGCCTTTAATGCTTTTTCTACGAAAGAATTATCTACAACTTTATTTGTCTTTATTTCTTTCTTTATAGAACCGAGCTTATATTGAAAATCTGCTGTCTTTTGTTGTTCTGCTATTATTTCTTTCGTTACTGGAACTAAAATGGGTTTGTCATGATTAAACACTTCTTTTACAATCTCTGCATCTATCTTCTTGGTTGAAGTATATATTTTTATTGCTTCATCCAAATTTTCATCTTGCCATATGCGTGCTTTTTCATAAATTTTGAGGAATTTCTCAACTAACTCTGGATGTTCTTTCGCAAACATTGTTCTTGTTATTAAAAACTCTGGTGAAGAAACATTCAATGTGTCACCATCTGCAATCACCTTCGCTCCTTTATTTACCGTATGTAACGATATGAAAGGATCCCAAATTGCCCATGCATCTACTGCTCCTGATTCAAATGCTGGCTGTGCTTCATCTGGTTGTAACTGAATAACATTTACATCTTTTGCATTGATACCTTCCTTATCTAGTGCTCGATACAATAAATTAAAAGCGCTACTTCCTTTTGCAACTGCAATTTTTTTACCTTTTAATTCTTTTACACTCGTAATCTTGCTATCTTTTTGTATAAGAATTCCTGTTCCTTTTCTTGCATAACTTGTATTAGCAATTTCGGTAAATTCAATACCTGCTGCTTGCGCGGAAATAACTGGGGAGTTCCCAACTTCACCAAAGTCTAATCGATTCGATGCGATAGCCTCAAAATAGGGAGGCCCGCTTTGAAACTCCGTCCATTTCACTTTAACCCCTTCTTTTTTAAATTCTTCTTCAAACCATCCTTTTTTCTGTGCGAGTAATAGTGGACTTAATCCTTGCTGTATACCAATTTGTACTGTTATATCTTCCTTCTTACTACTCGCTGTGCTTTTTTCACATCCGAATAAAAATAAAGAAATAGCTAAAGCAAAAGAAAGAACTTTAATTTTCTTATACATATATACTCACTCTTTCTCTATATACTTGTTTGAATTAGTCCCCCGTGTTCAAACTGCTGTAATACTTTCTTTCGAATTTCTTGGAATGACTCCGAAGTTTTACTACGCGGATAAGGTAAATTATTTTCAATCACTTTATGTATTTTTCCAGGCTTTGCACTCATGATAATAATTCGGCTCGAAAGATATATGGCTTCGTCTATATCATGTGTAACGAATATCATTGTCGTCTTTTTTTGTTCCCAAATGTTGAGCAGCACTTCTTGCAAATGACTTCGGGTAAACGCATCAAGTGCGCCAAATGGTTCATCAAGCAATAATACATTCGGATCCCTTAGCAACGCTCTTGCAATCGCAACACGTTGTGACATCCCGCCTGATATTTCTTTCGGATATGATTTTTCAAAACCGTCTAACCGGACGATTTCAACCCAGTCTTTCACCTTATCCTTCACATACTTATCTTTTAATGACAAATCAGCTGCAATATTCTCTTCGACTGTTAACCATGGAAACAGACGGTGTTCTTGAAATATAAACCCTTGCTTCTTACTCGGTTTTGTTATGTGCTCCCCATCAATAATGACTTCACCTTCAAAATCGCTGTCTAAACCTGCAATAATTTTTAATAGTGTACTTTTTCCGCAACCACTCGGACCAATTACTGTAACAAAATCCCCTTTTTCTAATTGGAAATTAATATCTTTTAATACTTGAACAGTACCAGTTTGTTTCGAAAAATATTTTGATACTCCATCAATTGAAACAGTCATTTTTCCCCCTCCTTGAAATGATTCATCTAAATGAATAGATTCAGTATTTATATAATAAAAAAACCAAAGGCATTTCATTACAAAATGAAATGCCTTTGGTTTCTCCAATCAGCTATACGTTATAGAATTAACTACATATTATACAAATTTTTCCGATAAGTCAACTGGGTTTTAATGAACATTATTTAATTTTAAAAATGCTAGCAGTTTCTGAAATGATATTCGGAAGCGATTCTTGAATTGTATTTTTCACTGTATGAAGAGCTTTTTCTACATATCCATCTTCAAAATGTTCTAACGGCTCAGGTAATTCATCCTCATCCAATATAAAAGATTCTCCACTTGGAAGTACCATAATATCAAGGATTAAATCTTCAAAGGATACCACTTCATCCGTTATATCAGTATTCTTTACAATATTAAAATAAGAACCTAGATAACTTCCATCCTGATCTCTCCAAACGTATAAATTATACGGACGACTCCTCCAGTAATATGCAACTGTATAACTTCCTTTCGGGATCGTTAACTTCGTATCGTTTGCTGTCATTGTAAAAGAGTACTGTACTTCATGGTATAAAACAATTTTATCTGGCTGCGTTTCTATTAATAAACAAGCATGATCTACTGTTGTAGCATCATAGCGAATTTTTCTTTCAATAATTTCAATCCCTGACGGACGTAAGCAACTCATGTTTTAAATGCCCCTTTTATTTTAGTTCTTTCATTATAACCCTTTATTTTTGCACTAAGAAGGCGTTCAATCAATTTATTCATTGTTTTTTTATTTAAAATTTATATAATCACATTTTCTACTTCACAAAAAAAGCCCCTTCTAAGTTAGAAGGAACTCCAATAGCATTATCCACGTTTCAACTTCTCCGTAACCATATCATAAAATTTCCGTTCCTCATCAACATTTAAGTAAACACGACTTACAGTTTTAGAAAATCCATATAACAATCGTGCCTTTACTGGCTCTTTTAGTGTTATTTCAAATGTTGGAGGTTCCTTTATAAATTCCATCACAGTTGCGTCAAGGACCTCTTTCTCTTTCTTTAAAGATTCTCCTTTATAAAACACAATTGTATCGATGCGTGCAAATGGTATAATAATTTTCTTTCCTAATCCGATTTGAATAATTATTTGTTCTTCTGTAATGATAATCGGATTTTTACGCATTGCTTGTATTTCAGCTAAAAAATAAAACATTGCATACACGTTTAAAATAAGTAAAATCCATGCTATTACTGGATTCCATTGATGAAGTAAATAATGAAAACCGATACTTTCTATTAAGGTCGCATGGATCATCATGATGTATACACCTATTGCACCAGTCTTTTTGTGATATGAGTATACGCATTCACCTTTTGGTACTTTTTCATGCCACGATAAAAATGCATAATAGATTAACTTACACTCTGTTACAATGATATCTACTAACTTACTTCTTTTCATAGTAGCGTCAAACGCTGCATCAATTGCATAAGAAAATGAAGAATACTCACTTTTATATTCTTTATATCTTTTTATTATGTTAGGAAGCATTCTAACAATTTTATATAGAAGGAATAACTCTAAGCAAACAAATGCAATTTCTCCCGCAACAATAATATAAGAAACATATGAAAAAGATTGTAAATAGTCACTTGGAATAATAAATCTTACAAAAATATAACCAGCTATTACAATAGGAAATATATACGTTAACGAGTATCTTTTTCGAATAATAAAGAAATACGTGATGATTGGAATTACAAACATACAATCTAATAATGACCCGAGAACTACTTCTTTCGGAGCATCTGGTACAATCGGAAGAGCATACAATAAATAGTTTGATAACAAGATGAAAGATATTAGTCCAAACCAAATACCTGTTCGCCTTCGTGATAGTCCGACATTCATACGTTCACCCTCTATTTAAAAACCTCGTCTAAATGGTCTTTATAAAATGAAATGGCACGTTCAAATTCTTTTACTTCCTCTACTTTCAAAACTGTTTCAAGTAATAATTTCATTGCGGATTCATGATCGTTTACGTTATATTTTGCTAATGACAAAAATACTTTTATCGCATCATTATCCGGAAACTGCTGCAAACCTGTTTCTAAAACTGTAATTGCTTTATCATACTCACCTATACAACGATATGTACTGCCCAAGCCAATATAAGCACCGCAAAGTGACTCCCCTTCAAGTCCGTTCGCAATTGCTTGTTCATAATAAGGCATAGCTTCCGTTTCAAGCCCCATTACATCATGTATCCAAGCACATTGATAAAGTACTTCTGCATCCCTCGTAAAATTTGTTAATCCGATAAGTATCTCTCTAGACTGTGCATATTTCTTTTCATTTCTAAGTTTTATAGCTTGCTTTAATAAATGTTCCATAGAATCCACTCCTGACCAATTATTCTATGTACCCATCTTGAATGGTTAACGTTTAATATTCGTGTAAAAGTAAAATTCCCATAAATTAAAGTTTCGCTTACCTATATATACTATGCGGATTCACTCTTATCCAAATACTTAAAATTATAAAGCAGTAATGTGATTACATAGTACTTCTAACCTTTTGACAATTTCTTTCGCTGTTTCATCTTTCCCATTACATAACTTCTCTTTACCGTCTTGTCCAATTACGTAGTGTACCGCTCCGCGCGAATATAAAGAATGTGGTGAATTTGCAATCATTACGTTTGCTTTTGCTTCTGCCATTCTATTTTTCGCTCTTTTAAACAGTTCTTCTTCATTTATATCGCTTTCAAGTTTAAAGCCAACGAGTACCGTTTCTGGAGCCCACTCTTTTATTTGTTTTAATACTTTTGGAGCCTTTTGAAAATGAATAATTGGCGCTATATCACTTGAAATTTTCCCATTCATATCAAGAGTATTTCCATCTTGATCACAAATTTTGTCTACAATCCAATCTGATCCAGCCGCTGCCATAATAACCGCATCGATTTTTTCATATGTAATAATACTTTTCATTTTATCTTGTAAATCAACAATTCCTTCAAATGGGTGTAATTCTAATTGATTATTTATATCTTTTGGTTTCTCGGCAAAATAACCGTGTAAATATATAACATGTGCCCCTTTACTTATAAGCTCTTCGGCAATTATTCTTCCAATAGTTCCTTTTGCCATATTCGTATGACCACGCACTTGGTCCCATTTTTCTAAACAACCACCACTCGTAATTAATACCTTTTTCCCCTTCATTGTAACCATCCCTTACTGATTTTTCTTACGAAACCATTCTGTTCCAAAGTCAACAATATCTCGTTGTTTCATAAGTCGGCACGTTGCATTTCCTATTTTTCCATTTGTTACAGTTCCCTTTTGTTCAAACTCGACACCGATTTCTACAAACTTATCAGAATCGTAATCCATATCAAAAAACTCTTTCCATACTCTTTCCCCATTTTCTATAATAGGTGCCCCCACGTTTATTAACTCACATGCACCAGTACGTACTTCAGATAAATGTACAGACGTATTGGAATCATATCCAACACCAATTAATAATACGTATCCGTCTAAATCGTATATTTTTCTTAATGGAGATTCCTCTCCTAAACTCATTGATAGTGACTGATTCATCGTTATTTCTTCTGCCTGCTTTCCCCATGCAGCAAAACTTCCTAATGGATGGTTGCTGCGTACTACATTCGGATATGTACGAAAACATTCAACTACTTTTCCCATTGCCCTTGTTGGTGTTATATGTGGCTCAAATGCCGGGACGTTATCCCGAATGATTTGCCACCATTCTTCTGGTACAGGTGGTCTTGACCAATGTTTCGGATCAGATAAATCCGAAGATTGCGTTGGCATAATAATTGTACCCTCTTCCGTAATCACTTTCATTAACGCCTCTACTACAGCAACTGCTCCGCCAGATATCCAGCCGATAGAACTTAATGAAGAATGAACGATTATTGTCATTCCTTTTTGGACTCCTAATGCTTTTAGATCTCTTATAATCGTTTCAATGGTATTCGGAGATTGTGTACTTGCTACTATTTCATTCATTTTCATAACGGTTCCCCCACTAACCCTATATATTTAAACTTATACATAAATATATATTATCATATTTTTCTTAATTTTTAACTTAATCATTTTTTCATATTTATAAAATATCGAACTATAAAAACAAATTGATTTTTAAAATATATAGCACGAGGCTTTAACATATCCTAAAAATATATAGATTTTATCAATCAACAAAATATTTTTCAATTTTTAAAATCACCCACAAATATAATATTAAAAAAGAATCACATATTATAATAGTGATTCTTTTTCGACAAGAGAACAAATACCTCGTTTTAACAATAATATGAGATATGTAAATTCAAAATGTGTTTCTTATATATAGTTTTTACTCATATAAAAATTTATAGATTTACAGATTCGAATCTTAATATTCAGGAATATGCGTGGTTATTTTTGTCCTTGTAGTTGCTCTACTATAGTTTTTGCCTGTGTATCAAGTCTCTGGGCCGCTTCACCAATACCATTGAATTCATGAACTGCTTGTTCTATACATGAGTAACTTTCAGTAACACTCTTTTCTGATTGTAGAGTCCCTGCACTAATCTTTTGTACCTGCTTGGTTATATTCTCTACATTAAAGTGTACATCTTTAGTTACGTTTTTAACTTTATTTGCTAAATTACGAACTTCATTTGCAACAACATTAAAACCACTACCATAAGTACCCGCATGAGCGGCCTGAATTCCAGCATTTAAGGCTAATAAATTAGTTTGTGTGGCAATTTCATTAATCGTTTTCACCATGTCGCGTATAATATTAGTTTATTCGTTAAGCTCTTGTAATAATTTCATATTGTCATTCGTTTGTTCAACTATTTGTTTAATGGCCGCGGAAACCATATGACTACGCTTAATTCCTTCTTGCGCACGTTCCTTTAGATTTTCCGCCATCTCTTGCAATTCATGTGTTACCTTTGCCGTGCCATCTTCACGTGCAGTAATATCTGTAGCGACTTTAATAACCGCTTGAATCTCTCCATTCTTATCTATAACGGGGGTATACGTCGCTTCTAGCCATATCGTTTTCCCTTGTTTCGTAATTCTCTGTATTTTCCTTTGAAATGAGACTCCATTCCGAAAATTCCTCCAAAAGATATCATATTCTGGACTTTGAACAAACTGTGAAGTACAAAACTGACGATGATGACTGTTTAATAGTTCATCCACTTCATAGCCCATTGCATATGCAAAATTATGATTTGCCCAGATTACTTTTCCATAGGGATCAAACTCAATCATAGCTAGTGAACGTTCTAATGCAGCAAGTACCTCCCCTTGATTTAATACTTGAGTACTAAGTGAAGTAGTTTTGGAAATATAATCACTCTTCATATGCTTCTCCCCATTTCAAAAATAAATTAAATATCATCGTATTTCCCATCAAATATACCACTATCGAATTATACTAATATTTATATAATTTGTCCCACTTTAATTCGTATATATCAACGATTTTTAATAATATTTTTTCAAAATGAAAAGAGCACATTTAATTTCAAAGTGCTCTACCCTAAAACTGTTCACGTGAAATTCCCAAAATAGAAAATAACACAAAACGTAATGAACTTCCTTAATCAAAACTACTTTATAAATATCTTATCGAAACAAGCATTTTCACAAAATAAAATAAGTTCAAGCAACTGCTTTATTTTTATACGATAAAAACATACTATTTCACCTATTACAATTGTCTAGTACTCACTTAAAATAATTTGAGAAACATAAGACTTGATATACCTCCTATTTAAATTTCCACATAGCATCTTTTTAATGCTAGATATAAGATGCGTTCACCAATTATAAATTCATTTATATGTAACTAATTATTTGATCAATTTTTGAAATAATATATTTGTTCTTGTAATGCCCTTTTTTCATATACTTCTTATCCTTCAATCGTAACCCCCGTAAACATCGATAAGTTTCCCGTTATTTTCTCACCTACACGTAAAAATAACCCTGCGGCTCTTCCGCTTATACAATGAGAGCCAATTAATAGTTTACCAGTATACGGACCATCCCACGTGTCAATTGTATAGTCAGGCATTTCTATATATTGCTGATATATTTTCCGTTGTTCAAAGTAGTACTCTGTTTTATCTTCAGCTAATAATTTATCATTTTCGTATATAGATACCCCTCCACCTTCACGGCCGTATAAAGGTTTAGAAACATATGATTCATTTTTTTCTATAAATGTTTTATTTGTAAAATATGTTGGTAGGAAGTATTTCTGAATGATTCCTCGCTCTTCTTCCTCAAAGAAAACTTCCTCTTCATAAAGTTGCCAAATTAATGCGAGTACACTTTTATTTTGCATAAGAAAAGCAGCCGGTGGATTTATGATTTTCACTTTTCCTTGCGCTATATGATCTAAAAATTGGAGTCCAATTCTTTTTCCATTTTTATCGGCATCTAAAACTAAATATTCAATTGGATATAGTCTATATAAATAATGGATTCGTTCACCATTTGGCGTATATATACCATCATCTGCCACGACGATATCTTGTATACCTATATAGTCCGTTGATTGATCTAAGCAATAGCTTTTTAAAAATCGAACTGTTTGATGATCTTCATCGTGCCAATCATAACTAGTAAAATATATCGTCTCTTCAGGACCTATATTATAGTCATGTTTAATTTGTTCCCATGCCTGCACAATATGTTCTTCTATATGATTCGGATGGTTCACTTCATGATAACGGCACAAAACTTCGTTTGCGACTGACGGCTCTAAATAACCTGTTGGTGTATCACAATTTACTTCTATTAACTTTATATCTTCACCATTTACGATAAAGTCAAACCTTGTAAAATATGAAAATAAACCAATATGTTTCATTCTCACAATTTCCCACGTTTCAGCTGGAAATCCTAGTTTTTGAAAATCTTCTGTCGTATTTACAATATATTGATACGTTCTATATAATACATACATAATTTCCTCTGTCGCTTTTGAAATAGCAGTATATGTGTTTACTGGCATACGATACATACCCGTTGCCATATATTGATTCCATTCTTCCTTCTCTAAAAGGCTCGGCCATGTAAATCCATTCCTACCAGCCTCTTCCGCAAGTGAAAACCATACTTTCATATACTCTTTCTGCTCTTGTTCTGTATACATAACTCCATTATCCTTTCATTTTATGATCCCGCTGGTGCTTTTGCGTTTCCAATTCCACTGGAACCAGGATTCACTTTCGGCGTTTGTGTCGTAGATGATTTCGGCGTATTTGTATCTGGCGTCACTTTATTTGAAGAATTTGGCTGTTGTTTATTTAAATCCACTTTATTGGAAGAGTTATTATTGTTACTGTTAGTGCCGCCGTAATATCCTCCACCACCGCTGCCACCAGTTCTACTTTGGTCTTTTTCACGATATGGAATAATGTTATTTGTATACGGTTTCTTCATTACATTTGATTTTGCTGTATAATTCATATTTGGGGTTCTGCTTGCTAATAAATATCCTGCTACGAATGGAAGTATTGGTAAATGTGAATTTTCATTATACGATGAAAATGATGGATTATTTTCTTTACATAACTCATCATTTTCTACATTTTCATTAGTAGGAGTTTTGTCATCACAATTTAATGTTTCTTGTTCATTCGCTTGTTTTCCACCATCTGTTTTAACAGTAGTACTTTCTTTCTGGGCCGTTTCTTCTTCATAATCTCCACAGCCCGTTAATAAAAAAGATGACACTCCTATTGAAGTAGCAATTTTTATAAATTTACTTTTATCCATTCTCATGTGTTATACACCTAATTTCTTTTATCTATATTTTTCCAGATACCTTTATTATATAATGTAATTCTTACTTTTTTCAAACTATACTCAATATGTATATTTACATATTTTTAATGCTATTCTTCCAGATAGCATTGAAACCTTTCGACTCCCGGATATCTTTCTCCTAAACTTTTAACTTGAAAACCAATTTTCTTATAAAATGCTACTGCCTCTTTGTCTGTCTCTGCTTCTACATAAGTCAATTGATGTAGTCTTACTACTTCCTTTATCATTTGCAACGCAATTCCTTTATAACGATATTGTGGAAGGACTGCTATATGGCAAATTCTCGCTTTATTTGCTCCGATTATTTCAATACCTATACAAGCCTCTTCTTCATATCTGTACAAAGTCCCTTTATTACTTTGATAATATAAAACTGCTTTCTTTAAGCTAGCTTCACTTGGCCCGACTGCATACTGTAACACATTTAAAATTGGATCTTTCTCAATTTGTTTCACGCGTTGCAAATTCATTTCTACATCCCTTTCCATGAAAAAAGACTAGCTCTTTCTATAAAGAGCTAATCTCATTACGCCGTTATTTTTTCTTCTTTTTTCACAACTACAGCCACATAACTATGTAGTATCATCCCAATAATAACTAGGCTCATACCAATCCAAGATAAAGATGACGGAATTGGCGCAGATAGCAAGATGAGCTCTCCTGCTAGCGCAAATAATACTTCACCAGACTGAGTTGCTTCGACTGTTGCTAGTTTTTGTGGATCATCTTTTACAAGATCTGTCGCAAAGAAGAATAATACAGTCGCAATTAAACCTGAACTAACCGCTACTATAAAACATTGAAAAACTTGACTACTTGACGGTAGCCCGCCTGTTGATACTTCATAACCAGATAGTAAAAACCAGAATGGTAGGCTTGCTAATGTCATACCGAGAACTCGCTGGAATACATCTAACTCCCCTTTACAAACTTGCATCATTTTTCGATTTCCAAGAGGATACGCAAACGCTGCAATAAGTACAGGAACGACACATAAAACGGTTTCACGAATTCCTAATGAAGAAGCATGTTCTATTTGCATGAGTACAACACCGCATAGAATAATGCCCGACATAACTAATTCTTTCATTGGAAGTTTTTTATGTAATGGATCCACTGCAAAAAATGGTGTTAACAAAATTCCTGCGACGATTGTAATTTGCCATGTTGATGCAACAAGCCAACCAGGTCCAAAAGCTCCAGCAAAACTAAGCGGAGCATAAAAGAGGCCAAATCCAACGATACTCCACACTAACCATTCTTTCGGATTGTTTCTCATATATTGAAAGAGTTGCTTTAAGTTTCCTCTATACATGACAATAAGTAAAAGCATTGGAACCATAAAGTAGTACCGTAATGAAGCACTCCAAATCCAGCTTCCACCTTCTAAGTCCATCGCCCGGTTTAAAACGAAGGTAAAGGCAAAGAAAAATGATGCCAATATCCCTATTGCAATAGCTTTCATTATAAAACCCCTTGTTTAGTTTCTTCTTATACTATACAACAAATTAAATATAATTAAAATTCGAAATCTTTATCTCGCATCTATTCTAGCTTTAAATAGTCTTCTTAACTGACTAATATGAGCTTGATGGTACCGATTATGATCAGCTATATGCCATATCCCCCACCTTATAGTCGCATTTTCTCCCTTTTCATAAAAAACTTCCCGCGTTAAATCGTGTTCTGTTAGTTTCATACATTCCTCATATAACATACATTGCACAGCTTCATAATCTTGCATTAATTGTTGCAGCGTATGTTTTCTTAAACTTGGCAGTTCTCCTACTTCATTTAACATAGGTCCATATATATTTTCAAATGTCAGTGGAACTGCTTCTCCTTTTAAGCGGTACACCCAATGTAAATCGACTACTGCTAAATGTTGAAGTAGTTGTCCGATGCTATTTTCATTATTTTCTGACCCTTTAAAAGACAGTTCTTTCTCATCAATACCTTCCACTAACTTTTGCAATCGTTTAAATGTATCCGTAACCGTCGCATACAAAATCGCTACTTGCGGATTCATATTTTTTTCTAAATGGAAATCTTTCATGCTAAACTACCTCTCTTAAAAGAACAACACCATATGTTCATCATCACTATACACACCGTTCATTTTTATAGCTCTTTTTTCAATTCCATACGTTTTAAAACCCATTGATTCATACAATTTTTTTGCTGGATCGTTTGTGGACACAACACCTAATGTCAATTGTTCCAAGTTCAGTTCTCTTGCTCTTTCAATTGCCTTACGTATTAACTCACGTGCAAGACCACTTCTTCGATTACTTGCATCTACATACATCGCAACGATATGACCTTTATGTTTATACGCATCTTTCTCTTCTGTTAGTAAAGTAACAACTCCAATTAATTGATGCTCTTCATTAAAAGCACCAAATGTACAACTAGTAGTAGCTGTTAAATTACTTTCCACTCGCCTAATAGGATTTTCCTGACGAATCGCCTCTTCATAAGTTGTTACAAATGCCTCTGGATTTACTTGTAATGCTTGTAAACGTAAGTCCCAATATTTATTCGCGTCTTCTTTCGTAAGTAATCGAATCATATTACTCCATCTCCTTTAAGTTAACATAATATTTTTATAAGCCACTATTCAAAGATTCGTATTCTTCCCTTAACATACTATAACGATAACGATGAATGAACTTCCCTTGACGTAATCGATCATTTCTCATTAGCCCTTCACAAACAAAACCAACCTTTTCATAACTCTTTCTAGCTTGAAAATTATCTTCATCTACACGTAGCCAAACTTTTTCTAATTCAAATTCGTAGAATGCTAGATGTAACATACTATATAGAGCCGCTATTCCATACCCTTTACCCCAGTATTCTTTATCACCAATTGCGATTCCCAGTTCCGCATTTTTATTTGTTTTATCAAAGTTTTTAAGATCTACCCATCCAATATGTATGCCGTGCTCTGCAGTGATAGCTCTTTGTTCATAGCCATTTTTCCGATTTATACATGCTTCAATCCATTTTTTCGTTTCTTCACGAGTAAACGGCGGATATTGATCTGGTACAACTAGATGTTTTGTTACTTTTGTATCTAATGACCATTGAAATCGATCTTCTACATCGTCTAGTGTCAATTCCCTTAATTGAACGAATGGTACATTCATTGTGCTATCCCCTTTTTATTTTCCTATAGAAAATCCTTCGAACATTCTTCCTCCATACTGTTCTAGCGTTTTTTCTACAAAAGTAATTAATTTACTTTTCTCTCCTGTTGTATAAAAATGATCAAACGCCGCTACAAATTGATCTGCATATTGATCATCATATCTTCTAAGTACCCTTATAAACCATTTTGAATTTCCAAGCCATTTCCCATTTACTCTTAATACATATTCATGTAATAAATCAGCTAATAAATTCGCGATAAACAATTCTTCTTCTCTTTTTGATGCACCAATAAAATCATCCAAAGTATCCGTAATAAAATACCGCTTCTGTTTCATCATTTCTTCAGTCCATTTAGCTGGTCCTTTATTTAGTAAATCATTTGCTTCTCTTTTTAATTTCTTAACACTTTCATTTTCCCCTTTTAATACAATTCCCTCTGAAACTAATTGTGGTAACGAAGGTCTTCCGCGATCACAATCCATTTTAAAAAAGGTTTTATACGTTTCAAAATTATGTACAAATACTTCGGCTGGCCATCCATTACTATAGAAAGATTCTCTATAACAAGATGACAAACTACAATCAATTATTACAATGTCCAGATCAGATGTTTTTGTCGCTTCCCCTCGTACAACGCTTCCTCCCAGTAAAGCTACATCACAATTCGGAAATTGTGATGTAATTATGCTTTGTGCCGCTTCCATTGGTTTCATAGCCGTTCTCCTATTCTTATTTCACTTTCTTTTTTTCAGCTCTTTCTTTTGTTTTTTTTATATAGGCTTCTGCATCGGGTGTTTTACATGACGTTACACCGTGATCAACTTCTACTTTTCCTATCACGCGTGCAGTTTCAATCGCCTGTCGTTCCAAACTTTCATTCCGGACTCCTATTGCAATTAAAGCTCTATTCATCGCTTCTCTTTTACGATTTTTTTCATTATGTATATAAGTTTTAATCTCTTCTAGATACGGTAAAAAGAAGTCATCATATAACGTTTTATTTTTAATCGTGATATTCGCTAATAATGACCAACCTGCTCTTCCGATCCATTCATCATCAGACTTTGTCCATTCTTCCATTCTTTCTATCGCGATTGGCGATGTACAAATAGCGGTCATCAAAACGTCCATTAAACAATAATAATCAACTTCCTTTACCCATTTATTTAGCTGTTCTGTCGTAACTTTCTTCGGATCTAAAATCATCGTCGCTAAAGTCATTGCATCCATATTTTTTGTTTCCCATAATAAAATTGCTAAATCATGATCTTTTTTTATCTTCTTTTTTAACAATTTTAAATTGGCAAAACTAACTCCGAATAGTGGCTCTTTCGCTCCGTGGTTCTTATACGTTTTACGATTTTGTTCTGTTCCATACTCCTCTAGTTGCTGCATTACTTCCTCAAGTAACATATGCCCACCTCTTTATCTTTTATGTTGATTTCATATGTGCATGTACGATATATTCTACATTACTTTTTGGTTTTCCTATATGTATTTTTAAAATACGGTATGTGAAATTTTATAGATGCGTTTTAATGTAACAGACACCCTCTTCGCTAGCATATTCTGTATACAATACCCTACTAACTCACTCATTGGATTTACTATATATATGAACAAATTACATGCATTTTCATTCAATTCTTATTTCATTTTAGTAAACCTGTAAAATAATAAAATCTTGCATATTTTTGGACAAACTTTTTTGCGCTTGTAAAAAAGTTTTTTGCAATTACCGCCCTATAATTGCTAATATAGTAGAGTAGAACTTTTATAGAGAGAAGGAAAATTATGCACAATGGAATTCGAATGACAACTTTAGTAAAAAGGGCTATGTTAGTTTGCGCGGGGGTATTATTTACTTACGAAGCCGCTTTTGGATCAGTACATACTGCTCTAGCAAGTACAGAGGATGAAACAAAATCTGTTCAACTTGTAAGTGAAATTCAATCATCTCTTGCACCGAAAGAAGCTCCAAAACAATATAATGGGCAAGTTAGAAAAGTAGCTTACTTAACATTTGATGATGGTCCTGGAAAATACACAGCTGAGCTTTTAGATATGTTAAAAAGTGAAAATGCAAAAGCAACATTTTTCCTAATTGGTTCAAACGTAAAAGCATTCCCGGAACTTGTAAAACGTGAAAATGCTGAAGGCCACTATGTTGGGATGCACAGTATGACTCATAACTACAAGAAGCTTTACACAGAAGGTCATTACGTTGATGAAATGAAAGAAGACCAAGGCTTAATCGCCGGTGTTCTAGGAAAATCACCAGTATTAACACGCCCTGCTTACGGCTCAATGCCAGGATTAAACGAAGCTCTTCGCAACAAAGTTGTTGAGAACGGACTAAAAGTTTGGGATTGGACTATCGATTCATTAGACTGGAAATACAACAAAATGCAAGTTGATGCTGCATCAGCTAAAATTGTAGAAAACGTTCTACATGGTGCTACAAACCCAACAGAAGTTATTCTTATGCACGACATTCATCCACAATCCGTAAAAGCAGTACCTGGAATTATTAAAGGACTGAAGGAAAAAGGATATGAATTAGAAGCCTATAGTGAGAACGAACACTTCCCATTAAACTTCTGGCACGATAATCGTATGTAATGAAAAGACTTGATTTCCTCTAGTAGGTTATCAAGTCTTTTTTTATCGTTTTGGGAATTTCCTCATATAGAAATTCAGCATTTCTATAATGTATGTCCCTTCCCTTTTAGCAAGAAAAAATCAAATAAATGTACCTTTGAAATATCAAATGCTATACTATAGCCTAGTTTAAATAAGTAGGTGTTATATGATCGTATATACAGTACAAACTGAAGCAGCATGGAAACACTTTAAAAAACTTGGTTATTTAGAAGGTAATAAAGAAGTGATCGATCCAGATGATATATATTCATATGACTGGATGGTGCGCGCTGCTAAAACAAGATTGGATCATTACGAAGGTAACTATCCTATTTGGGTCTGGGAAGAAACTAATTACCCAAACCGAAATCATAAAGCTTGGGGTAGACAAAATTCAAAAATGGTAATTTTAACACTAGATGTACCGGAAGAATGGGTACTATGGAGCTATTTTGACTATTGGTGTTGCGCTATGGCTGATGGATCAATATACTTACACACAAAAAATAAGTGTACAATAGATGAATGGTATACCTCTATGGATAAAAAATACGGGATAATATTCGATTTCGAATATTTATTATCTCATCCTGATTGGTGTCTAGGTAAAGAGGATTCATTAGAAAAACAAGGTGTTATCGGCAAAATATCCCTTTCCTTCGTGAAAAAAGTAAGACGTTTTCGTGCTAAGACCGATAAATCTATTAGTAAAATCAGAAGTGATAACTGGGATAATAGAAAAGAAAACCGCATTAAAAAGATGAATCGAAAATTAAGAAAAAGAAACGAAAAGCAAAAAAGATTGCAAAAGCGGCTTATGCGAAATTAAAACATATATATATTAAAATACAGTAAGAAATTATGGATTGAATATACAAATTCAATCCTATTTTTTATATTATCAACACTTTAGCACATATTACTCTTAAGGAGTGATATGTGTATGGATTTTCTTTCAACCGAATATTTGTCAGCCTTACTGGCCATCATTGTAATCGATTTAGTATTAGCCGGTGATAATGCCATTGTAATTGGATTAGCAGCAAGGCGATTACCGAAAGATCAACAAAAGAAAGTGATTATATGGGGAACTATCGGGGCAATCGCGATTAGAGCCCTCGCTACCTTAGTTGTCGTTTGGTTATTAAAAATACCAGGGCTACTTCTAATTGGTGGTGTACTCCTTATATGGATTGCTTACAAATTAATTGCTGAAGGCAAAGATCATGATATTAAGGCCGAAGAAGGATTTTGGTCTGCTATTAAAACCATTATCATTGCTGATGCATTAATGGGAATTGATAATGTACTCGCTGTTGCGGGAGCTGCGCATGGCAATTTTTCTTTAGTCATCATTGGACTATTAGTGTCCATTCCAGTAGTAGTATGGGGTAGTACATTAATTTTAAAATGGGTGGACCGATTCCCTGTCATCATTACAATCGGAGCAGCTGTTTTAGCTTATACTGCCGCGAAAATGATTGTAGATGAAAAATGGTTCGCTGGATTTTTCGAAAGTAACCCTTTCATAAAATGGGCCTTTATCATTATTATCATTGCCGGTGTAGTATTCTTTGGTAAGATGAAACAAAAAACGAAAGATGTTTCTATATAATGACAACGTTATATGTACAAACAAAAGCGCTACTCATAGGAGTAGCGCTCTTTAATATTTATTTCGTTTCCCCGTCTTCAGTCGTCTTTACCTTCGTTTTATTTTTATCACGATGGTTATAGTTGTACTTCGAACGATCTACCGGCGTAAATCCTTCCGGTGTATAGAATCGTAATAAGTCACCGTTTACGACTTGGTCAGAGTATTTCAGTGATTTTTGAACCATTTGTTCATTTTGCTTTATTTCGTCTGTTAATTCAACAGGGTTACCAGTCGCTGTATCATAGTATTTGCCGTTCAGTGCAGTAACTGTTGGACTTACGTAGTTACCGTTACGGAATGGAACAACTTGTTTATGCTCTGGTGATAATAAATCTGATCCGAACTGGACATAATTTTTCGTATCTGTACCTAGTAAGTGTAATAGTGTCGGAAGAACATCAATTTCTCCGCCGTATTGATGTTGCACGCCGCCCTTCATTCCTGGGACACGAATGATTAATGGTACACGTTGCAGTTGTGCATTTTCAAATGAGTTCATTTCTTTACCCATTACTTGAGACATTGCTGCACCATGATTATCGGAAATACCGTAATGGTCACCGTACATAACGATAATTGAGTTATCGTATAAACCAGATTGTTTCAAATAATCCATGAATCCTTTTACAGATTCATCTAAATAACGTGCTGTTTGGAAATACGTATCTACTGATGAATCACCTGTTTTAGCTGGTTCAATCGTCGCTTCCTCTTTATCAATCGGATAAGGGAAATGGTTCGATAACGTAATGAACTTCGTATAGAACGGTTGTTTCAATGTTTGTAATAACGGAATTGATTCGTTAAAGAACGGTTTATCTTTTAATCCATAGTTTACTACATCTTTTTCGTTCATATCGTAGTATGACGCATCAAAGAATTTATTAAAACCAAATGATTTATAAATATCATCACGGTTCCAGAATGTTTTATAGTTACCGTGGAACACTGCTGATGTGTATCCTTGTTGACCTAAAATAGCTGGTGCTGATTGATACGTGTTATGAGCTTTATTTGTAAAAACAGATCCTTGTGGTAATCCAAACATTGAGTTTTCTAGCATGAACTCTGCATCAGATGTTTTACCTTGTCCTGTTTGATGGAAGAAGTTATCAAAGTATAACGTATTCGCATCTTTTGTAAATGAGTTTAAGAACGGTGTAACTTCTTGCCCATTTAATTTATAATCAATTAAAAAGTTTTGGAATGACTCTAAATGAATATAAATTACGTTCATTCCTTTTCCTTTACCAAAGTACTCAGGGTTTGGACTTGCATATGTTGATGCTAGATAATTTCTAACCTCTGTCATATTATCTCCGTCAGCTAACGCCCGTTCTGTTGATGCTTTCGCACTTTGAATACCATCATAAATCGTATAGTTGTATGCCCCTAAATATTTCACAATATAATTACGGTCAAATGTTCTTGTTAATAATTCAGGACGATCAGATTCTGCAAGACCTAAGTTAATGCTGAATAATAAAATACCTGCTACAAATACTAGTGATAATTTATGTTTCGCAACACGTATCGGTTTAGGATTTACAAATTTTGTTGCAACTAAAACAATTAAAATGATTGTGTCTAAGAAGTATAATGGATCATATCCGTGTAGTAATGCAAAAATACTACCGCCTAAATCTCCAAAGTTATTCGTTTGTGTTAATGTCGGGAACGTAATAAAGTCGCTGAAAAAACGATAATATACTACGTTTGCGTATAAAAGTATAGACATTAACAAATTAATAACAATTAACCAAATGTAAGCACGTTTCCCCTTTGCGAATAATGCAAGCCCTAAAAATAGAACTGCTGAACTAAGCGGGTTGAAAAACAGCAAGAATTTTTGGATTGTGTTTGAAATTCCTAAATTAAATTCCGTTACATAAGCTGCATATGTTTTGAGCCAAAATAAAATAACAGCAAACAGAAAGAATCCAAAATGATTGCTTAGCACACTTTTACTTTTTAATAAGAATTGTTTCATTTCTCCACCTCTTTTGATCATCCAAGGCTTATTTTTTTATAAGTCTGTCTCTCTATTCAATTTTTTATCTTCAAATAGATTTTATCTATTTAACTATATGAAGAATACTAGTAATTATAATTTGAAGCTAGTATTTATTCAACTATTTCTTTCTAGACATTTTGACCTTGGTTTCTATTTAACGAAATAAATTTGTAACATTTCCTGTTTTCTCCCAAGATTCATCCACTAATTATGACATCACATACTATATACCTTTATTCACTGCTTCGCAAATAAATATGTCTCCAGTTTTGGAACATTAATGTAATATAATGAAATTCACAATAGATAGCATTTGTTTTTTTCGGTGTATATTAAATCCCTTCATGTATTTCAATTGTCTTCATACTTCAGCCATTCCTTTATATGCAACATGAAAATGTCTTCCCTCCTCTAAAGCTATTTTTGAATAATTATTCATAATTCATAAACACAATAATTATAAAAAAACCTCGCTCTCATAACGAGAGCGAGGTTTTTCATCATTTATTATTGACCTTTGTACATTGCATCTACTTGCTTTTGAAGTTCTTCATTTTCTAAGAACTCATCGTAAGTAGCCTCTTTATCGACTACACCGTTTGGCGTTACTTCGATAATGCGGTTTGCAATTGTTTGTACGAACTGATGGTCATGAGATGTGAATAACATCGTACCTTTGAATGCGATTAAACCGTTGTTTAATGCTGTGATAGACTCAAGGTCTAAATGGTTCGTTGGATCGTCAAGTGTGATTACGTTCGCACCACTTAACATCATTTTAGATAGCATACAACGAACTTTTTCGCCTCCAGATAATACAGAAACGTTCTTCTTAACTTCTTCACCTGAGAATAACATACGCCCTAAGAAACCACGTAAGAAGCTTTCTGACTCATCTTGTGGAGAGAATTGGCGTAACCAATCAACTAAGTTGGAGTCACTGTTCTCAAAGTATTTAGAGTTATCTCTTGGGAAGTAAGATTGAGAAGTTGTAACACCCCATTTGAATGAACCGCTATCTGGCTCCATTTCACCCATAAGAATTTTAAATAATGTTGTCATCGCAATATCGTTACGACCGATAAATGCAACTTTATCACCTTTATTTAAAGTGAAGTACACATTATCTAACACTTTTTCACCATCAATTGTTTTAGAAAGACCTTCAACAGTTAATAAGTCATTTCCGATTTCACGCTCAGGTGTAAAGCCAACGAATGGATAACGACGTGATGATGGTCTAATATCATCTAATGTAATTTTATCTAATAATTTTTTACGAGAAGTTGCTTGTTTCGCTTTAGATGCGTTTGAGCTAAAGCGCGCAATGAAGTTTTGTAACTCTTTTACTTTCTCTTCTTTTTTCTTATTAGCATCTTGCGTTAATTTTAAAGCTAATTGGCTTGACTCATACCAGAAGTCATAGTTACCAACATAAAGTTGAATTTTACCGAAATCAAGATCAGCCATGTGCGTACAAACTTTATTTAAGAAGTGACGGTCATGGGATACAACGATTACTGTATTTTCAAAGTTCATTAAGAAGTTTTCTAACCATTGAATCGCTTTTAAGTCCAAGTGGTTGGTAGGCTCATCTAGTAATAGAATGTCAGGTTTACCGAATAAAGCTTGAGCAAGTAATACTTTTACTTTCTCTGCCCCAGTTAATTCTGACAATTTCTTATCATGAACATCTTCACCAATACCTAAACCTTTAAGAAGGATTGCAGCTTCTGATTCTGCTTCCCAACCGTTAAGCTCAGCGAACTCACCTTCAAGTTCAGCAGCACGCATACCATCTTCATCACTAAAGTCTTCTTTCATGTAAATGGCGTTTTTCTCTTGCATTACTTTATAAAGTTGTGTGTGACCCATAATTACTGTTTCTAATACTGGGAACTCTTCATATTCGAAGTGGTTCTGTTTTAATACTGCTAGACGCTCACCTGGCGTAATATGTATGTCACCTGTTGATTGTTCGATTTCTCCAGATAAAATCTTTAGAAATGTTGATTTACCAGCACCGTTCGCTCCGATTAAACCGTAGCAATTACCTGGCGTGAATTTTATGTTAACATCTTCAAATAATTTGCGATCCGCGAAACGCAAACTAACGTTACTTACTGTAATCATTTGTGTCCTCCTACTAATACCGCTTATTTCAGCGTTTTCTCACCGATTGTCTTAAAAAATCGCATATTACGACTCAATTATTGTAGACTATAGCTATTATATAGTAGAAGATGGATGAATAGCAACGGTTGATTGCTATTCATCCCTTTTCTACCTTGAATAAAATGTATGTTTTTAACGAAACAATATTATATAGAAGCAAATTATACAATTTAAAGAGGCTTTATTTTGAAGAAAATATTTATCATTGGGGCATTATGTTTATCTCATATTTCCTTAACTGCATGTAGTAATAACAATGCAAAAACACCTACTGAATCAAAACAAGAGAAAAAAGAATCGAAAGTTACTTTCGATTCCATTATTACTGAGTTTAAAAACGCTGGCCTCCAAGCAGAAAATCCAACCGATTCACCGCAAAACGAATTCGGCAATCTTCGAAAAGAAGGAAAACGTATTGTCGTACCAGCTCTTGGTGAAGATAAGGGCGGTCGTTTATTACAAATTACAAAGAAAGAAGATCTAGAAAAAGTTAAGAAATATTACGATGAATTAGGAAACTCTGTTCCTATGTTATTCTCTCATACACACGCAAAAGGCACTTTTCTTTTACAAATGAATGGTGATATGAAAGATGAAGAATTTGCAAAATATAAAGATGTGATGGACAAATTTATTAAATAAGAAAAATCCCCTTTTAAAAGGGGATTCTTTTATTTTCTTTTACTTAATTTCTTTGCATAATTCTTCATTTTACTCGTTAACCCTATTAAAGCAGGTAACAATATTGGCATCACAATGATAGCTAGTAGTAACAGTGCAACGCCAACAACAGATGCTACTTGTATAAGCGTCAATACACCTGAAGGGATTAATGCAGCAAATGTACCGCCTAAAATAAGTGCCGCTGATAATACAACTCCTCCAATATGACGAGAAGCAGTTACAATTTTCGTCGCTGGGTCCCCTTCTAACTCATTGTATCTCATCATTACAAAAATACTATAATCCACTCCTAAAGCGACAATCATTATGAAACTAAAGAATGGAACATTCCAGCTTAATGAATCTACATGTAAAACATGCGTACTAATTTGTTCACTTATCCCTAATGATGCAAAGTACGCTAATATTAACGATCCAATAATAAAGATGGTGTTTAATAATGAACGTGTAATCACGATTAGTACAATTGCAATTCCAATTAACATAATCGTAGCTGTACGTAAGAAGTCTTGACCTGTTACTTCTTTTAAATCAACGTTTCTAGCGGTTGTACCTCCGATTGCTTTTTTCGCCGAATTTAATTCTGTACCATTTAACGTACCGTCTATCGTTTTATTAATTTCTTCAATGATTGGCATCGCCTCTTTTGAATACGGATTTACGTCTAAAACGATCGTCATTTTAGCAGTCTTTCTATCATGTGACATGTACGTATCCAATGCTTTTTGGAAATCTTCTCCCTCTAAAACTTCTTTTGGAATATAAAATTTCTCAGAGCTTTTTGATTCATTCAGTTCTCCTAAATATTTCTGAGCATCTCCTAGTCCGTTACTTACCTTTTCGAGCCCTTCTGTACTTTTAGATAATCCTGATTGTAATTGTCCCATCTGTTCTTGCAAGTCTTTCAGCCCAGTTAATAACTGGCCTTGCCCATCATTTATTTTTGTTAATCCGGTTTGTAACTCAGATGACTTGTTCGCAATTTGTTTTGAACCTGAAGCACCTTCATCTAATCCATTTTTAAGATCAGCTGCTCCTTTTTGTAATTTAGTAACTCCATTGTTCATTTCTTTTAAGCCATTATCCACTTTCAATAACGATTGATTTGCTTCTTTAAATGAGCCCATCGCCGCTTTATGCTGCGTTGCTAATTGATTTAATTCATTTGAAAGCACGCCTAATTGCTTTTGAGCCTCTTTAGCAATTCCTATCGTTTGCAGTATGTTCGGATCATTTGCTAATTCTGGTTTCGTTTGAATGAAATTAGTCATTAGCATTTCGATTTGTTCGTAGCCTTTTTTTGCACCATCAATCGCTTGAGAAATGCTTCCGAAGTATTGATCGTAAGCACTTAAACCTTTTTCTAACTGTGCATAGCCAGCATGAAGCTGTGACGTTGCATTAGATAAAATATTTATATTTTCATTTACTGAAGTTAATCCACTCTCAATTTGCTGCGCACCTTGTGCTCCGTCATTTATGCCACTTGATAGTTGATGTAAAGCTGTTCCTAATGCTGTTACACCGTTTTTCGCTTCGCTTGTTCCATCAATTAACTTTTGAACGTTTGCAAGACTATTTGAGTCCTTATTACCCATTTTATCTTTCGCAGTAGTTAATCCATCATTAATTTCCTTTATACCACCATTGGCATCTCCTAATCCTGTATTTAGTTCCCCCGCTTGTTTATTTATATATAGTTCTTTTATCCTTTCACCAGTTGGACGCGTCGGTGCATATACTTCTGAAACACCTTTCACTTTCGAAATTTTATCAGTTAACTCATCTAAAGTTTGTAGAGACGTTCCTTCATCTAATTTTTTGTTAGATTGAATGACTAACGTACTTGGTGAAGAAAAACCCGGCGGAAAATGATCTTCTATTACGTTAATCCCCATCTTTGATTCGTACTTATTGTCTACTTCAAATAAGTCATTGTAATTAAGTGTATTAGAATATTTTAATACGAAAGGAATCGATATCACGAATACAATAATTAATGCTACAAATGGTCTTGCTACTGAGTTTTTCGCAAAGAATCCCCATAAACGACTGTCTTCATGACCTTTAAATGTTTTAACTGGATAAAACATCCCTTTACCTAAAAGCACCATAAAAAATGGATTTAACGTAGTTAATACGAGTAATAATACTGCCACACCAATTGCTACCGCTGAAGTAGATTGATATAATTTAAAGCTCGCTAAAGCAAGAGATGCAAAACCAATTAATACTGCTATCCCGCTATATAAAACGGTTTTCCCTGCCGATTTAAATGTTTCTTTCGTAGCCAAAAATGCGTTTTCTTGTTTACTTAATTCTTCTTTAAATCTCGTAAATAATAAAATGTTATAGTCTGTTCCCACCCCAAATAGAACGACAACTACAAAGACTTGCGTAAAGTTTGAAAACGGGAAATTAAATTGGTCTACAAGATGGGCAATAACCCCCATTGAAACTAAGTACGATACACCAACTGTAAGAAGTGAAACAAACGGAACAACAGGTGAACGAAATACAATGATTAATACAACAAGAATGAAAATGATTGAAATGACTTCTGTCTTTTTCACTCCCTCTTGAGAGGATGTAAGAAAATCACCCGCTATTAAGTCACTTCCTGTTAAGTACGTTGTTACCTCTTTCGTTTGTACCTTTTTATGAAGATTATTTGCAACTTTTGATATTTCACCATGCTTTTTATCTATTGATATTTGCGTTAAAATAGTCGTATTATCTTTAGAAACTAATTGTTTCTCCAAGTCTTTATTATCTAAATGTGAAACAACTTCCTTTATTCCTAATTGCTCTTTTTCATTTTGCAGGGCATTGATTGTTTTTGTTATTTCCTCTTTTTGCTCAGTTGTTAAAGCTGCTTTACTACCACTATTAAAAACAGCTATAATGTCATACTTTTCAGTCCCGTCTTTATCCATCTCTTTTAACATTTTGTCAGCAATACTACTTTGTTCTGTATTAGGAATCGTAATGTGCCCTTTTTCTTTCACTAATTTATCCATATTAGGCATCGTTACCATCATTGTAATAGTAATAACGATCCATAGTAGAAAAGATAAACTTCTCCAATTTTTCAGCTTGTTCATTTGAATCCTCTCCCGTTATGAAAATTGCAAAGGAATGAATATTCATTCCCACTCTTTTTAAAATACTTTTACGGAATGAACGTTCATTCCTATCATTCTATTACATTAATTTTTAGCTCTATTATACTGCGGAATTCGGAATGAATATTCATTCCTTTAGTTTTATAGATTTATCATCTCCTGCTTTTCTTTTTCATACCCTTATCGGAATGAATGTTCATTCCTGTCCTTATAACGCTATAGAATCAAATGATTCTAATAGCATTCCAGCAACTTTCTTCCAATTCTTTTACCAATTCTTCTGTATATTCTAATTGCCCTGTTTCCATTACCTTAATTAATTTTTCAATCGGTTGATATACAATGATAATTAAAGCAATTGGTGGTAATGGACGAAGAAAACCTTTTTCGATTCCATCCTCAATTAAGTCCATAAAGAAACCCATAAAGTCCTCGAATATTTCATTACTATGTTCATCGAGAAAATAACTATCACAGTGAGAATTTGTAAAAAGAAAAGCATCTGCATTTTGTCTTGCAAATTCAAATAAACGGTTGTATGTATGGCTAAACTGTTCACGAATATTTGCATTGACTGGAAAATCAGTTTTTATTAATTCTGATAGTTGTAAAACACTTTTCGTAAATAAAGAATTGACAAGCGCTTCTTTATTTTCAAAATAGCGATAAATGGTACCAGCACCTACTTTTGCTTTTTCAGCAATCATCGGAATTGTTGTACCATCATAACCTCGTTCTGCAAAAAGTTGTATTGCAGCATCAAAAATGTCTTCTTGTTTATTTTTAGCCATTTTTTTCACCTCAATTTTCAGGAATGAAAATTCATTCCGTTTTTAATTATAAATTAGATGGCTTAAAAGTCAAGTGTGTGACAAGCATCGTTGCGGTTTTTTATCCCTTACTTGTGAATGAAATTATATCAGCGATTTTCTTAATCTATCAGCGCAACTACAATTATATCGGAGATTTTCTTGATATATCGACTTACCGTCAAAAACTGACAGTATTAGAAGAAGCTATCCCGAAACTTCATTGGGATAGCCCAACTTCATATATGCAAATTAAAAGAAATCATAAATAAACGGCTTGTGCACTGGTACTATATTCTCGAATGCTCGTATTTCCTCTTCGCTTCCGCTAATTAATTCAAGTTCATTTAGTTCTATAGGACGTTTGTATCCAAACAATATTGTAGATAGTGCATTTATATCTAGTTTGATCCCCTTATCCATTGGTTGTTCTATAATTGTTATTTCATTATTCGCAAGCCTCACTGTTACGTTATTCCACGGAGCAAATAAATCTGTAATATGTAAGATCACTTCTTGCTGTGCATTGTTCCAGTTCAACTCATATTGTTTTAAAAACTGCTCCACATCTACAATTCTTCCCATAAAATATGGCTTTATTTCTGCCTTTACTCGCGGCTCTTGCAGTGTATATAACAACGGTTCGTTTTCACTTACTGTCATTTCAAGTTCTTTAATCATAGAATCATGCTGACAAATAAAGTTCCACAGACCATTTCGCGCTTCATTATGCAGTGGAACAAATTCTTCTACTGTCATTTTGTAGTTTTCTATTTTATACAACATATAACCAGTTGCCTTTTTATTTTCATCGTAATAAATCGCTAATGTTAAATCATCATAAACAGCTTGTAGCCACCATTTTTCATCGCGAACTAGCATACCGGAAAAACGTTCTGCAAATGTTTCATAAATCTTTTCCACCTCTTCTGGATGATTTTCTTTATTGAAACGTTTCACAGTACCATTTACTTGGTTTTTCATAACTAAATCACTCTTTGTCATATGACATACAAAGAGATTCGCACAAAGTTCCCAGCCGTATTTACGGTAAAATGAAACAGCAAATGGATGTAGCATTGATACTGTATATCCGTCATTTTTCATCGTTTGAAGTGAGTGTTGAAGCAATTCTTTCACATATCCACTTCTTCTATACTCTGGATACGTCGCTACCCCTGCAACGCCTCCCATTTTAAATTTCTCTTTGCCTATGTATATATGAAACGGAATAAGATGCAGTTTTGCTGCTAAATCTTCCCCTTCCATAATACCGTATATTTCATGACTTTCTTTCATCTTTGTAAGTTGTTGCTGCAATCGTTCCTCATCAACTTTATATTGAAAAGCGTATTCCGATAAGCACAATGCTTCTCTAAATCTATCTTCTTTTAATCGCATAACGTTCATATATTTCTCCTCCATTCCTTGTTTGAATTGTACCATAATTCTCAATATTTAAGTGTGGTGAATGAAATTATATGGACTTAACGACACGAATCCAATATAAAAAGCAGATACATCCCGTATCTGCTTTTTATTACTTTATTTTGCTAACTTTTGAAGTTCTTCGAAGAATGTAGGATATGATACGCCTACTGCTTCTGCGTCTTCAATTGTTGTTTTTCCTTCCGCTAGACAGCCGGCAATCGCAAGCATCATTCCGATACGGTGATCACCATAACTATTAACTGTATTCCCTTTTAGAGCTGATTTCCCGTAAATAATCATCCCGTCGTCAGTTGCTTCTATGCGAGCTCCTAGTTTCGTTAATTCTGCAACGACTGTATCAATACGGTTTGTTTCTTTAACTTTTAATTCGTGTGCATCTTTAATTACTGTAATTCCTTCTGCTTGTGTTGCCGCTAAAGCAATAACAGGAATTTCATCGATTAATCTTGGAATAATATCTCCGCCAATTTCGATTCCCTTTAATGAAGATGTTTCAATTGTAATATTTGCAGCTGGTTCTGATGCACCTTCGTTAATTGCTTCTACAGTAAATGTGGCACCCATTTTCTCTAATACATCAATGATGCCTGTACGAGTTGGATTCATCCCTATATTTTCTAATACTAATTTACTATTTGGTATGATCGCACCTGCCACTAAGAAAAATGCAGCCGATGATACGTCACCTGGTACTTGAACATCTGTCGCTGTTAACTTCTGGCCACCTGCTAGTTTCACTGTTTTTCCTTCGCGAGTTACTTTAACGCCAAATGCTTCAAGCATTCTTTCCGTATGGTCACGGGAAATATGTGGTTCTGTAACAGCTGTTACACCTTCTGCACGAAGTCCAGCAAGTAAAATAGCTGACTTAACTTGTGCGCTTGCGACAGGAGAAATATATTCAATTGCTTTTAAATCTCCGCCACGTATTATTAATGGAGTAAATGTTCCTTCTTCGCGGCCATCAATGTTTGCACCCATTTGTTTTAATGGATTTGTAACACGTTTCATCGGTCTTTTTGCGATAGACTCATCACCTTGTATGCAAGAGAAAAATGGTGTGTTAGCTAATATACCTGACATTAAACGTATTGTTGTACCAGAATTACCAACATCTAATACAGCTTTCGGTTCTTGTAAGCCTTCTAATCCTTTACCAACTACAGTGACTTCATCACCGTTTTGCACGATGTCTACTCCCATTTCTTTAAAGCAAGAAATCGTACTTAAACAGTCTGCACCAGGTAAGAAACCTTTAATTGTTGTTTTTCCTTCTGCAATCGCCCCGAACATGACAGCGCGGTGTGAAATGGATTTATCTCCTGGAATTGTAATGTTGCCATTTAATCCGTTATTAACAGGTTGTATCGTTCTTTCCTTCACGTTTTCACCTTCTCATTTAAATTGTTTCATAAGTTTGGTATTTTTCTTCTCCAAGCGCTAGCTTTGCTTTCATACGATCTTCTTCTCTTTGGAAGCTAATACGTAATACCCCAAGCAATCCTTCACGCGCTTCTAATATTTGCAAGTTCGTAATACTAATTTCTTCGCGTGCCAAAATACTCGTAATATGAGCCAATGCCCCTACTTTATCTAAAACATCGACGTATAAGTCGTGATAGGCAGGAATTGCCCCTCTCTTTCGTACTGGTAAAGAGTCACGGTATTCTTTCGCGTCTGCAAAATAGTTTTGAATCTCGCCTGCATCTCCGGTAGAAACTGTATCATATAAATCTTCCATTTCAGAGATCCACTCTTTTAATAATACCATTAAATGCTCGCGATTTTGCTTAACAATATCACTCCACATTTTTGGGCTACTAGATGCGATACGTGTAATGTCTTTAAACCCTCCGGCAGCTAGTTGATGAATAAGTGGATTATCTCCTGCATGTTTCTCCACTTGTTTTACTAATCCTGCTGCGATAAGATGCGGAAAATGACTAACAATCCCTGTTACATAATCATGTTCTTCCGTATTTAAAACGAGAAAATGAGATCCTGTTCCTTGTAACCAACGCTTTAGTTCTTCCACATGTTCATTTGGCACATGATTCATCGGCGTTAAAATGTAAAATGCATTTTCAAATAAATGCGCTTTTGCACTTTCAACTCCAGTCTTATGAGAACCTGCCATCGGATGTCCACCAATGAAAGATACTTCCTTTGAAAATAAAGCTTCCGCTTCATTCATAATCGTTCCTTTTGTACTACCAACATCGGTTACAATAACATCTTCTCTTAAACGAAATGACGCTAATTTGTGTAATAACTTCTTCGTTTCTTCAACTGGAGAAGCAAAAACAATTAAATGTGCCTCTTCGCATACACGCTGTAAATCTACCGCTACTTCATCTACTACGTGTAATTCTTTTGCACGCTCTACTTGTTCTTGAAAAATATCATAACCTGTTATCGTTACATCGTGCTCTTTCTTAATTGCTAATGCAAGAGAGCCTCCGATTAAACCAGTTCCAATTAAAACTACCTTTTTACACATTTGCCTCATCTCGAGACTTTCTTTCTTTATTTTCAAAGTGTTGTTTTAACACTGAAATCACTCCTTCATTTTGCTCCCTTGTTCCGACTGTAATACGGACACCATTTGGGAACGGACGAATAATAAACCCTGCGTGTGCACAAGCCTCATAAATCTCTCCACCATCATTTACCGGTAAGAAGATGAAATTTGTTTGCGATGGATAAAATGGAATTTCATTTTCCTTACAAAAGCTCTCGTATTGTTGTAATCCCCCTGTATTCACACGAACTATTTCCTCAATAAACTCGTCATCACCAAAAGCAATCGTTGCTGCTTTTTGTGCTAATGAAGATACGTTAAATGGCAAACGTACGACATTTAATTTCTCAATTAACTCTTCCTGGCCAATCGCATATCCAACGCGGAAAGAAGCTAATCCATACGCTTTAGAAAATGTTCTAAGTACAAGAATGTTTTTATGTTTTTCTAAAAGCGGTAATGTCTCTGGGAAATCTTTTGCTGTTACGTATTCATAGTACGCTTCATCAATGACAATTAACGTATTTTCACTAATACCTTCAATAAATTTCGTCAATTTTTGATCATTCACATATGTGCCTGTCGGGTTATTCGGATTACAAATCCATACGATTTTCGTATTATTATTTACCGCTGAAGAAATTTCGTCTAAATCGTATACGCCGTTATTTAAAGGAATTTCTTTCACTTCACAACCTTCAATAATTGCATGATGACGGTACTGAGGGAATGTTGCACCTGCCGTTACGATGTTATCTCCTGCCTTCAGTACTGCACGACTTATCATTTGAATAACTTCATCTAAACCACTACCGCAAAGTACTTGTTCCATTTGTACATGTAACTTATCTGCAATTGTTTGACAGAGCGTTGTAGCACCTCCGTCAGGATATAAAGCATGTTCCAACCACGATTTTTGCAACTCATCTAAAACACGTGGTGAACAGCCGAATGGATTTTCATTCGATGCTAATTTCACAAATGAATGATCTCCATACACTTCTTTCATTTGTTCAGGTGATTTACCTGGTTTATATGGTTGTAATGATGAGAGTTGATCTTTTACTTGCATGTTAAAACCACCTTTTTATTAAAATTCTTTTGCATATTTATTATGTTGCGTAATGTTTTGCTGAATTAACTCCATACGATCTTTTCCGAATTGTTCGACTAGTGCATGTGCAAGTTCCCATGCTACAACAGATTCAGCTACTACTCCCGCTGCTGGTACTGCACAACTATCAGATCTTTCAATACTCGCTTGGAAAGCTTCTTTCGTATCAATATCAACACTTGCTAACGGTTTGTATAATGTAGGTATTGGTTTCATAACGCCTCTAACGACAATTGGCATACCTGTTGTCATACCGCCTTCTAAACCGCCAGCATTATTCGTTTTTCTCGTGTATCCATTTTCTTCATCCCATAAAATTTCATCGTGCACTTTACTTCCTGGCTGCCTTGCCGCTTCAAAACCAACGCCAATTTCAGCACCTTTAAATGCATTAATACTCATAATTGCACCAGCAAGTTTTGCATCTAATTTACGATCGTAATGAACGTAACTACCAACACCTATTGGCATACCCTCTGCAATGACTTCAACAATACCGCCGATTGAATCCCCACTACTTTTAGCGTTATCTATCGCATCCATCATCTCTTGTTCTACTTCTTTATCTAAACATCGAACTGGTGAATTTTCAGTAATCGTTTGAATTTCTTCTATCGGTAAGTTAGCAATATGCTTCGCTTGCACACCACCAATTTCAAGAACATGCCCTGCAATTTCTACGCCTAATTCTTTCAAAATTTGTTTCGCAACTGCACCAGCAGCTACACGAACTGTCGTTTCTCTTGCAGATGAGCGCTCTAGTACGTTTCTTATATCACGATGTCCATATTTAATTGCGCCGTTTAAATCCGCATGTCCTGGACGTGGTTTTGTAATTGTACGTTTCATATCTTTACTTTCTTTTTCCGAAATTGGCTCTGCACCCATTACTTTCGTCCAATGTTTGAAATCATCATTTTTTACAATTAACGTGATCGGTGAGCCAAGTGTCATCCCATGACGAACACCACTTACAATTTCAACTGTATCAGTTTCAATTTGCATGCGTCTTCCGCGTCCGTGCCCTTTTTGTCTTCTTAATAATTCTTTATTAATATGTTCCGCTGTTAATGTTAAACCTGCTGGTACACCTTCTAAAATAACTGTTAACTGCGGCCCATGTGATTCTCCAGCTGTGATGTATCTCATTTCTCTTGCCCCTTTACTATTTTTTTGTACAAAAAAGTCCCTACTGAGCGCTCAGTAGGGACGATGTTTATCGCGGTACCACCCTAGTTGTAGACTTCTTTCGTCTACCTCTCTTCTTCTTTAACGATCGTTTGACCGTCTTTCTCTCCAAAAGTTGGCGGGAAAGATGCTCCAAGGCTGTAATTCATGCTTACCTTTGTACTGATTCACACCGACCATCAGCTCTCTTTAACAGTGAGATAAGCACTACTGTTTCCTCTTCAGCGCATATATAATATGGAATTAAGATAATTTATTTTTGAATCCTTTTAGCTCATCCATGAATCTATGGAATTCTGGAATATCCATTTGTTGTGCAGAATCTGATAATGCAACTGCTGGGTCTGGGTGTACTTCAGCCATTACTGCATCTGCGCCAATTGCAAGTGCTGCTTTCGCTGTTGGTAATAATAAATCTCTACGCCCAGTTGAATGTGTTACGTCAACGATAACTGGTAAATGTGTTTCTTTCTTTAAAATCGGTACTGCTGAAATGTCTAATGTGTTACGTGTTGCTCTTTCGTATGTGCGGATACCGCGCTCACATAGAATAATTTGGTCGTTACCTTGTGCAATGATGTATTCCGCTGCGTTAATGAACTCATCAATTGTTGCTGCTAAACCACGTTTTAGTAATACTGGCTTGTTAACTTTACCTACAGCTCGTAATAAATCGAAGTTTTGCATGTTACGTGCACCAACTTGAATTACATCAACGTATTCTAATGCCATTTCAACATCGTTCGGATTTAAAATTTCACTAATGATTGCTAAGTCGAACTCATCTGCAACTTGGCGTAAAATTTGTAATCCTTCTACTCCTAAACCTTGGAAATCATATGGAGATGTTCTCGGTTTGAAAGCACCACCGCGCATTAATTTTAGGCCTTGGTCTTTCATCGCTTGCCCTACTTGACGAACTTGCTCTAAGCTTTCTACCGCACAAGGTCCCATGATGAACGTTTGTGTTCCGTTTCCAATCAATTCACCTTTTACATCAACGATTGTGTTTTCTTGTTTCTTTTTACGTGATACTAGTAATGCTTTACGGTTATCATCTTCTTGTAATTCTAAGCTAGCTTTGAAGATTGTTTTGAAAATGTGTTGAACTGTTGACGTTTCGAATGGTCCTTCGTTATGCTCTGCGATCATATCAAGCACTTCACGCTCACGTACTGGATCAAAACGTTTCGTACCTTGTACTTGCTTCTGTTCCCCGATTTTTTGAACGATTTCACCACGTTTGTTTAAAAGGTGTAATAGTTGTAAGTTAATTTCATCTACCTGTTTACGTAATTGATCTAATTCATGATTTGCCATTTGGAAATCCTCCTCGAATGTTTTAAAAGTATAGTAAGAGAATGAAAAATTCTCTATTTTCTGAACTGATAAATTATACAAATTTTAAGTGGAATCGATACCTCTTCTTATTTTAAACGAATACTTACCATAAGGACACTATCTACTAGATAAAAACCCACTTTTTTGTACAAAAAATCCCTACTGATCCAATCAGTAGGGACGATATTTATCGCGGTACCACCCTAGTTGTAGACTTCTTTCGTCTACCTCTCTTCATTGTTAACGATCATCTGACCGTCTTTCCCTTCATAAAGACAATACTTATCTTTATTACGAAAAAGATGCTCTAGGACTGTAATTCGCTCTTGTTTTTGTACTGGTTCGCACCAACCACCAGCTCTCTGTTACAGGGAAACAACAACTACTGCTTTTCCTTTCAACGCATATATATTTAATTTTCAAGTTAGACCACTAAAATACAAAAAGTCCCTACTGAATAAATCAGTAGGGACGATATTTATCGCGGTACCACCCTAGTTGTAGACTAACTTTCCGTCTACCTCTCTTCACTGTTAACGATCAATTGACCGCTTTTCCTTCATAAAGACAATACTATCTTTACTACGAAAAAGATGCTCCAAGACTGTAATTCATGATTATCCCTGTACTGGTTCACACCAACCACCAGCTCTCTGTTACAGTAAGACTAACCACTACTGTGATCTCTTCATTGCACTTTGTTTATTCAAATGTTTTTGAAATTGAATAAGTATGATTCGTATTATAGAACGCTTTTCAAAACACTGTCAACAACTTTTTATATATTTTTTAAAATTCCACTTTAGTCCTACATTTCTTCTTGTAAATTCTCCATAACCATTCCGATGCGAATTATCTCATTATCTATTGCATTTAATACATGTTTTTCTACTCCATATCGGATTAATACTTCTTTTATTTGCATGATTTCAATTTCGAGTATATCGGCTTCCTGAAGCGTTTGCAGTAAAGTGAAAAATATATTTGCATACAATTCTTTATACATTTTTATACTCTCCGTCTTTTCAAGTATTTCATTAAATAACTGTTTTAACTCCGTTTGATTCCCTTTTCCGCCTACATCCGAAAATGTTTTACATATGATAGATAATCCTCTTTCTAATATTTCATCCATAAATAAAATAATACGCAAAAGCATTACATATTCTCTAGTTGTGATTTCACCCATTTTCGGTCGTTCTCGCAAAAATATACTAAGCCAAGCTACCCAAAATTTTTGTTGTTCTTTTGCACTCAACGTTTTGATGTAATAGCATAAAAACTGCATAAATTTAATTTTATTTTCTTCATTTTCTTGTATAAGCAACGGGTATAACCAATCTGTTTTTTGCTCCCAATACAATACACACTTAATAAATACAAAACTAAGCCATTTCAAGAAAGCTTCCCTTGTATGCGGATGTAATACTTCCAAATGTTCTACCGCATACTTAATAAATCGCTTCATTTCTGAAAATAAAGGTAAATTTATTTGCGTGTAACATAAACCTGCCCATGCATATTTCGTAATCTCATTTTCCTTCTTTAACTCTAAATACGGTAACAAATATTTTCGGCACCATTGCTTCTCAATATGATAAAGAAATGTAATATCTGCTACTAAACGGGCCATCATAAAATTTGTCCGCTTTGAACTAACTCTTACTTGTTCTTCAAATAAAAATAAATATTCATACACATTGCGATCGTATAAATGATCATATGATAGCAATTTTAATAATACAGCTGTCATTTTCCCAACAGGATGCTGAATCGATTCGTTGTAAAAATCTTGTTTTCCAAGCTTAAAATCTGTATCACTTTTCATTACTTGAGGGAATACCGAAAAAGCAAAACGTTTCACATTGCGTATACTATTTTCCTCCAACTCTTCTAATCGATTACTAATTTCATATAGAAAGCTACTAATTAACCAATGAAAAGCAGTATTTCTAACAAATTTCTGTAATAGCGGAATTACTTTTTGGATTTGTTCATTTGTCAATCCTCGGTTATTTCGCCACTCTCTAATACAAACAAACCATACTTCATTACTTATTTCGTGCATACCAACTAATTGATAAGCAAATGAAATACTCCACTCTGTATTTAACTTACATGCTTTCGATAACATCTCTAAAAAATGGCGTTGTTCAAAAACACCGTCTTGAGAAAATTGACGAACTTGCTTCATAATTTCATCATCTTTCAGCTGTAATAATCCATCGGCCGTTACATTACAAGTAATACTTTGTTCTATGATCTCTTTCTTTTGTACACTGTATCGATCAGAATGAAAATGAGGATGTTTTTGCTTCATTACCTCATAACCTTTTGCCGTCGATGGACTACTCGAGTCACAAATGAATAATAAATCTAATACTAAACAAATATCAAATGCCCTCTCCTCCGCAAGGTCCTTCAGTACAATTTGAATGACTTCTTCTTTTGTTTTTTCTAAAGAGAGTGCGAAATGATTTTTTATAAGTTGAAAAACTTCGTGTTTATACGTGACATCTAAAAGAAGTTCTTCCTGTAACAACCATTTCATTTTGTCATCGGCGCTAACAAATATATTTTTATTCATCGCATCAATTGCAATTCGATTTTGAAGTATGCTGTTTGCTTCTATCATTTCTGTAATATAATAATTAGCTTTTTTCTCATTGTTTTCACATAAATAGGCTAAACACTCTTTTACAATTTGAATTAAAAACGCAAGGTCATTTTGCTGAAACTCTTTTTCCGCATTTTCCTTATCCCTTTTTTTCAGGGCTGTTTGTCTTAGTGATAACATTCGCATCTTCTCTATTCCCATCATCATAATTGGAACGGCGTAATAGGAAATATGCGGCTTCATTTTCTCATTCCAAATTTGCTCCACATAAGAAAATGTAGATACTGGCAAACGACTCGATTCCTCAAGTTCTATTGATTCTTGCGTATCATTTCCCCATTTTCTTTCCCGCTTCAATTTAAGTTTTCCATCCAAAATAAACGTTAATAATAATAAAGCAATCTCTTTATGCTCAGGAAAAGAACATTTTTGGAGTAAGTAAGAAATTTTTTCAATTGATTTACTATCTTTTTCAGCTGTTTCTAGTAAAAGAAGTGTCCATCTTGCAAACAACAACGGGTCCATTTTAATTTTCGTTTCGTTTAGGTAGCTGCAAATTGTTCTCCATAATAACGGAGATATTTTAGAATGATTTTTAAAAATCAATTGAAATAATTCTTTTTGATGACTAAAAAGAAATTGTTCCACTAGCCATTCTGCAAGTAATTCATCTACCTCATTATCGTTTGATGTAACTAAAAATAAATTTTGTAATTTCCCTTCTGCTTCAAGCCATTCCACCCATTCATAATCATGAGCAAATTCAACAAAGTAGCGGACTGTTTCAATTTTTTTTATGGATTGTTTTATGTATGATAATTGCTCCTGCTCTACTGACGGCGGAACTGTTACTATGTCACGAATTCGCATTCGTTTTGTTATATAATTATCACCCATTAATTCCGCCCATCGCTTCACTGCTTTAACGAGCGATTGATGATTATTGCCTTTATTCGGATATACAATCGGCCGTATTCCTAAATGCTCCCAGTGGTATGTATTTTCCCCTTGTGCAACAAAGGCATAACGCCTTGTACTTGGTGGTAAACCAGTCGCTAAATATTTCATTACTGGGTCATTATGGCTATATCCAACGAATAAAACGGTGTAATTCGAGAATAAATCAACTAAAAATCTTCTTGCCCATCCTTCCGTCAAGTAAGCCCTTCCAAAATCACCATCTGTTAAAATTAAAGCTTCTTTCTCTTGTTCTATATTGCCATGTATGTAAGCGAGTCCTTTAAAGGCTCTACCTGTTGGTAAAGCAGGTGCGTAATATACGTTTAATTCTCTATTCATTTCTTTCATCGCAGTTGTAAAATGCCGATCAAAATTTGTCGTTACAATGCGGACCTCCGTATCTAAAGGAAACAACCTCGGAATCGCATAATGAAGTGGATTTGGCTTTGATTTTTCAATATGAACTAAATCTCTTGCAACTTGATGTACATCTTTTGTTTTTGCAATTTTACCAAGATAATAATCATGAGGTTCTGTTATTTCACGCGTTTCTACATATAACGTTTTTGCAATCTCATCAACTAGATCATCAAAATTCGGTAAGTTTGATTTCCCTTTCATAGAAACCCCTGCTCCAACAAATAGTACTAACTTTCCTTGTTCAAGATGATCAATTAACTCATCTGGAATTTCTACTTCTGAAGTAATCCACACCCCGGATTCCCCCTTACCTAAAAATGTCATATACTCTCATTTTACTATAACATTTTTTCTTTGTTTTTTTAATATTTAGACAAAATTCGAACGTGAAAAAGTTTTATGTAAATATATTTGTTACAATGTATGAACTCCTAAATTTATTGTAAAACTATGTATAAATCGGAGGTGTAAATATTGAATGGTTTTACTGTAGTTCTTATCAAATTTATATCATGCATTATCGCATTTAGTATTGGACTCGCTTTATTTTTCCCTGCAACGTTCGTTCAAATTATTTCATTTAGTCTCTTTGTTACAATCGTATCCTATATGTTCGTCGATAAAATCATATTAAACCGAATAGGCAATACCGGTGCCATTATGTCGGATTTCTTACTAACGTATTTAAGCGTATGGATTTTCGGTAATATTTTATTAGACAATTACATGCAAATTGCATGGGGTAGTTTCCTTTCCGCTATTGTCTTTACATTATCTGAAGTAATCGTTCATCGCTTTTCTAACTCACATACAAGGCACAGCAATGATAACATTCATATTAATCGCCGCTTTGCATATGGTACGGAGTTTGCTGAAGAGCAGAATATATTGGATAAAGATAAGAAGAAATAACATTTTGATGCAGGGGCGCCCTTTTTAATTATGTGGTGCTCCTTTTTCTATACTCTAAATTCGGTACATGAAATTATCAAAGCGCTTATTTATATACTGAGGCAACATGTATTACTTTTGATTTAAATTATAATCACATTCTTCAGCAATTGGATCCTAACTTCGTTTGCCATTTCCATAATAATGTACGGTTTTCCCTTTTCCCATCTATATACTTTGGAAATGAGATTATATTTTTCTCCATGAAAATATCCCCTTCAAGTATAGTGTAACATTCCACATTGAAAATGTAGTTTTTCACACTATCTCCTTTAAGGGGATAATCAACCTTTATTATTTATTAACTCGTGCTGCTTTTTCTCGGTTTAAAACAAAACCATTTCGATTTTTAAGATGCATCTTCAAACTGACTATTGTATAAATCCGCATAAAATCCTTTTTCAGCAATTAACTCTTCGTGATTACCACTTTCAATAATATCTCCGTCTTTCATAACCAAAATCAAATCGGCATTTCTAATTGTTGAAAGTCTGTGTGCAATAACAAATGATGTTTTACCCACCATCAATTTATCCATCGCTTCTTGAATAAGCGCTTCAGTACGAGTGTCAACGGAACTAGTAGCCTCATCTAAAATAAGTAACGGTGCTTTTTTTACCATGGCCCTTGCAATAGTAAGCAGCTGTTTTTGCCCTACAGATAAGCTCGCTTTATCATTTAAAGCTGTATCGTAACCTTTAGGCAAAGTTCTAATAAAATGGTCCAAACCTACTGCCTTACAAGCCGCAACTACTTCTTCATCAGTTACTTCTACTTTGTTATAAATTATATTTTCCTTAATCGTACCTTCAAATAACCAAGTATCTTGCAACACCATACAAAATAGATCATGAACATTTTTACGAGTAATCGAATTAGTCGGTACATCCTCAATTTTTATTTCACCGCTATCAACTTCATAGAAACGCATAAGGAGGTTAACAAGCGTTGTTTTCCCTGCACCGGTAGGTCCAACAATTGCAACTTTTTGGCCGGCTTTGATATGAGCAGAGAAATCTTTAATAATAAGCTTCTCTTTCGTATATCCAAACTTAACATTTTTAAATTCCACATTACCTTTGACATCATTGGCATTTAATATAGTTTCTTTGTCACTTTCATCTTCAAGTTCATCTTCGTCTAAGAATTCAAATACACGTTCGCTTGCTGCAGCAGTTGACTGCAAACTTGTTGCTGCCTGTGCTAACTGAGACAATGGCTGTGTAAATAAACGAATATAAACCATAAATGAAACGATAACACCAAATGTAATGGTACCTTTCATCGCTAGTGTAGCACCTACTACACAAACAACAACATATCCCAAATTTCCAATAAAGATCATAAGGGGCATCATCATCCCTGACATAAACTGTGATCTCCACGCACTTTTAAACAAGCTTTCATTGATTTTATTAAATTGTTGCTTCGCTTCTTTATCGCCGTTATAAACCTTCACTATATCATGCCCTGAGTAAATTTCTTCAATATGCCCATTCATTCTACCAAGGTCTTTCTGCTGGCGTATGAAATATTTTTGTGATTTGGATATGATGAAAATCATTAATACAAATCCAACTGCCGTTGCAGCAATAGCCGAAAGTGTCATCGTAACATTAATTGAGAACATCATAATTAAAGACCCTAGGAACATAACGACCGCTGTCACTAACGAACCAACACTTTGATTTAAAGTCTGACCAATCATATCTACATCGTTTGTGACACGACTTAATACATCTCCATAGGTCGTAGAGTCAAAATATTTTAATGGTAATTTATCGATTTTGTCAGCAATATCCGTACGTAATCGTTTGGATACTCGCTGAGTAATAGTGGCCATAATAAACGACTGAATATAGCTGAAAATAAAACTCAGTCCGTACAAAATAGCAAGAAGTAGAGCAATATTTCCTATTGCCGTAATATCAATCTTACCTGCCATACCCTCCGTAATTAAATCAGTTATTTCACTAAGCATATTGGGCCCAATGATAGTAAAAATGGTTCCTACAGCTGCCAATACAAGCGCAAAGACAATCGCTGGTAAATACGGTTTACAATAGGCAATTAACTTTCCCCACGGCTTTTTAAAGTTCTTTGGCTTTTCTCCAGGAGCTACCATTCCTCCTGGGCCACCGCTACTTTTTCGAGGACTATTTGTTTGATTATTACGCATTTCCCAGCTCCTCCTTCGATAGTTGTGAATAGGCAATTTCCTGATAAGTCTTACAAGTCTTCAACAATTCATCATGTGTTCCCATACCTACTATTTTACCTTCGTCAAGAACGATGATTTTGTCAGCATCTTTAATCGTTCCAATTCGCTGTGCTACAATCAAGGTCGTCGCACCTTTCGTTTCTTTTTTCAAGGTAGAACGAAGCTGACGATCTGTTTTATAATCTAGTGCAGAGAACGAATCATCAAAAATAAAGATTTCAGGATTTTTGCTTACTGCTCTTGCAATAGAAAGGCGTTGTTTTTGTCCCCCAGAAAGGTTTGTACCGCCTTGGGCAATAGCAGCATTATATTCGCCATCCATTTTTTCTACAAATTCTTTTCCTTGGGCAATTTCCACCGCTTTTTTGATATCCTCATCTATCGGCAAGGTTTGGCCGTTATCACCATATGCCACATTGGATTTTACTGTACCTGAAAATAATACGGCTTTTTGAGACACATAACCAAACTTATTATGAAGGGCTTCTTGTGCATACTCTTTTACATTGATCCCGTCGACTATAACCTCTCCCTCAGAAACATCATAAAATCTTGGAATCAAATTAATCAGCGTACTTTTGCCACTACCAGTAGAGCCAATAAAAGCGACAGTTTCACCTTTATGTGCCGTAAAACTAATATCTTTCAAAACATATTCTCCTGCGTCAGGATATTTAAAGCTCACATTACGCAGTTCGATTTCACCTTCAACTCCCTTAGGCGACTCCTTCATCTCCCCATCCGTAATTGTCTGAGGGGTATCTAACACTTCATTAATACGTGCTGCAGATACTGAAGCACGCGGCAGCATAATAAACGTCATCGCTAATAACATAAACGCCATAACGACCTGCATTGCGTAAGACGAAAATACTACCATATCACTGAACAAACCGATTCGATCCATTCCACCTGCATTCATAATCAAATGAGCCCCAATCCAATAGATAGAAAGAGTTAAACCTGACATAATTAGACCCATACCCGGCTGCATAATGGCCATCAGGCGGTTCACCAAAAGATTTGTATCTGTTAAATCTTCATTTGCTTTTTCAAATTTTGCTTCTTGATACTCTTGTGCGTTATAGGCATGAACAACACGAATACCAGTTAAACCTTCTCTTGTTACTAGGTTCAGATTATCTGTCATTTTTTGGACTACTTTAAATTTCGGTAGCACAAAGATGATAATGCTGCCTATCATTACAAGCAAAGCAACGACTGCTACTCCTGTTGCCGCTGACCATTCCCAACTTTTACCTGTAATCTTCAAAATGGCCCAAACCGCAAGGATAGGAGCTTTAATCATAACTTGAAGACCCATTGCAACAGTCTGCTGTATTTGCGTTATATCATTAGTAGAACGAGTAATAAGACTTGCCGTTGAAAAACCATTAATTTCTTCCATAGAGAAAGATAACGTTTTGTTAAATACCCCTTTTCTCAATTCTTTTGAAAGGGAAGTTGCTACTCTCGCCGCAAAATAACCAACAACAACTGATAAAATCATACTGCCGAGAGCACATAAAAGCATCTTTCCTCCTGCTGCCCATATCTCGCTCGTTTCGCTACCCTTCGTCTGTACAAGGGTTGTAATTTCAGACATAAAATCTGGTAGCTTCAAATCTAACCAAACTTGACCTGCAATGAACACAATACTAGCAACAATAAGTATCCATTCTTTTTGTTTTAAGTATTTAAATATTTTCAACATATTTACATTTCTCCTCATTTTTCGATAATATGCCAATGATATTGTGAAAAATAATTCTAAACAGAATTACCTTTTTAAATCCCTCACTTTTTTTGTGGATATCATTTAATTTTCCACCCTTTTATAGAGCCCTTTTTTTAGTAATGAAATTTCTAAAGTATAGTTTTCCACCGACTCATCGAATGGTATTTCCTTCGCAAAATTTTGAATAAGATTGTGAAAAGTCACCGCCGTGATAATCTTCATAACATGAAATATTTCTCGTTCTTCTGTAATATTTAATTTTTCTTTATTTATTAAGACCATGATTTCGGACAATCTATTTTTATGATTATCCTCGTTCATATTTCGAGTAAATGTATTTTCAACTTTATAATTCATATTTAAAAAGGCATTTCTAAAAAAATTTCGATTTTCTAGGTTTTTGAATTTTTCTAGCATATATTGGTACAATTCAATATATGAGTCAAATAAATCACCCTCATTTTCTTTTAATATTGAAATGAATTTTTCATTATCTCTTTTAGAATGATCATTTAATAAAAAGAAGAAAACATCTTCTTTATCCTCAAAATATTGATAAAAACTTCCCCTCGGTATTCCGGCGTCTTTAATAATATTAGAAATCGATGCTTCGAATAACGGAACTCTTGAAAATTCTTTCATCGCTGCCTGAATTAATAGTTCTTTTTTTTCTCTTTCTAAATTAAAAAATGTTTGTTTAGGCATTGTTATTCCTCCGATCAAATAAGTGACAACGTGTCACAATTAGGCGTAATCCAATACTATACGACAACGTGTCATACGTCAACGGAAAAATATGACACGTTGTCATACTTATTTAATTATTGTTTATCGGGAATCGCCTCATCTTTTTTATTTCTTAATACATAGAGTACCGAATGATAAAGAGACATATACTATAAAATATAACATCTGACACTACGAAGATTTAATGTATAAATCAATGTAACGTTTTATTTCTATCTTAATTTCACTTTAAAAATCCCAATAATAAAGAGGCCCCTCATATAGAGATAGCCCCATTCCTACTTATGCTTCTACCTTCAAATCGTTTAGTGAAACGACATCAGCAAACGCTCCAAACACTACGTTATGATGCTTCACAATGTCTTCAGCACGTAACACTTCTGTATCAAACGTACTATGTGCATCACTCACTAACGTTACTTTATACCCTTCACTAAACGCTCTTCGCGTTGTCGTATCCACACAGTACTCTGTTTGCATCCCTGAAATAATAACGTGTTCAATTCCTTTTTCTTGTAACACTTCGCCTAAGTTTGTCTTATGGAATGAATCTGGCGTCGTCTTTTCAACGATACTGTCCCCTTCTTGCGGAGCAATCGCCGCATGTATTCCCCAACCATCTGTACCTTTTTCTAACGGATGACCTTTAGGCCCGTTATGTTGGACATAAATAACCGGAATATCATTTGAACGACATTCTCCAATAAGTTCTTGCAATGTTTGTAAAAACTTTTCCCCATTATGTACTGACATTCCAGCTGTATACATCCCAGCTTGCACATCAATTACAATTAATGCTTTTTTCATTTCGCGCAGCTCCCTTTGTTTGTATTCCACCATCCAACAATCTTCTAATTTCCCCTCATGCAGCTCATGTTCCTTTAAAATCTTCACCTTTTTAAATCCACATTTTTCATAACACTTTATCGCACGTTCATTATTAACTTTCGGGTCCATTGCGATTGCTTCTGCTCCCGTGTTCTCCATAATATATGTAATTGCTGCCTGAACAAGTTTCGTTCCAATTCCTTTTCCCCAATAAGTCGGCTCTCCGATAAATTGATCCATTCCCCATACATTTAGTGATTCTTCATAGCCATATAATGTTTTCCACTCAGAATCAATTGGATACATTTGTATGTAACCAATCGGCATATCATCAAACTCTATTAAACATCTTTTTTCATGACTATTTGGATTATGTATAAAATGATCCAGTACCATTTCTACAGATTGTGGATTATCTCGCCCTTCGTAATACTGCAGGACTTCTGGGTCTGTTAACCATTTTGAAATAATAGGTGCATCATCTTCTATTACGTACCTAACCGACACATTTTCTTTTTGAAATAGCATATAGTACCTCTTTTTAATTATTTATATTTTTTCTTGTTGTGAAATCTTTCATTGTCTCAAGATAGCGAAAGTATGTCCGTTTCCATATAGATTGTGCATTTTTTAATGTATCAGCCATCTAGCATCCTACTTTAAATATCCATCATATTGATTATACACTTTCTTCATTTTATTTGTTAAAATTTTCTATATAATCAATATTGTTTGGGGGAATACATTATGTCTAATCCTATACTTAAATCAACTTTAATCATTCTTAGAGGAAACTCCGCAAGTGGTAAAACAACAATCGCAAAAAAACTGCAAGAACATTTTGGACAAGGTACACTTTTAGTATCACAAGATGTTGTACGTAGAGATATGCTAAGAGTCCACGATACGATAGGGAACTTATCACATGATTTACTATTTGAAATTACGAAGTATGGAAAAGGGAAATGTGATTTTATTATTTTAGAAGGTATTTTAAACAGTCGTAGATATGGTGATATGCTGAAAGAATTAATACATTTTTTTGAAGGAAACGTCTATACATATTACTTTGATTTATCGTTAAAAGAAACGATTCGACGACATAACACAAGGGACAAACGACATGAATTTGGTGAGGATTCCCTAGAAAAATGGTATACTCCGCACGATACAATTGAAGTTACCAGAGAAGCTATTTTTACAGATAACTTGACGCAAAAAGATATATTTGATGCGATTCTTAATGATGTTGTAATACGAAAATAAGACCGACAGAATATGTCAGTCTTATTTTCGTTATGTACTTTATATTTCAGTTTTTATAATTGAACAATCTTTACATTTGAAAAAATAAAAGCCAGTCTCAATAAAGAGAACTGACTTCTATCTATAAAAATATATGTATTATAGAATTTTCACTTTAACAGTTTGTCTTCCCCAATTCATAGCCTTACTTTTTGAACCCATTAAAACATCAATGCGATTTCCTTTAATTGCACTTCCCGTATCACCAGCGATAGCTTCTCCATAACCTTCTACCCATACTTTAGATCCTAAAGGAATTACTTTCGGGTCAACTGCGATAATTCTCATATTCGGATTAGCCGTTAAATCATGCCCCATCGCAGTTAAAACGCGTCCACCATATGTACCATTTTCACTTGGATCAGCAGTATATGCTGTCGCTACTACCGTTAATTCACGTTTAGCAGACTGTGTGTTATTTTTAGACTCTTCTTTTGCCTTTATTGCTTCTTCTTTGGCTTTTGCTATTTCTTTGGCTTTTGCTATTTCTTGGGCCTTCGCTTCTTCCTTAGCCTTTGCTATTTCTCGTTCTTTTGCCTCTTCCTTAGCCTTCGCTATTTCTTGAGCTTTTGCTTCTTCCTTAGCCTTCGCTATTTCTTGGGCTTTCGCTTCTTCTTTTGCCTTCGCTATTTCTTGAGCTTTTGCTTCTTCCTTAGCCTTCGCTATTTCTTGGGCTTTCGCTTCTTCTTTTGCCTT
>NZ_JAGXJT010000006.1:302263-375111 GCF_019091205.1 Bacillus sp. GbtcB14
CGCTATTTCTTGGGCTTTCGCTTCTTCCTTAGCCTTCGCTATTTCTTGGGCTTTTGCTTCTTCCTTAGCCTTCGCTATTTCTTGGGCTTTCGCTTCTTCTTTTGCCTTCGCTATTTCTTGCGCTTTCGCTTCTTCCTTTGCCTTCGCTATTTCTTGGGCTTTCGCTTCTTCTTTTGCCTTCGCTATTTCTTGGGCTTTCGCTTCTTCTTTTGCCTTCGCTATTTCTTGCGCTTTCGCTTCTTCCTTAGCTTTGGCTATTTCTTGGGCTTTCGCTTCTTCCTTAGCTTTGGCTATTTCTTGGGCTTTTGCTTCTTCTTGTGCTTTTGCTTCTTCCTTAGCTTTGGCTATTTCTTGCGCTTTCGCTTCTTCCTTAGCCTTTGCTACTTCTTGTACTTTCACTTCTTCCTTAGGCTTTGCTACTTCTTGTACTTTCACTTCTTCCTTAGGCTTTACTACTTCCTGTACTTTCGCTTCTTCCTTAGGCTTTACTACTTCCTGTACTTTCGCTTCTTCCTTAGGCTTTACTACTTCTTGTACTTTCGCTTCTTCCTTAGGCTTTACTACTTCTTGTACTTTCGCTTCTTCCTTAAGCTTTACTACTTCTTGTACTTTCACTTCTTCCTTAGGCTTTGCTACTTTTTGTGCTTTAACTTCTTCCTTAGCTTTAACCGTTTTTTGTACTTTTGCTACTCGCTTCATTTTCTCTTCAGCTTTTTTTTCAACTGGTGCTGTACTTGATAGGAAAGAAACATTTGCATAAGCTGTTTTTCCTTTATACTCAAATTGTAGCCAACCGTCTTTTACTTGATGTGTTGATTCAATTACATCATCTTTTTTCAGTCTGCCTAGAATTTCTGATTCTGTATTTGCATCAGAGCGTACATTTAACAAATTCGCTGTTACATGATACACATCTTTTGTAAACTCTGAGCTTACAAACACTTCTTTACCGTTTAAATCAATTTTTGACCATCCATCTTCGGTATTTATTACTTTTAACTCTTGTCCCTCCTTTACCTTTTCGATAACTTTTGATTCCGTAGTCGGTTTTTCACGTACGTTGAGTACATCTGCTGTTACGATCGTTTCTGCGGTAGCAGTTGTCGTAAAAGCTCCCAATCCAAAAATAGTTGCTGTTGCTGCGCCAATTACTTTTTTCATATTAGCCTCCATTATATTTTTTTGAATTCTATCAAATGCTTCCATAAAACTATAAAGTTTTATGGAATATCAAAACATTTGCAACAGTATATCAATACCACTTAATATACTGCTATTAAAACTCCTCACTCCAATACTATCAAATTCTTATTTTTAATTCTATATATTATAAGTCTCCTTATTTTCTATAAACGTTTTATGCCCTTCTTCACACTAAATAGTTGTTGCAATTCCAGCCAAAAACAAACTTACAATTGCCAAAAATTGAGTACCTACTATAGCCCCTCTTAAATGGAACTTGTAATCTTTATATCCCTTCATCCCTTCTGTACTAGGAATAACAACAAATCTCGGGGTAATCCAGCAAAATATTAGCCAATCAATTATAAATAAATCTACTAAATTAAAAATCATTAAAATACCAAAACTATGTAAATAGGCATCAACATATAATAATTTTTCATGTTTATGCAGTATATATGTAGAAACGAAAGGAGTACCGAAAAGAATAGCATTATATATGATATTAAAGTAAATCGTTTGCTTTTTTTCATGAATCGATTTTGGAAAAACTACCTTTTGAATATCTTTTGGATAATCAGTTAACGAAAGACGAGGATTATAATATAAAGAGCCCAAAATCAATACGGATAGTACAATAGACATAATGACACCAACGTACATCATTTGCTCAAATGAATTCATATGCTTCATTCACCCTTTTCTGTATTCGCTCTATAGTACACTTACTTAATTACATATTGTATGTACGATACTAACCAAAGATTAACAATTACTTTTGTTAATCTTTTATAAATGTAGTTTTTATATTTGAAAAAGTTTGGGAGATTGATGTATTGCCTGGGGAGATTTTGAGTACATATATATAATTACAAAAAGGCAGTGCTACATATATGAAGCACTGCCTTTTTCTTTATCGGAATATTCCCCTTCCTTTCTTCATTTAATCTTAAAGTATAGTCATTGTTTACTTACTGCTTTTCCAAATTGTAAGCATTTTATTTTGTAACAAGGAGAGAAAGAGAAAATGAGTAATCCAAAAATCGAACTTACTGGTCGTATCGTTACATCTAATGATCCGGACTATAATTCAGCTCGTGAGGAGTTCAACACATTCTTTAACAAATTCCCGTTAATCATTGTCTTTGCTCAAAATACGCAAGATGTAGTGAATGCTGTTCGCTGGTCGAGGCTACATAACATCCCTATGCGTATGCGCTCTGGACGTCATAATTATGAGGCATTATCCGTTAGTAATGCTGGCCTTGTAATTGATGTAAGTGAAATGAAACAATTAGAAATAGATCACAAAAGTGAGACTGTAACAATCGGAACAGGCTGGAGGAACATTTCTTTAATTGAAACACTTGCAGCTGAAGGATTAGTTGTGCCAAGTGGAGTTTGTCCGACACCTGGTATTGCAGGTGTTACTTTAGGAGGCGGACATAGCATTCTCTCCCGTCCGTTTGGATTAACTCTCGATCATTTAATTGAATTTGAAATGGTAGACGCAAACGGCTGTGTAATACGTGCTAATACAAAGTGTAACTCTGACCTCTTTTGGGCTTCACGAGGTGCTGGTGGTGGAAACTTTGGCATATGTACTTCGTTCAAATTTCGAACACATAAAATTAATACGGTAGGCTTTGCAGAAATAAGCTGGGGAATATCCGATTTAAAAGACGTAATAAACACTTGGCAAACTTACACACTACCTTGCGCTGATAAACGACTTACAACTACTCTTTTCATGTCTGCAGAGTTCGAACCATCTTTATTAATGCAAGGTGTATTTCTCGGCTCTGTTCAAGAATTGCAGGTACTGCTACAGCCATTATTAAACGCCGGTTCACCATTACAAGTAACTATAGAAGAAATACCATGGGCAGAAGCAGCAGCGAAAATAGCCGAAAAGCAACCTGCAACACCTTTACCCTTTAAAAGTGTTGGTCCATATGTATATGAACTCCTACCAGAAGAAGGCCTATCCATAATTGATCACTTTATTAAAAATTCACCTCCCCATGCCACCACCTCCGTATTTTTCCACGGATTAGGCGGGGCTGTTGCTGAAGTACCAAATGAAGCGACTGCTTATTATTACCGAAAAGCACTATCAAATATGTCAATCTTCGCCACTTGGGGGCAACCAGAAGGTGCTGCTGCAAGTATTCGATGGGTGGAAGACTTTCGCTTAGCAATGCTGCCATTTACAAAAGGTGTATACGTTAATACTCCCGACCTATCCATTAAATATTGGCCAGATGCATACTTCAGTTGCAACTTTGACCGATTAATGGAAGTAAAAGCAAAATATGATCCGAAAAATGTTTTTAACTTCCCGCAAAGTATTCCGCCTTTTTAACTGTTTTAATATTGTTCAAACTGCTAAATAAACATTCATGTTATATTTAGCAGTTTGAACAATATCTTTTAATTTATATAATAATATTTACAAAACATAAGATTTTACTTCTTTACTTATTTTCTTATCTATTAAGACTCTTACTATATTAAAAATCAATGCGAGACAAAATATAGTAGCTCCGATTAAAAATGCTAAATTATAACTACGAATAGTTCCTTTCTTATATTCCGCATTTAGTTGTTTGTAAATTTTGCCCTCCTCATCAGTTTTTAAGTCGATTTGCTGTTTTTTATTTATCGCTTGCACTACTTGTACCTTTTCTAAATTTGACAAATCACTATTTTTAATCATAGTCACTACTTCCTTATTTATCTTCTCTTTTTCAACTAACAACTGATGATTCAAAAACATCACCAGAATCGCTACCCCAACAATACCTCCAACTGTTCTAGAAATATTACATACACTTGTAGCAACGCCTGAATTTTCAATTGGCACACTTAAAACTGCCGTTGTTGTATACGGTGCTATTGTACAGCCAGTTCCAATCCCCACAATCATTAATCGCCAAATATAATCCCATGTAGTAAAGGTGGAGTCTATTTGACTAAATAAATATGATGCTATGATAAATATTAGTAGTCCTACACTACCTATTAATGAACTTCCCCGCTTTGCTGCAATTGGTGTCACTACTGATGTAACAATCATTGAAACTATCGCTAGCGTGCTAATTATTAAACCTGACTGTAATTCAGTCATACCTCCTACTTGAACGAAATAAAAAGCAAGTATAAACAAAAAGTTCATTAATCCCATTCCAACAAAGAATAAAGAAAAATTCGAGATTGAAAACTCTTTATTTGTGAATAACTTTAATGGCAACATTGGATTTTCACTTTTCTTTTCAATAATAAAAAATAATATAAAACCTATGAGTGAGAGCATAAAAAGAAGTATTAAGCTTATCATGCTTAAATGATTTGTATTTACTTGTATGAGTGCATATACGAGTAAGCATAGTGCAGATGCAGAAGTAATCATACCTGCCCAATCTATTTTAGAGCTTGCAGCATGATCATAGGATTCCTTAATACAAAGAATCACGAAGATGAAAGATAAAATACCAACTGGTATATTAATAAAAAACACCCAACTCCAATTCAATTTGTGAGTTAAAATACCTCCAAGTGAAGGGCCAATTGCCGCTGCTAATCCCCCAAAAGCTCCCATGATACCTCCTATCATACCTTGTTTCTCTTTCGGTACTAAATTAAGGCCTAATGGCATAGCAACTGGTACGATAACTGCGGCTGAAATTCCTTGTATTACCCTAAAAGCTACTAATGTATGAAAAGAAGTGGCTATACCACACATAAACGAACTAACAGAAAACCCCAATAAACCAATAATATACAGCTTCTTGCGACCAAACTGGTCCGCAAGACGTGCTGCAATTAATAAACACGATACAAAGGCGACGTTATAACTATTAGCAATCCATGAAATTGTATCAATTGACGAATGAAATGTCTTTGTCATTTCTGGTAATGCGATATTCACAATATTTGAATCTAAAATTGCCATAAAAAAACCTGCAATTAAAGCTATTAATGCAAATGTATTCCGCAATTCTCCCACCCCTATTCGTTTTCTTTATTTGAAATTCCATTCATAAATAAATTTACACACGTCTCTATATATTCTTCTAACTGAATTTCTTCTTCCGTTATACTAACGTTCATAATGTATAAAAACAGTTGTCCGTAAAACATATTCGCTATTACACGGTAATTACACGGGGAAATGTGTCCTTTCTCTCCAAGTTGCTTTAAATAATTTTCTAGGTGATCTACTAAATGTGAATTCAACTCGTGTAGTAATGTTTTCATTTCACTATTTTGTCTTGATTCTATTAATGCAGCCCAAATATAGTTCAGCTTTGGCAAATTGGTTTGAATATATGTTTCTGCCACTTTCGTAAGGTCCTTATGTAAATCACCAGTAAATTGTTCTTCAATTTCCTCTAACAAAGCCACTGGTGTCGTCCGTAAAATAATACTCTCTCTAAATAAATTTTCCTTATTTTTAAAATTACGGAATATCGTTAACTCGCTTACCCCAGCTTTTTCTGCCACTTCACGAATTGTTGTCGCTGTATACCCCTTTTCCCCGAATAATAACGTAGCAGCTTCCATAACTTTTTCTCGTGCTGTTAATTTCCCCATCTTTATTCCTCCATCCAATATGTTAGTAAGTAATTACTAACATATTATCACAAAAGAAAAATGAAAGTAACTAGTTACTTTCATTTTTCTGGAATTTCATTATCTAATTTCTTGAAAATAAAAATTTCTCAAATATTAACAAAGTGTCTCATTCCCAAGTTTCCAGCTAAACCATCTCCCATGCCCTTCTGTTTCTCCAACCGTTTCACGATATTCGTTTCCGTTAATATAATAATCAATATGAAGGTCCCGGTCCCACATGTTGTTATATAGGTGGAATACATCACGTTTTGCGCCGATTTCTTGTATTTGTTTTTCTAGCTTACGTTTTACTTGTTCAGGTATTTGATTTGCGACGTGTGTATGGAAAATACAGATTATCGCATCTTCACTTATTTGTTCAATAATAGATGGTAATAGCTCAACACCGTCTCCTTCTATTAATTGGACAGATTCATTTTTCACTAAAGATGCGGCTTGATCAAACATTTCAAGTCTTTCTTTATGTTCCGGCCAAATGAGTGCACGTAGCCATAAATAATCTTCATCACTATGTAAATCATTTACATGTAAGTCTAGTCCGATTCTTTCTACGACAGATGGACTTTCTTTTAGAAAATGAGGCATCTTCTTCCCTCTTATTTCAGAACTTAATTGTACGTTCGAATTTATATTTCCGTATATTTCATCTGTTCCGTACGAATAGCTATATTGATCCCAGAAGAGTTGTAATCCAGAACTTGTACCAATTTCGATTAACGCTAACGGCTTTTTCACTTTATTAAATATGTAACAGAAACTTGGGTATAAGTACGCACATCGTCTTACTTCATTCGTTTGAACAAGTTTCGTTTGTAACAAAGTAATAATTTTTTCTCGGTACATTTTACAGAAATCTTTAAAGTGATCAAAAGCTTGATCTAAATCCGTATTAACATTTTCAACTAAGCTTCTATAATACGTTTTTAAATGATGTTCTTTCCCTGCTAGTAATAAATAATGTACTGCGCCTAATAATAAGTTTGGAACTGGTTGGCCTACTTGAGCGTAGGAAGATAGTGTAAGCACTTCATCATCTTCAGCAATTTTTATAGATAAGTATTCATACAAGTTACTTGACCCTTTACATTCCGTTATTGAAAAATTTCGAAATAAGTTTGCGATTTGTTCTTGTGTACGCATTGGTATCCCTCCTTTTAATTTAACAGAATAATCATACAATTAATAACACAAAAATTCCATAAAAAGGAATCTTTTCTATCCAATTCAGGATACGTAAGCTTTTTCGAGATAATTTCAAACTGTAATTTTTTTCTATTCATTAACTGAAAAGTGCTTGTTAAATAAGAATTTTGGCAAATAAAACGTTAAATAGTTTAAAATTATCAGATAACACTAGATATTTTAGTCTATTAATTATTATAATAGAGTATGAGATGGTTATACAATTGAGACAAAAAAGGTAAATACCTAGGTGGGGCCTAGGCGGTGTTTTCTTTTTACGGCTTAGATACAAGTAAACACCTACTCTTTTTTGCCAATATAGGGGATGGAGAGATTATCATGAGCAACATGCAGCAAAAAACAGACGTTATCTTAATTGGTGCAGGAATTATGAGTGCAACGTTAGGCTCATTACTAAAAGAATTAGCACCTGAATGGGAAATTAAAGTTTTTGAAAAACTCGCAAGTGCCGGGGAAGAAAGCTCTAATGAATGGAATAATGCAGGTACAGGGCATTCTGCGCTATGCGAACTGAACTATACTTCCGAAAAATCTGACGGATCTATAGATATTAGTAAGGCTGTAAAAGTGAATGAGCAATTCCAGCTTTCAAGACAATTTTGGGCATATCTTGTAAAAAGCAAATTAATTCGTAATCCACAAGATTTCATTATGCCTCTACCTCATATGAGTTTAGTACAAGGTGATAAAAATGTTGAGTTTCTAAAAAACCGTTTTGAAGCGCTTTCAAAAAATCCACTGTTTCAAGGTATGGAATTTTCCGATGCTCCTGAAACATTAAAAAAATGGCTTCCACTCATTATGGATGGTCGTACACCAAACGAACCGATGGCCGCAACGAAAATTGACTCTGGAACAGATGTTAACTTCGGTGCATTAACACGTATGTTGTTTGATTACTTACAAACGAAAAATGTTGAACTAAATTACAAACATAGTGTGGAAAATATTAAACGCACGAAAAATGGTTTATGGGAAGTAAAAGTACACGATATGAATAGTGGTAAAATTGAGCATCATACTGCAAAATTCGTCTTTATTGGCGGCGGTGGCGGTAGCCTACCTCTACTACAAAAGACCGGTATCCCTGAATCAAAACATATCGGTGGATTCCCAGTAAGTGGACTATTTATGGTATGTAAAAACCAAAAAGTTGTAGAGCAACATCATGCGAAAGTATACGGTAAAGCTAAAGTTGGCGCTCCGCCAATGTCTGTACCTCACCTTGATACGAGATATATAGACAATAAAAAAGCTTTACTCTTTGGACCGTTCGCAGGATTCTCACCTAAATTCTTAAAAACTGGCTCAAACCTTGACCTAATTGGTTCTGTAAAACCAAATAACGTCTTAACAATGTTAGCTGCTGGTGTAAAAGAAATGGGATTAACAAAATACTTAATTCAGCAAGTTATGTTATCACATGAAAAACGTATGGAAGAATTACGCGAATTCATTCCGAACGCGAAAAGTGAAGATTGGGATATTGTAGTTGCTGGGCAACGTGTGCAAGTCATTAAAGATACTGATGCTGGTGGTAAAGGTACACTTCAATTCGGTACAGAAGTTGTAAGTGCCGCTGACGGCTCAATCGCTGCATTACTAGGTGCATCACCAGGTGCTTCTACTGCCGTTCACGTCATGCTTGAAGTATTAGAAAAATGTTTCCCAAGCCGCATGGTAGAATGGGAAGAAAAAATAAAAGAAATGATTCCTTCTTATGGCATTTCGCTAACAGAGAATCCACGATTGTTCCAAGACCTTCACACTTCTACAGGTCGTACGCTTGGATTAAACGAAAAAGAAACGGTTCATAATTAATGAAGAAATAAAAAAACGTCCGATATATTCGGACGTTTTTTTATTTCTCTGACAAAGAATTATTGTGAATGAAATTATATCAGCGATTCGACAATGAATATCGACTTAACGACCAAAAACGACAATCCAATATTAACTTTCAGCTAAACATTTTCCTTATCGGGAGAACTTCCCTCTACATTCATGTTTCCCAATCTCCTTACTGCGAAGCTTTCCCCTACTGATAAAGAGTTTGCACATTCTTTTCACCCAACTATTTATCCAGCAGTAATGTGCAGTAAGATTCCCATCACAATATTCGGCTTGAACAAAGAAGTTAGGTGAGAGTCGGACTAATAATCAGCGGGGATGAATAAAAACTCCACGGAGTAAAGTTTCAACTGGAATAAACAAAATATACGGCACATATGTTTAAGCAGTGGTCAATTGTTGAAAGGGATGAAGAGTATGACACAGCTAAACTTTGAAGAGAATTTATTAACGAAAGTAGCTTGGTACTATTATAAAGACCAATTAACACAACAGGAGATCGCTTCACTTCTTCATATTTCAAGAAATAAAGTCGTCCGGTTATTAGATAAGGCGCGCAGTGAAGGTATCGTTACATTTCACGTAAAAGGGACTGGTTTACACTGTTTAAGTATCGAGCGTGACCTAATGAAAAAATTCCACTTAAAAGATGCTTTTATTATCCCTACTCCAATAGACAATTATCACGCTTCTCTCGGAAAAGCTGCTGCACAATATTTAGAGACTCAGCTCCAACAAGGCGATTTACTTGGCATTGGCTGGGGAGAAACAATTAGCAAAATGCTAGAAAACATTCATTTTGATAGTTCTATTAATCTTTCAATCATAACGCTAACAGGCGGAGTAAATCACTATCTCCCGAGAAAACAAAACTATTTACACCACATGCAAGGCGATCTTCACATTATCCCTACGCCGTTTCTAGCATCTACAACCGAAATGGCACAAAGTATTCTATCAGAACCGAGTGTAAAAGATATGCTTCATGTCGCTTCACTTGCTCATACAGCAGTTGTTGGTATTGGCGGCTTATCTCTAGATGCAACTATTGTAAAAGAAGAAAAGTTAACGCTACGAGAAATGACATATATTCGTAGTCAAAACGGGGCGGGCGATATTTTAGGGCAGTTTTATAATACGGATGGTGATTTATTAAACCTCCCGCATCACAGCCGCCTTATTGGTACACCGCTCTCGATTCTACGCAAAATGAAGCATGTCGTCGGTGTTGCTGGAGGCACAGAAAAGATAGATGCAATTTATGGCGCCTTACAAGGAAAGTTCATTCATACATTAATTACCGATGAGGAAACGGCCCTCTCCTTATTACGAAAGGATGGTGATTGTTAATATGTCTCATTTATTAGCTTTCGATGCTGGTACAGGAAGCATTCGAGCTGTTCTTTTTGATTTACATGGCAATCAAATTGCGGTCAGTCAAAAAGAATGGGTTCATAAAACGGATCCTCGTTACCCAGGTTCTATGAATTTTGATGTAATAGAAAACTGGAAGCTAGTACAACAGTGCACGAAAGAAGTTTTACAAAGAAGTAATGTCTCTCCCTCTTCTATTCAAGCTATTAGTGCTACTAGTATGCGGGAAGGTTTTGTTTTATATGATAAAAATGGGCAAGAAATATGGGCATGTGCAAATGTTGATGGCCGTGCATCCGCTGAAGTTAGTGAGCTAAAAGAAATCCGCTCACATCTTGAAGAAGATTTATACAGAAAATCTGGGCAAACTTTTTCATTAGGTGCTTTACCCCGCCTACTTTGGATTAAAAAACATGAACCAGACGTTTATAGCAATATTCATTCTTTTACGATGTTAAACGATTGGATTTTATATAAATTAAGCGGCGTACTGCAAATTGATCCCTCAAACGGATGTACGTCCGGTATTTTCGACTTACAAAATAGATTGTGGGATAACGATATCGCTAAGGAGTGCGGTCTAACTTTACCATTTTCACCAACAGTAAATGAAGCCGGTACAGTAATTGGCAACGTTACAAAAGAGTCTGCAGCATTAACTGGATTACGTGAAGGAATTCCTGTCGTCGCCGGGGGCGGAGATGCTCAAATGGCATCACTCGGAACGGGAGTCGTGAAGCCTAATCAAACATTCATATGCGGAGGTAGTTTTTGGCAACAAGAAGTGAATGTTACAGAACCAATAATAGATCCACATGCTTTAATTCGCGTAAATTGTCACGTCGCACCTAACCTATGGCAATATGAAACGATTGCCTTTTTCCCAGGCCTTGTTATGCGCTGGTTTCGAGACGCTTTTTGCCAAGAGGAAAAGAAACTTGCTGACAAACTCGGTGTAGATGCTTATGAATTATTAGAAGAACAAGCGAAAGATGTACCGGTCGGTTCACATGGCATTATCCCTACTTTTTCAAACGTTATGAACTATATTTCTTGGCGTCATGCTGCACCTTCTTTTTTAAATTTAAGTTTAGACGCTGACAAATGCGGAAAGAAAGAACTGTTCCGTGCTATTGAAGAAAATGCCGCCTTCGTTACACTTGGTAACTTAAAATTAATAGAAAATCTTACAGGGACATTCCCTTCTGAAGTCATTTTTGCTGGCGGTGCCGCTAAAGGAAAACTATGGCCACAAATTCTATCAGACGTACTCGGTATCCCTGTAAAAGTACCAGTTGTAAAAGAAGCAGCTGCTTTAGGAACTGCGATTGCTGCTGGAGTTGGCGCTGGCATATATTCATCTATGGAAGAAACTGCCGAACAGTTTGTACAGTGGGAAAACACATTCGAGCCAATTACTGAAAATCACGAACTATATAAAGAGTTCTATGAAACATGGAAAACTGTGTATGTCAGTCAGCTCGCTTTAGCTGATAAAGGGCTCACCACACATATGTGGATTGCACCTGGTGCACTGTAACATATTACATAAAGGAGTGAAATGTATGTTAAAAGCGAATGAAAATGATTTCTCCTATCGCTTCGGTGATAACGGGCCGAAATATTTAATACAAGGCCCGAATATTGATCTTGGTCTTGTTGTCATTCAGCCTGGACAAGAGTTTCAAAACCATTACCATACGACGTGCGAGGAAGTCTTTTATGCATTAGAAGGTGAAATAGATTTCTATATAAATAACGAAAGAGTTCCGATTAAACAAGGTGATGTCCTGCAAGTTCGCCCTCATGAGTCTCACTATCTTATTAACCATTCTGACAAACCTTTTAAAGCAGTTTTTATAAAGTCACCACATTTACCAAATAAAGATACGGTACAAACGAAAAATCCAACATTAACGAAGGAGTGATTTCAAATGACTTGGGGATTTAAAAATCGATTAAATACAATTTTACCTGATGGCAGAGCGGTTATGTTAGCGATAGATCACGGCTACTTTTTAGGACCAATTCACGGGCTAGAACAACCACTTGAGACTGTTAAAAACTTACTTCCTTACACGGATTCCCTCTTTTTAACGCGCGGTGTACTTAGCTCCTGTATTCCAGAAAACTGCAGCACGCCAATGGTTATGCGTGTATCAGGCGGAGCTACAGTCGTCGGTAAAGACTTAGCGAATGAAACAATTGTTACACCTGTAAAAGAAGCAGTAAAACAAAACGCAATTGGCGTCGGTGTTTCTGTTTTTGTCGGATCAGACTATGAAACACAAACAGTTACGAATCTCGCAAATGTAGTTTCAGAAGCTCACGATTACGGTCTGCCAGTTCTCGGCATTACCGCTGTTGCAAAAGAACTACAAAAACGTGAAGCTCGTTTTCTCGCACTCGCTTCTCGCGTTTGTGTTGAAATGGGCGCTGACATTATAAAAACGTATTACTGCGAAGGATTCGAAAAAATAACGAGCACTTGCCCTGCCCCAGTCGTCATCGCTGGTGGACCAAAACTAGATTCAATTGAAGACGCATTAAACATTACGTACAATGCGCTGCAAGAAGGTGCAATCGGCGTAGATATGGGCCGAAACATATGGCAGTCTGAACATCCTGCTGCGATGATTCAAGCGATACATGGTATTGTGAAGAATGGATTGAATGTGAAAGAGGCGCTCCAATTATTTGAAGATGTAAAAAATTAAGCTAAAATATAAACAAAATCAATATTTACTATAAGGAAAAGCCCATATGTTAGATTACTAAGTAATCTAACATATGGGCTTTCTTGTATATTTTTTATCGTTCCGAATTTGATTAGATTTCTACAAATCACGTACGTTCCATACAATTTCACCGCGCTCACCCCACGTACTGTGATGCCGCTTAAATCCTATCTTTTCTAATACCCGGAAAGACGCAGTATTCCAAGCGCCTACAGTAGACCAAAGTCTATGGCGACCCGTAGCAATCGCAGCCTCCAGCACAGCTGATGCTGCCTCTGTTGCATAACCATTACGATGAGCATATTGGAACAATTCGTATGCAATCTCCGGCTCTTCAAGCGTGGAACGCCCAATGATTAAGCCACAGTACCCGATGAAATCCCCTTCGTCTCGCCTACGTATAGTAAGAAGAGAAATACCATTTTCAGCTGCTTTCTTGCGCTTCTCAATAAGATCGCTACGAACAGATTCAACGGTTGGCATGTCTACACCACGTTCACCAATTAACTTTCTCAGCCAGACCGCATCATTTTCCTCCCACATATTCAGGTCGAGTCGTTCCGTTTTTAGCTGGAACGCCATATCTTTAAAAACAGCTGTCATAGCGGTAACCTCCTATTTATATCACTGTACTATTTATAATAGTTTCGTACTGTACCATATGAAAAACCTACTTGATTCTCTAAAGAATGATTTTAGATTTTCACTTAATCTATAAAACACTTTCCTCCATTTCTTAATATAACGATACATCTCTAATAATTTACTGCTATAATCAGCGTTCTCTACTAAATTTACACTTAATATCTATATTATAAATGTAACGACCTTTCTTTTTTTGTTAAAATAAAGAAAAGGAGGAATGATTATGCAAAGAATATCTTTTGAACGCCCTACTGATTATTACGATGAAAAATTATATACTATCGATGAAAAAATTTGCGCCCTATTAAAAGAACGAAAAGAACTTTCAGGTGGTGACCCAGGTTTTCCACATGATGAAGCGATTTATAAATGGGCAAAGCAATACGGATTTTATCCAGACTATCTAAATTCATTATTTTCTTCCATGATGGACGAAACAGAATTTAAACCTCGCGTTGAACCAACTAATTTTAAAAAACATATACCTGTTTTTAAAGCTTATGAACATAAAGGCATTATGTATACCGTAACTTTTATTCGGCAATATGCAAATGCTAGTGTAGTTTATTTATATAGCGATTGGGATTCTACGAATGAGGCTTTTAATGAAAATAAGCCACATAGCTTCTTCCAATTATCAATAGATGATACATATGACTGCTGGCCAGAAGGCGGTGGTGGCACAGATGGACATTTAAATCATCATTTCGTTGTATCTCCTGCCCTTCCTGATAATTTGTCTGGAATAAGTTTACGATTCAAAGAACTCAATATGCCGTTTAGGAAAGATCAAGCTGTACTTGAATTTGAAATTAAGATAGATTAATAACGAAGCTGTCTCACAAACCATTTTCCTGACTAAAATCCGTTTATTTTTACTTTTATGTCCCTTAAAATGATCAAGCCCCTTTCCAAACTGGATAAGGGGCTTGCTTTACACCTTCAAACAATTACTCTTGTTGATTGTTATTGAACTTTCTTACCATCTTTATAGTCAAGGCAGGACACTTCAATTAATAAACCGTTAAATACTGTAAAATAAAAACCATAACTACTACCTCTCACTGAATAAGGTTCCTTGTCTATTTCAATGCCACCAGCTACTAAACGATTATACGCTTGATCAACTTCACTTGAAGTATCCACTAAAAAACCAATGTGAAAAGCTTCAGGATACATCACTTCCTTATTTCCCTTAAATGCTTTTGGATCGCTTAGCACAAGTATAAATCCACTCTCATCACTCATTACTACTAGTGCCTTTCCCTTTTGCTCCAAAAATTGAAAATCAAAAAATGTTTCAAAGAAATGTCTCGCTTCTGATAAATCATCAACACATAAATTCAAATGATTTAACTTCATTCACTCATCTCCTTTTACGCAGAGGGTATGTAGACTCATTTTCATAACACTTAAATATGTAAGGTAAGATATTCAAGCGTTCCGTCTAAGACTATGCTTTATAGTCTAATACTTTTTTCTATAGCCTAGAACGTTTTTTTAATGACTGCAATTACATAGAACGTTCGACGTAGAATATTAATTTACCTATAGAAAATGTCCACATTATTTATTTTTTAAATTATGAAAAACCCACTCAATCAAGAAAGTTGCTGAAGGAATGCGCTCTGTTGTATCTCCTAAAAATAGTTTATTAAGTAATGAATCTAAATGAATGGGCTTATTCGGTAACGTTTGAATATACCTTAAAACAGAACCAACTGGCGGTACTGGCTTATTATTAACAGCCCATATCCCTTCTAATAATGTCCAAGTTGACGTATGAACTATGTATGAAGCTTTTAACTCATCATTTTCTTTCAAAGCAGACTGAATTTTAATGAGTGAACTATGCAACCAATGAGAAATACCTTTCACTTTGTCGCTAGAAATACGATAGTTTTCAAATTCATATGTAGCTATTTCCTTTAACCTTTTCAACTCACCGCTTTTATCAAATAAAATTTCCCCTTCTAAAAATGAGTATAGTTCCATCGGATTGTTTTTAAAGTTTACTAATATTTGATTAACGTCTGCATACTTATATTCAACTAAAATTTTTCCTCTCATTTCAGAATGAAATTTATTCTTTTGCCCATCTTCTAAAAGAATATATAAGTCCAAATCCGAATCAGGATATGCATCACCCCTTGCAACAGATCCGATAAGCATACATCCATTTACCTTATCCATAGATAAAATTTCAGCTACTATTGTTTGCACTAATTTTTTATGTTGTTCATGTTTAATAAATATTTGTGCGTCTAACATTTGTAACCTCCAAACATATTATTATGGAGCTATTCGTTACCTATATATGTTACTTCTCTCATACCTTTAATCTTCTACATACTTATTCAACAATTGTCAGTTTATATACCATTGCGTCTTTACTACTTTTTGTTTTATCTTGAATCGTAACAATATCTCCAGCTTTTATTTTCGAAGCATTCACTACTTTTACCATCTCTGGCGGAACAAATCCTCCATTGTTCTCTTTATTTAGCGGAAACCACTTTACTGATTTATTAGTTGCTTCTAAAATTTTATATTTAATTGTACCATCATACTTTATTTCACCAACAAGATCTTTTACTAATGTAGGTGTATATTTATCCTCTTCTTTTTCCAAAGAAATATGATCACCTATATCTAGGATACCGTTTCTTACAGGTGCCTCCCATTTTGTTGGATTTAAATCATTTAAACTTACTTTTACACTATCTTCTTTATTTGAGCTAGCATCTTTTAGAATTATATCATTATACTTCTGATCAATAATGATATACTCCTGCCGCTCTACTATTTTTACACTGCTTTCACGTTTTTCTTCCTTATTCTTAGATACTTCTTCTTTCACATTATTATTACTACATGCTGATAATAAAGTCGTTGCTAAAACTGTCATTAGTAATATTTTTTTCACTTCATTTACCACCATTTATAACTAAACAATTAAACATATATCACATCCATATTTTACTATAAATCAAAAAAGAGGATATTTGTTTATTAATAAACAAATATCCTCTACCTTTACATATATATTACGACTGTTGATAAGCCGCTTTCGATGATTTCACATAGTAAACTGCGTGATCAACGTTAATGATATGATCTGGTTTTGGTTTACCACGACTCGCTCTATGCCCTGCTAAATGTTCTTCACTTGTTTCCCAGTTTTTCCATGCTTCTTCAGATTCCCAGCGAATCATAATGACTACTTCTTCGTCGCCGCGTCTTACTTTTTTCACAAGAACACTTAAGTCGATAAAGCCTTCAAATTTTTCAATAATACCTTCTCCAGTGAAACGTTCTACAACTATATTTGATGTACCTTCTTTTACTGTAAATGTTTTCGTTTCGATAAACATATAATCCCACTCCCTCTTTATAATGCGAATACTAGTATTCTTCTATTATAGTTGATTATGATAATTATTTTCAATTAAAAAGTTTTAATTATTTGAATTATGCTATTTTCTCTTCAACTGCCTCATCTAAAAATTTGAAATACGGAAGTAATATTCCTATTAAAGAAGTAACACATATAATTGCACCTATGATTAAAAATAGCGCTCTTACTCCCCACATTTCACTCAGTATTCCCCCTAATAACACACCTAATGGCATAGCGGATCGTATGAAAAATAAACGCACTGAAAATACTTGCCCTATCATATTGTTTGGTACTGTTTGTTGGCATATTGTTGTGTTATGAACATTGAAAAATGAAATACAAATGCCTGCAACTACTTCAATGAGCACCGCAATTACTATACTATGATTGAACCCTAGAGAAATGTATGTTAGTCCTCCTATAAACAATCCACCAAGCATAAGTATACGCCGGCTTTTATATGTTACTTTACCAACTAATATAGATCCAATTACATAGCCAAACGGGAAACCAGCCATAAAATAACCAAACTCCGCATACCCTGCTGAAAGCTCATCTTTTATATAAGGAAGATTTGTAACCAACGTTACCCCCACTCCAAATTGCACGAAAGTAAGAAAGACACCGAGCCAAACGATAACTGGTTTTGTGAAAAAATATGTAAAACCGTGAAGAAACTGTTCTAGCCATGTTTTCCGAATAGGTTGTTTTGTTCTCTTTTCTTTTATATTAAGTAATAACGCACCACTAACAAATAGACAAATACATACGAAAGATAATGTAAGTTCTGTTCCAATCAAATGAATGACTACTCCGGCTAATACGGGCCCAAGAAACATCATAAGACGAGCCATTCCATCAATATACGCATTTGCATCTTGAAGTTGCTCTTCACTTACAATGCTCGGTGTAATTGCTTGACTTGCAGGTGTATACAGCGGCGTAATAAGCCCGATTATTATTTGTACGACATACACATGCCATACTTCTATACTGTTAGTAAGTAACATGACTAATGGCAGTAAGAAAACCGAAGCCCGCATCCATTGCGAAAAAATCATAATCCACTTCCGGCTCCATTTATCAATAAATGGGCCACTTATTAGTTGTAGTATAAGAGATGGAATAAAGTATAGTAGCCACATACTACTTAACGCTGTTTTTGATCCTGTTAATTCGTAAACAAGAATCGAATTACATAACGTTCCGAAAGCCCCACCTAACTCTGAAATTGCACTGCCAATCCACAAATAAAAGAACGAACGGTTTTTCAATATATTTTTCAATTTCATACACCAACTTTTCTTTTATATTCCTCCTTTTATGTACATTCTTGTTGTATATTATCTATTTAAAAACGCATCTAATTCTTTCGCTAACAACTGTACTGCTTTCTTTCTCAATACATATTTCCCATCATGTATATCAACTAACTTCGCAGCACGTAACAATTTCAAATGATGGTGTACAGTCGACTTACCGAGTTGCAGTCTTTCTGTAATTTCCTGCAATGTTCGTTCTTTTTCAAACAACATTTTTACAATACGTAATCTCGCTTCGTCCCCGAGTGCTTTATGTTTTTGGACTAAAAAATAATTCGGTTCATACGGATCTTCAGGATGGATGCTTTCGTTTGCTACTGGGTAATGAAATACTTTCGTATCTTCAATATCCGCCTCAATATTCCACGGTCTGTATGTCATTTGTGGGATAAGAAGTACGTTGTGAACACTTGGTTCTGGCATATAGTTCACACCGCCAGTCGCCCACTCGACAAACTCTTCTGGTCTCATCTTTTTATTCATTTCATTTTTCGCTTCATAATCTCGTTTTAATATTGTTAGTATTTGCTCTTCCTCTCTCTGAATAACACTCTCATACCACCCTGTCATAACAGCGATTAAATGAGATTTCAGCAATTGTACATGAACATCACATATAAAACGAATATACGCGGAGAAAAACGGATGATCATGTGTCAGTTCCATTAGTTCATGTATTGCAATTACGTCTCCACTTGCTGCTAAATGTCTTTTCTCTTCATACTTCTCGCCTAAAAACGGTAAACATATATACTTCAAATCTTCTTCTGAAATCGAATCGATTTTAGCATGAAACTGTGATAAATCCTGAAATTCTCCTTCATACAATAACTGAAGCAATGCTTTCCACGTATTATGCTCTTCAACAAACTGTAAGTGCTCTCTCATTTCTTCTGTTAATGATTGTCTAATTTCTTCCCATTCACTTTGAGACTTTTCAAGAGTATCGATTAATCTCTTATGAGTAATTGCTGCAATGCCTAGTGCACATTCGAAAAGTATCGAATACTTTATTTGAACGTTGTACGTTTCCCTCTTTCTACTCGTTACGTGAAAGACTTCCATTCCATCCCCTCCTTGTTTGTTATAAATTAAATTCTATTTTTATCGAATTATCCCTTCTAATTTTTTAGAATTCATAAAAATATAAATTGAAATACACTCATTCTAAATTAGGAAGAATAGGAGCTTTTTTATATACAAATAATAACTCTCAAGGAGTTGTTGAGATGCATTTCATATTAAATATGTTAGGGATTTTCGTTGTCATATTAATCGTTTTTCTATGTTCGCCTAATAAAAAACATATAAAATGGAGACCGATCGTTATTCTAATCATATTGGAACTCTTTATTACATGGTTTATGTTAGGCACGAAGCTCGGCAGTATTATCATTAATAAAATTGCGTCATTTTTCAGTTGGCTACTGGCATGTGCGAATGAAGGAATTCGATTTGCATTTCCTTCAGCTATGGACAGTCCACACATTGATTTCTTCTTTAGTGCATTACTTCCTATCATTTTTGTTATTACTTTTTTCGATATTTTATCTTATTTCGGAATCTTAACTTGGATTATTGATAAAGTAGGTGCAGTTATTTCAAAGATTTCTCGTTTGCCAAAGTTAGAAAGCTTCTTTTCCATTCAAATGATGTTTTTAGGAAATACGGAAGCACTTGCAGTTGTTCGTGATCAATTATCTGTTTTAAAAGAAAATCGTTTGCTGACTTTCGGAATTATGAGTATGAGTAGCGTCAGCGGATCCATTCTCGGTGCTTATTTATCAATGGTGCCGGCAACATATATTTTCAGCGCAATTCCATTAAACTGTATTAACGCATTAATTTTAGCCAATGTATTAAATCCTGTGGAAGTTTCGAAAGAAGAAGATGTCGTATATACACCTTCAAAACATGAAAAAAAGGATTTCTTTTCTACTATTTCAAACAGTATGTTAGTCGGGATGAATATGGTTATCGTTATTTTAGCTATGGTAATTGGATATGTAGCTTTAACAGCATGTTTAAATGGGATTTTAGGATTTTTTGTAACAGGTTTAACAATTCAAAAAATCTTCTCCATTATCTTTAGTCCTTTCGCTTTTTTACTCGGTTTATCGGGCAGTGATGCTATGTATGTAGCTGAACTAATGGGGATTAAAATAACGACGAATGAATTTGTTGCAATGATGGATTTAAAATCGAACCTAAAATCTTTACAACCACATACGATCGCGGTTGCGACGACATTTCTAGCTTCTTTTGCTAACTTTAGTACAGTAGGTATGATTTACGGAACTTACAATTCATTATTTGGCGGAGAAAAATCATCCATAATCGGTAAAAATGTTTGGAAGCTTCTTGTTAGCGGAATGGCAGTTTCCTTATTAAGCGCTATGCTCGTTGGGCTTTTTGTATGGTAAATACTCTTTAAAACAAAAGACACCCAAGCAAATTGAGTGTCTTTTATTATTATCGAATCTGACCATTTCCACGAATCACATATTTTGTAGAAGTTAATGCAGGAAGTCCCATTGGTCCCCTTACGTGTAGTTTTTGTGTACTGATGCCAATTTCTGCGCCGAATCCGAATTCAGATCCATCAGTAAAACGAGTTGATGCATTATGATACAGTGCAGCCGCATCAACAGATGTGAAGAACTTATTGACGTTTTCCTCATCCTCTGTAATAATCGCTTCAGAATGCATAGATCCATACGTATTTATGTGATGAATTGCTTCTTCTATAGAAGAAACTACTTTAACTGCCAGCGTGAGTGATAAAAATTCTGTTTCCCAGTCTTCTTCTGAAGCAAGTACAATTGAAGAATCAATTGCCAGTGCTTTCTGATCACCACGTAATTCCACGCCTCTTTCCTTCAAAGAAGAAAACAGCTCGCTACCATATTGCTGCGCCCACTTCTCATGAAGCACAATCGTTTCAATCGCATTACATACAGATGGACGCTGCGTTTTTGCATTAATAATAATATCAATTGCCATTTGTTTATTCGCTGTTTCATCAATGAAAATATGACAATTTCCTGCACCTGTTTCAAGTACCGGAACAGACGCTTCTCTCACTACCGTATCAATTAATTGTTTGCCTCCTCTTGGAATAAGAACGTCTAGATAATCATTCATTGTAAACAACTGCTTTGCACTATCCCGCGTTGTATCTTCTATAAGCTGTACACTTTCTGGAGGCAAGCTTGTTTCTTTGAGCGCTCGGTGAATAACGGCAACGATGGCTTTGTTAGAATTGATAGCAGAAGAACTACCACGTAAAATGACTGCGTTTCCTGTTTTCAAACAAATTGTAGCAGCATCTACTGTTACATTCGGCCTTGCCTCGTAAATCATTCCAACAACACCAAGTGGTACACGCATCTCCTGAATAGATAGTCCATTTGGTCGTTCCCATGCACTTACACATTCTCCGACAGGATCACGTAAAGCAATTAGCTGCTTAATCCCCTCTGTCATATCAATGATACGCTGTTCAGTCAGCATAAGACGATCAAGAAGAGAATCGGAAAATCCTCTTGCCTTACCTTCTTCAATATCCCGTTTGTTTTCCTCTAAAATATAAGCTGTTTCTACTATTAGCCTTTCAGCAAGTGCAGCAAGTGCTTCGTTTTTTTGACTTGTAGATTTTAGTACAAGTTCTCTAGCAATTTCTTTCGCTTTTTTTCCCTTTGCCAACACTTCATTCATTTTTATTTCCTCCTTTTTGATCTCTATTCTTAAAATGAAACCCAATAATCCCTATGGATGACTTCATAACTATGCCTTTCGCCTCTTGCTTGAATATCTTGGCTTTGCATACCTTTTAAATCTCTTAGTTCCTCTGCGCTATATGTGCATTGGCCTTTCCCTATTACGCGTCCTTGTTGCGTCATTACTTCTACGACTTCGCCAACTTTGAAAAATCCTGCCACATTCGTAACGCCAGCAGGAAGAAGACTCTTACCATGCTGAATGATAGCAGTAGCTGCTCCTGCGTCTATTTCAATTTGTCCGCTAACAAGTGAATGCAAGGCGATCCATTGCTTGTTCATCTTCATTTCTTTTTGAGGAGCATTACCGATATACGTTCCATCACCTTTGCCCTTCAAAACATCTACAAACTTCTCTTGTCCACGTCCTGTTCCAATAAATACACTCACACCAAGAGAAAGTGCCGTCTTCGCAGCATCGATTTTTGATTTCATACCGCCAGTCCCAAGTTTTGAACCAGCATCTCCAGCAAGTGAAACGATTTCTTCTGTAACTTCAGGAAGGAAATAATATTTTTTCGCATCCTCATTTTTCTGAGGATTTTTGTCATATAAACCATTCACATCCGTAAAAATCATAAGCATATCCGCCGAAACAAGCCCACTTACTAAAGCTGAAAGCATATCATTATCACCAAACGTTAGCTCCTCTAAAGAGATGGAATCATTTTCATTAATGATTGGAAGAGCAGAACGGTTTAGTAACTCTCCTAACGTAGCGTAAGCGTTACTATATTGTTCTTTTCTAGAAAAATCACTTCTCGTCAGCAATAGTTGCGCAGTAACGATACCATATTTACGAAATTCTTCCGTGTACGCCTGCATTAACAAACTTTGTCCGACAGCCGCAGCTGCCTGTTTCCCTTTAATTGTTACAGGTCTACTAGGATACCCTAGAGCACAAAAACCTGCAGCGACGGCCCCAGATGTAATTAACAAAACTTCATGCCCTTCTTCTTTCAGTCGAGCCAATGCGGCAACGTGATCTGAAAGTTGTTCTTTAGAAATGCCTCCGTGACTATCTGCCAAGGAACTGCTCCCAATCTTTACAACAATGCGTTGTTTTTTCACTTTTATATCCCCCAAGTCTAAAATCAAAGTTTTTTATAAATTACACTTCTATTCTCATCAGTTCTGTACCTAGCCTATTTAAGGGCAAAATAAAAATGACCGCTTCGCCCTTAATAAAATAAAAAGGACGAAACGGTCATTGTTCCGCGGTACCACCTTAATTGATATACATAGATATCCACTTGGCGCCTATAACGCAGGCGAACGCCTAAACTTTCATTTAAGACTCAGGGATAGGTTCGATATATTCTATACGAGGAATCTTTCAGCCGGTGAATTCCACTCTCTTTCGCAAGAAGACATATGTACTATTTCCCTTCAACGATTTTCGATCTGATTTTTTTATATTATGCGATATAGTTCAATTTGGTGTCAAGTAGTATTTTTAAAAATAAATAGAGCCGCAAGTTATTTGTATGAAATTATTGTCCTAATGAATGAAAATACAAATCGATATAAGTCTAACACATATACTTAAATATAAAACCTCAAATTAAAGTGTATATATTTACATAATATCGAATATAATTGATTTTTATCTTTTACTGTTGCAAAAAGGAATATATTCTCTTAGAATGTTTCTTTATATTACATAAAGATGTTATTGTTATTTTAAGATAGCAATTTCAAAATGATATAATTTATTATAAAAGGAGCAAGATTAAGTTATTATGGATAAACAAATTGGATTTATCGGTTGTGGGAATATGGGAATGGCTATCATTGGCGGGATGCTAAACAAAAAGATCGTGTCTGCAAATAATATTATTTGTTCGGATTTAAACACTACGAATTTAAAACATGCTAACGAAAAATATAGGCTAACTACAACTACTGACAACAATGAAGTAGCTAAAAATGCTGATATTTTAATTTTATCAATTAAACCAGACTTATACGCATCAGTAATTAACGAAATAAAAGATGTGATAAAAAATGACGTTATTGTCGTAACGATCGCTGCTGGAAAAAACATCAAAAGTACAGAGGATTCTTTTGATAAAAAGTTAAAAGTTGTACGAGTAATGCCTAATACCCCTGCTCTCGTTGGAGAAGGTATGTCTGCTTTATGCCCTAATGAAATGGTGACAGAAAAAGACTTAGAAGATGTGCTAAACATTTTCACTAGCTTTGGTCAAGCAGAAATCGTAAGCGAAAAATTAATGGATGTTGTAACATCTGTAAGTGGTTCGTCACCAGCATACGTATATATGATTATAGAAGCGATGGCAGATGCAGCTGTATTAGATGGTATGCCTAGAAATCAAGCATATAAATTCGCTGCTCAAGCTGTGTTAGGCTCTGCAAAAATGGTACTAGAAACAGGCATTCATCCAGGTGAATTGAAAGATATGGTTTGTTCTCCTGGTGGAACAACGATAGAAGCTGTAGCAACATTAGAGGAAAAAGGATTACGAACTGCAATTATTTCAGCAATGCAGCGTTGTACGCAAAAGTCTGTTGAACTGTCGGGTCAAACGAAAAAGTAAAACGATAAAAGAGGTTACGTTAGCTATAAATTCACATGAGTTCAACTAGAAAATAGTGGATTACATACTCTCCGGTGTTCACTAAATAATAAATGGACAAACTCATAGATACTTGAGTTTGTCCGTTCTTTTGATTATATTACAATAATTTTATTTATATCTTCTTTTGAGATTTTAGTTTTATCCCTTCCTTATTCCCTACTATGATTGTGTAATCTTATTAGAAACTAATAATTTTTCAATGCATTTCGGTAACATATCTAATAGCGTTTCAAATGCGTAATTTACATCTAAACGTTCTGTCCATTGATGTGCATCTTTTCCTACCGGCCCCATATTTAATACCGGAACGTCAAACTCTTCTAGATCCTGAAGTGGAATCGAATAACCTTTATCCCATAATGGCATATTGTCTACAAGTGAACTCATTGAATCTAGTGGATTCTGTAAGCCCACATAGCTCAAATCTGAAATTCCTCCAAAATAGTTTTGGTTTTCAAATGTAATATTATGATTGTAGTGAGCATACTTTTCCATTTCTGCAACTACTTCTTTAATTAACGAGTTGTTGCGTGAACTTACTGCTGGATAATATGGCGGAGCAAAGAAAAGTACAATCATCGGAGCCTTTTCTTTACATAAAATAGCTAGTTTATCTACTAAATCAATTGTTACCGCACGATCATCTTTATCTTCTCTATTTTTTATTATACTAGATTGAATATCATCTATTTTCTCTTGCCCATGTTGTTCAATTGCATAAGCGATAAGCTCTTCATACGTTAATATATTTACTTTCATATTAGGCGGTATAAACGGATTATATTTAGAAAAACGATATGCTTGCTTCTCGTATGATTCTTCTATTTTCTCTGCTACTTTCGTTACTTTTTGACGTAACAATGAAACGACATCTGTCATTGTTTTTTCGAGTAAAAACAAATTGAATAATGTGACTGCACGATGCGGAATTTGTACAGAATAATCCTCCTTTAAATCACGTTGAAGTAAGTTAGTTGGGGGAGGACTTGCTTCTCCTTCTACAACATCACAAAGGTCCGTATTCAATTCTAATTCAGCCGTTAATAAAGCAGCCATATAACTCCCATTTAAGCCTGCAAATGGTTCACCTACATGTGTCTCTTTTCCGTAGCAAAGAAATCCAGGTAACACTTTACCAATAGAACCAGTATAAATATACTTATTTTGGTCACCAGGATGTCGTGAAAACATAGGCTCTGAATTTAATACCGTTTTATAATCCAAGTTATGTTCTCCTGCTAACTCTAGTAGTCTTGGAACAGCAGCCCTCATCCCTACAGAATTTACTTCTTCATCTGGAACGGCTAATAAAAGAACATTCCCGTCAAACCTTCCTTCACAGGCTTGCTCAATCATTGCCATTTGTAATGCGAGGCCGCATTTCATATCCATTGTTCCTCTGCCAAACAGCCAATCTCCTTGTTCTATATCTTCACGTACTTGGTCTGGTAATTCATCTTTATGAGAATAAAACATAGATGTTAACTTTTTAGGATTAAATGCATCTTCTTTCCAAACTCCGTAATCTTGCACATCTACAACATCAAAGTGACTAACTAGAATTACTGTATTTTTCGTACTATCGCTTTTCTTTACTAGGGCTGTAACAAAAAATCGTCCGTCCCTCGTCGGATTTTTTTGCAAATGATGCGGGTTTTCTTTGAAGTACTGTAAATCAGATAATTGTTCCACAACAAATTCTGGCAATATCACTTCAGCTTCTGTACCTGTAATACTAGGAATTTCAACAAGATTGCTTAATAATTGCACTAATTGTTTTTTTGATTGCCACTTTGACATATAAATCCCCCTATTTTTCCGCATTATGAAATTGAATTCCAGTATATGAATAAAAAATGACGACAGTTATCAAAATTATAGTTCTGATGTACTGCCGATTTTTATTGATATTTCATGAGCTGCTTGTTTTACCTTACTAATAAGAAAAGATAGTCGATCATCATTAATGCGATGACTAATTAACCCAACACTTAATGCTCCTACTACTTTATGATTAAATCCAATAATAGGTGCAGCTACTGAAGCTGTCCCTTCTGTTTTTTCACCATAACTTACCGCATATCCTTCAGTTTTTATTTGCTTTATTTGATCTAAAAGAATGTACTTTTGTTCTGGTAATGAAGAAAGTAAATGTTCTACAATATGTTCCATTTCATTCGTTTTCATATTGGCAAGCATCGTTTTATTTGCGGCACCAATTGAAAGTGGAATTTGTTCCCCTAAGTTATCAATAACTCGAATTTTTAAAGGGCTATCCATTCTTTCAATGATAATAGAATGTGTTCCATTTGGAATGTTCAAATAAACATTTTCTTCCACTTCAGAGGCTAACCGCTTCATCACTTCTCTTGCAACTGATCTGTAGTCTACTTTCTCCAATTGACGTAATCCTATTTCCATCCACATTGGCCCAATTTTGTACTGTTTCGTTTCTGAAATTTGCGTAACTAACCCATGCTCGATTAAAGAGTTAAGTAATCTATGTACTGTACTAACTGGGAGCTGTGTTCTGTCCGCTATATCAGAAATAGCCCAATACTCTTTTTCATTAGTAGAATTTAACAACTTTATAATACTTATCGCTCGATCAATGGACTGCACCATAATAACTCACCTCAGCTTGACTTGTAATATGCTAGTTCGCTCAATTACCTATCAATTTAACAAAAATTTAAAATGAAATCAATCTGTTTATTCAATTTTCTAAAAATAAAAATATACCAACAACAATAATTTGAAAGCGCAATCAAAAAAATATTAACTTTTCTTTTTTATATAGTTCAGATTTCACCCGAACAGAAACATTATTTTTAATTATATTTTTGACTTCTTTAAAGCTAACAAAATTGTTACTTTTCTCATTCTAAAGACGGAAGCGAAGTGAACGTAAGAATGCCTTAATTTTGACAATTTCTATTTCTGCTTTTTCTCTTTTAACAAGCGTCGTAGCTGCTGAAACAGTTTACTTATGGTTAATTTCAATTTCTGGAGTCATTACAATCATTGTTTGGATGTCAATTTGCGTTTCTCAATTCTTTTTCCGTAAACATTATTTAGCCGAAGGTGGAAAATTAGCAGACTTAAAATTTAAAACTCCACTTTATCCTCTTGTACCAATTCTTGGCTTTGGATTGTATGGCATTATATTAATTAGTCTTATCTTTATCCCTGAACAACGACTTGGAATCTATTGCACTGTACCGTTTATCATCTTTTGCTACACTTACTATCACTTTAAAGTTAAGAAAAGAATTGCTACTAACACTCGTAGTGAAACTAAAATTAGCGAGACTATGTAATACTGCATTACATATTATTACGATTAAGGCGGTTCAAATCAGATGAAAGCAAAAGCACATTAGTATGTTTAATAAATTTAATAATAAATATTTGGACAGGAGGTACTTCATTTCGAACATTATCCAGAAAATATGTAGCTTTCAATTACTCTAAAACAAACGAAAAATCTATCTTATAATTAAAGTGACGAAGAATATCATCTTTTGCATACCAATATCGTAAATTCCCATAAATTATCTTAGGTTACGAGACTGTTTTTTCGAAATCATCCAGGAAACCGTCTAGAATTAGTACGGCTATTATATATGAAAAAACAAGAGCGTCCTCAATGAAATTTAGGACGCTCTTGTTTTTTCATTCTTTCGTTGTTTCTTAAATGTAGCTTTAAACTTTATGAACTTGAATATATGATTTTACTAATTTTGTTCTACTTGAATTAGAATAAATTTTAATATCATATTTTACATAAACATTATAAGCATCTTTGTCTACATATTTTTTTACTGTCCACCAATAATTTGTACCTACCTTTAAATCTGAAGCAGCTTTACCAATTATAGAACCTGCAACACCTCTCCATACTTCTTTAACAAAAAATTTAGCGGCCCAACCTGCAATTCCACCACTAGCAGCTGTTATCAACCAACTAGTAGCCGTATTGGAAAACACATTACTTTCATAATATGTATTTAAATATCTCCAATTATAACTACCGTCATTAATCACAACTCTTTGTGGCGAATCTTTGTCAGTTTGTACTTGAGGAATACTTGGTTTAAATAAGGGAGCATTTTCTTCTGAACCTGAATAGATCAATGTGGATAAATCGTTTTCTTCTGTAATATTTATTTGGTCCGTTTCATCAGCTTTTGCAAATTGATTGATAGAAATAAGGGAACTTGTCGTTAGTAAAGTGAATACAGTTAAAACTTTAGGTAGTTTTTTTAACATTTTTACACCTTCCTTTTTCTTAATTTTCTGTATATAATATATATTACAGTAAATATTATAGAAATCAATAATTTTTTTACTTTTTTTCCAAAAAATTCAAAAGGTGGTGTGAAAATGTTTAGAAGTGATGCTAACAATACAGATAAAACTATTAGTATTTGTATTATTGCAATAGCAGTTTCTTTATATGTTTTCTTTAAAGAGCAAAGTATACTATACATTATGGCTAGTCTATTATTTATAAAGACTTTAATCTTCAAACCAATAACTATTAAATATTTGTTTATGGATATTTTAGGACTTTTATTATTATATGGTTTAATCTATATTATCCTTAAAATATTCTAATAATTAAAACCGTGATTGGTAGATTTTTTAGATTATATTTTTCATTTTTTACTATTTACAATAGGAAGTCTCCCTACAAGAAAAAGTTTTTCCTCCTGTGGGAAGACCTTTAAAATATCTGTTTTATAAACAACAAAAAGATAAACAATGATACCTTTTCATCACTTGTTGAATTTTGTTTATTGCTTTATTCAATGAATGTAAAGCTAAAAAAATATAATTGAATATGAACCCTGATATTATACAAAAATGGTACAGCGAAGTATTGAAAATTAAACTATGGCTGTGATTAAACTCCACTTAGGATTTGAACTCCCCTCATAAAAACTATTATTTAAACAAAAGCTCTCCTTAAATAAAAAGAATTAAGGAGAGTTTTTTATAAACGATAAAATTACAGTTCAGATTTCACCCGAACAGAAACATTATTTTTAATTATATTTTTGACTTCTTTAAAGCTAACAAAATTGTTACTTTTCTCATTCCAAAGACGGAAGCGAAGTGAACGTAAGAATGCTTTAATTATGACGATTGCTATTTCTGCTTTTTCCCTTTTAACAAGCGTCGTAGCTGCTGAAACAGTTTACTTATGGTTAATTTCAATTTCTGGAGTCATTACAATCATTGTTTGGATGTCAATTTGCGTTTCTCAATTCTTTTTCCGTAAACATTATTTAGCCGAAGGTGGAAAATTAGCAAACTTAAAATTTAAAACTCCACTTTATCCACTTGTACCAATTCTTGGTTTTGGATTGTATGGCATTATATTAATTAGTCTTATCTTTATCCATGAACAACGACTTGGAATCTATTGCACTGTACCATTTATCATTTTTTGCTACACCTACTATCACTTTAAAGTTAAGAAAAGAATTGCTACTAACACTCGTAGTGAAACTAAAATTAGCGAGACTATGTAATACTATACTTATATATAAAAGACCGCACATGGCTTTCATTTCATATGCGGTCTTTTATCATAGTCATTTGTTTTATTCCCTTTTCATTCATTACCTCATACGAGTCAATATTACTATATACCTTTACTTGAATTGCAAGTTCTTTGAAAAGTGATACCGATTTCCATAATGCGGTAAATACTACAATACTAGTAATTGGAATTTCCCGCTTTTTATACGTTATTGATTTTCCTTACTGTTACTGTTTTGATATATTGAATATATATTGCTTAAAATTTTAAAAAGACAGGAGTTATCTACAATGATAAAAGGTTTCGGGGGAATATTTTGGAGGACTAACAATCTTGATGTTATAAAAAAATGGTACAGTGAAGTGTTGAAAATTGAAATAGAAAATTGGAATGGGACTGTGATTAAACCCCAATTAGGAAATGAGACTATTTTTTCTTTCTTTACCGAAAATGATAATTATTTTCCAATAGAACAGCAAGTGATGTTAAATTTTGAAGTACATAATTTAAATGAGACTATTCAGCATCTTGAACATATTGGTGTACCTCTTGAAAAGAAAGAAGAAATTAGTGAGTTCGGAAAGTTTATTTGGATTAAAGATCCTGAAGGTCGATTGATCGAGCTTTGGGAGAAATAATGGGTTGTAATCATTTGCTATTAAGCTAACGGTTGCTTTCATTCAACAAAATAAATAAAAAAGTCGATTTCTTTACTCCACTGAAAATCGACTTTTTTCTATCCCATCCGCCATAAAATGAAACTACTTCCCTTGATTAGATTGCTTCCAAACAAAAGATACGAAAAATAATTTTTCTGGCTGCTTATTTCTCCCTTCTAATTCGCTTTAAAATTATATAATGGCTTAATAATGTGCTTTATATCTATTGTTTCTTTTGTATTTTCGATAATTTCATCCATTGGCTTATATACCATTGGTGCCTCATCAATTGTGCTCTCTACTACCGATGTAGTCCAAACCTCTGTCATCGTATTTTGGAAGTCCTCTAGACTCAATAATTCTTTAGCTTTCTTACGACTCATGATACGCCCTGCCCCATGCGGACCAGAAAAGTTCCAGTCTGGATTACCTTTACCAAATGCAATAATTGAACCATCTCTCATGTTAATTGGAATAATTACTCGTTCATCTTTCTGAGCTGAAATAGCACCTTTTCGTAGAATCATATTTTCCATGTCAATATAGTTATGTATTGTAGTAAATTGATCCGTTATTTTCCATCCCATTTTCGTAACAATTTCATCAATCATTGCTTTACGATTGAACTCAGCATACTTTTGGGCAATATTCATGTCATTCATATAATCTTTGAATCCTTGCCCTTCTAAATAAGCTAATTCTTTTCGAATATTAGGCTTCTTAATTCCACGTAAAGTTTCTTGTATTTCTTTTTCTCTCCCCTCTGTAATTAATCTCTTAATAATCTCATCTTTCATTGATGTAATATGAATGAGTTGTTCATATGCGAAGTTCTGGTAATACTCTGCTATTTGTTTACCTAAATTACGAGAACCACTATGAATGACAATATATACATTTCCTTTATCATCTTCATTTAATTCAATGAAATGATTTCCTCCTCCAAGAGTACCTATACTTTTTTGGGCTCGTTGTAATGTATATGGGGCCTTCACACCATCAAAATCAATCATTTTTGAGAATCGATGTTCTTTATTTCGGATACGAAAACCACTTGGAACAAATTTACGAATCGTTTCGTCTAAGTAATCGAAATTAATTTCTTCTTTTTTCTTATCAATCACAACAACTTCCATACCACAACCAATGTCTACCCCTACAAGATTAGGAACAATTTTATCTTGTATTGTCATTGTTGTCCCAATCGTACAACCTGCTCCTGCATGTGTATCTGGCATAATACGAATTTGACTATCCTTTACGAATTCTTGGTTACAAAGATCAATAATCTGCCCAGTTGCAGTCTCATCAACGTTATTCGTAAATACTTTTGCTTCATTGTATTTCCCTTGTAATTTCAACATCTTTCATGTCCCCTTCCTTTTGAAAAAATTATTTTATTACGTTGTATGTGTTTATAGTTACTATCATCCACTTTCTGCTTTCCATTATATATGCACTATATCCTTCACTATAATAAAAAATTAAAATGATTCATTTTGTTTACATAATATAATTACTGTCTCTTTATATTTATACCTACACATAAGCATTCCCCCTCCTCAATATCGGTCATATAATAATTAAACAAAAACTCCCCTTAAATCGAAAATGATTAAGGAGAGTTTTTTATATACGATGAAATTATAGTTCAGATTTCACTCGAACAGAAACATTGTTTTTAATTATTTTTTTGAATTCTTTAAAGCTAACAAAATTGTTACTTTTCTCATCCCAAAGACGGAAACGGAGTGATTGCAAGCTTGTAGCAAGTGTAATCGTTGGTACATTTTTTAACGGAAGCGTATTATTGTGTGCCTCTTCTAGCTTATAATTAGGTACTCTTGGGCTTAAATGGTGAACATGATGGAATCCAATATTACCAGTTAGGAATTGCAAGATTTTTGGAAGTTTATAAAATGAACTTCCTTCCACTGCCGCTTTCACATATTCCCAATCTTTATCCTCTTCAAAATAAGAATCTTCGAATGTGTGCTGTACGTAAAACAGCCAAATTCCTACTGAACCTGCTATTAAGAATATCGTACCATGCACTAACAGAAACGATTGCCACCCAATTGCCCAGCAAAGTATAGCTATTAAAGCAACGATTATAATATTCGTCAAATAAGTATTCATACGTTCTTTCTGTCTAGCACCTTTTCGGTTAAATCTATTTTTAAGCAAGAAAACATAAATTGGACCTAATCCAAACATAACAAATGGATTGCGATATAAACGATATGCTAAACGAAGTCTAAATGGCGCAGCTACATATTCATCCACTGTAAGCGTCCAAATATCTCCTGTACCTCGTTTATCCAAATTACCACTTGTAGCGTGATGAATAGAATGCTCATGTCCCCATTGATCAAACGGGAATAATGTTAACACACCCATACATGTCCCTACTATTCTATTTGCAGGTCGACTTTTAAAGAATGAATAATGGGTACAATCATGAAAAATAATGAAAATCCGAGTCATAAAACCAGCGGCTAACAGAGATGGAACTAATGATAACCAATAAGAAACGGACAAACTTTTATAAGCAAGGTACCATAAAATAATAAAAGGTACGATTGTGTTAATAAGTTGCCACACACTTTTTTTAATCGTTGATTTTTCATAAGGAGCAACTTGTTTTTTTAAATTTTTAGTATTTTCTAATGTCATTGGTCTAATTCCTTTCCTTTATGTTGCTAATTCACATTATAGCATACTATTAGTATCAGGTGTTAAAAGTAGATGTAATAAATATTATATAATATAAAAATCTCTTTTTTCTTACTCATTAGTTACAAATTACTTACGTCCAAAATAGCCTATATAATCGGACAAATGGAACATTTCATTTATAAAAGAAACTCTTATTTTTCCCAATAAATACATAAAAAACAGAGAGCTTTTTCACAAGAAAAAAAAGAGCTGCCACAAGTCAAGTTTCACCGACTTATGACAGCTCCTTTTCATTTTATTTTAGCGATGGATCCAAACTGCACCTGCAGACTTGTCTTCTGCTTGACCTACTACTTCAAACTTTAATCCTAGTTTCGGTAACTTACGTCCTGCATCTGGAATCATGCTATTGATGTACTGCTTAGAATCATCAAATTTCGCAACACCTGGTAATCCTTTATAGTCAAAGATACCGCGAGTTGGCGAATCTACTCTCCATGCTGGCGTTTGATCGAATGAGAATGCAGCATCAGCAATTTGATAACGCGTACTGCTCTTCACAGTCGGTTGTCCGTTTAATGTCCCTACGATTGCCTCTGGATGAGAATCTACTACTCCTAAGAATCCTTCACCTGGATGAACCCCTACCCAGTTATCTGTAAAGCTTTGATCCGCATACCATACAACCATTCCTGTATTAAATACTGGACCACGCGCATGTTGTAACGCCGTGTCAGAACCAGCGTAATTTCTCCACTCTACATAGTAGTTATGTTTCTTCTGTTCAAATCCGTTAGACACCGTAAATCCTTTTAATGTCATTGCTGGTTGGCCTTCTGCATCATCTGAGAAAACAACTTTGCCATTTACAGTTAATGCAGCATTATCTAATGCAAATCCTTTATAAGCTACTGCAATATCTGTTACATACTCAAATTGCAGTTTTACTTTTTTCCCTTTGAATTGGCTTAAATCGTATGATTTATCAACCCACTTACCATCCGTTGTATCCACGCCGCCTTTTACATCTTTTTCGCCCATTCTATCAATGCGTGTCTTCGTTCCATCTTCTGCAATCGCATATACGTCAAGGAAATCATACTTCGCTTCCAGTTCGTAGAATGCTTTATAATCGAACTTAGCATCCGTTGCATTTGTTAAGTCAAATACTGGTGTCTCAAGTGTTGTATGAATGTCATTTCCTTTTGTGCTGTAGTAAAACTTCTTACCAAATGCCGATTCGATATTTTTAATATCTTTGTCTGGCAAGTTAACACGAACGATTCCTGGTCGTTTTGATTTTGTAACACTTTGATCTAAATATGTTGCAGTACCGATTCCTGTGCGAAGTTTATCATAATCTACCTCAACGATATTCGCCCAGTTCCCCTTCATATTCTTTTGGAAAAACTCTTTATTTTGTGGTGAGAAACTTGTTGGCTCTGTGCCTGCAATTTTTCCAGCCCAGCTACCGCCGCTCATAATAGACCATGATTCAACAGGTTCACCTTGTCCAGAGTACTTTGTATCATATTCATCTGGTAATCCTAAATCATGACCGTACTCATGCGCAAACACACCAACTGCTCCATCTTCAGGCTCAATTGTATAATCATATGCAGCCATCTTTCCGCCCCAGTTTGATACAGAAGATTTCGTACCATCAATCGCATATGGCTTTGATCCTAGTTTTGAACGATGAGACCAAATCGCATCATCTTTCAATTTACCGCCACCAGCTTCTTGACCTACGCCAGCATGTACAACCATTAAGTGGTCAATAATTCCATCTGGCTCGTTTTTATTTCCATCACCATTTTGATCGTATTGATCGAATTGGTCATAATCTGCTAAATTTATCCCTTTTGCTACCGCTGCTTTTAATGCTTCTTTTACAAGATCACGTGGCCCTAAAGGACCTTTGTTATCATGACCAGTTCCCGCATCCGCACCATAATCTGACGCTTTTCCTGGAACAGTAAGCCATTCTGTTACAGTTCCATCAACTGTGTAGCTACCACCAGATTGTTCTTCATAATACTGTTTAAATGTATTAATCTTCGATCCATCAAATAACGTAAATGGCTCATCGCCAAATAACATTTTTTGATAATGTTCACGATTAAAGTCCTTAGAATACATGTAACCCGGTTCTTGATCAATATTATTATGCTTAAAATCGCTAAATTCTACGAGTAAAACAAGTACTTTATCTTTTCGAACAGCTCCATTGTACTCAGCTTGCTTCGCTGGTGTAGTCGGTACTTTTCCATTTAATTTTCCAGGGTTCAATCCTGCACCTTGTCCAGCTACCGGTCCTACTTCGGGTTGCTGCGCCTGTTCATTTTCCTTCATTTTTGCATCTTTTACTTTTTTCATAAAATCTGAAGCTTCTTGCGTAAGATTATCCCCTGTCATGATTTCTTTTCCAGGGTTTTCCCCTTTCTTTTTCTCAACATATTTTTCGACAGCCTTTGATGTCTCGGCTTGTGATGCAGATTGATCAATTACTCCCCGTTGTTTCAGCGCTTCTGCCAAACGCTCCTCAGGTATTAAATGCTCATCTATTGGTAGAGATGGTGGCGTATCAGCATACGCTGCATGACTTCCAAAAGCAAACGTACTACTTAGCACTGCCGCTGTTGCTAAAACTGATAATGGTTTTAACTTCTTATTCTTTTTCAATGCTCTTCCTCCCCAGTGGTTGCAAATTATCGTTTTTTTTGCCGATAGGAACATAATATTCGTTATAATACGAATATTCAATCTTTTTGAAGAGCTAAAATGTTGAGAAATATTTTTTAGGGTGAAAAACATAAAATAAATAAATTTACAAGAAGTCCATTTTAGAAGTTGTGATTCCCTTTACTCTTGTTTTCAAATGAAATTTCAGCTACACAAAAAATGCCAATTCCTAAGTACTAGATAAGGAATTGGCATTTTTCTAACGAGAATGCTTTATGAATAAACGGATTGCTTCTTCTGGTACATAGAACTTGCCATTACTTTCTACAACTACACTACCTAATTCATATTCTTTATTCTTAATACGAATTATATTTTTATTTACAAATAATTGAGCTTTTACATGATTACGTTTTACTATGAGCACCGGGTTTGCTGTATCAGTATTATCTATAGTGACTGTTGCACCGTTTTGTTTAAAAGCTGATTCACTCTCTACAAATAAATTGTTTGTTACTTCTTCTAAGTTAAAGCCCATTGCTTTCGCCATCGTCTTCGCAATATCTGTGTTTTGAATCAAACCGTATGGCTTTTGAGGACCGTAAGAATATAAAAACACATCCTCACCTGTATGCCCTCCTGTTGTGAAGCCTATGTTCGCACGATTGGCCAATAATGTAGTAAGTATTGGACCAATATCCGATTTCTTTTGTACAACTTTTAATTTTTCCTTTTCAACTTCAGTTAAGTTATTTAAACCGTAAAGAGCAGCAACTTCTACTATATTCGATAAATCATTATTTATTTTTTCAGTTACCCCTTCAAGTGTCATTTTCGCTTTTTTTAATGGCTCTATGTAAGCATTTACTGGTGTTATATTATACCCCTTTGTCGTATTCATATTTCCAATAGAAATACCACTATTACCATGGTCAGTTAAGGCGATGAGCAGTGTGTTCCCATCATTTTTTGCAAATTGTAATGCTTTTGCTACCGCTTCATCAAATGCCAATACATCGCTAATCATCCCAATTGGATCATTCACATGAGCTGCCCAGTCTGGCTTACTTCCCTCTACAAATAAAAAGAAGCCATCTTTATCTTTTGATAACGTTTGAATTGCTTTTTCCGTCATTTGCGAAAGTGTTGGTTGCTCCGGATTTGTTGCTTCACGATCCATATCAAACGCTAAAGCATTATGTGAAAAAGAGCCCCAAATTTTATTAGATTTAGAGTTCAATAATGCACCTTTCGTTTCAACAAAGTCGTATCCTTTACCTTGAATCACCTTTACTAAATCTTCACCATCTTTTCTTTTTATAGGTAGGAGTGCCGCTTTTCCCCCGCCTAGTACGACATCTATATTTTGATACACTTGCTGCTCCGCAATTACGTCAAAATATTTGCGGTTGACATGATGAGCAGAGAACCCGGCCGGAGTAGCATGCTGAATTTCAGCTGTAGCAATAATTCCAGTTGCACGACCAGTACGTTTGGCACCTTCTAAAACATTGGCAACTGGCCGTAACTTGTCCTCTTCTTTTATTGGTTTTACGCCGGGTGAACTTACAATAGAAGGTAATACGCCTACATATCCTGAATTCGATTTATTCCCCGTCGCTAAAGCTGTAGCTGCTGGTGCTGAATCTGTTATAGCTGATTCAGCCGAATATGTACGAACTCCTCCTGTTACCATTTCATCTAATGCAAGTGGTTTCCCTTTATACAAGCGTGATAATGTCGTTGCTGAAGAACTCGTTCCGTCCATAACCATTATGATTATATTTTTCGGTTGACGTTCTACTTTTTTCACTTTCGCTTCCACCGAATAATAATTCATCATGCTTTCCGTACATAACATACTTAGTGTGATTGTTCCTACTAACAGTAACTTCTTCATCAGTAAACCCAATTTCGACATTGTTGTTCCTCCGTATGTTTTACATTCATTTATATATGTTTTATTAGTCCCCCATTTTCATGAAGCTAACAATCATTACCTTCACTTTCTTTTATTAGTAAGGAAACGAACGCTACATATCATAGATTTTTATGTTCAAATAATTAGGGACCACACCTATTTTATAAAAATGTCTTATCATTCTCTTCCCAAAAATTTATTTATCAATAAAAATCCGATTGAAATAAATAAGAATTTATTGTTAAACGATAAATTTCATGTTAAATTAAAGAGATAATTTAAAAATGAGGTGCTTTATATGAAACAAGGATCAACACTCTTTTTAAAGACAGCAATCATCCTTATCGGTATTCCTGTTTTTGCTTTATGTATATTTTTAATTCCTAATATCGGGAATTATACAGCGGAATTATACCCGGATATCGCATATATAAAATATCTTGTTTTAATCAATCTATATGCAACGGTGATACCTTTTTATTTTGCCCTATATCAAGCCTTTAAACTTGTAAGCTACATTGATAAGGGGAACGCCTTCTCGAAATTATCTGTTAGAGCTTTAAAGAAGATAAAACAATGTGCTATTACAATTAGTGTATTATATGTAGTAGGTATGCCGCTTTTCTATCTTGTAGCAGAGAGAGATGATGCACCAGGTATTATAATAATTGGCATGATCCTTATCTTTGCTTCAATGGTTATCGCAGTCTTTGCTGCCGTTCTCCAAAGACTTTTAAAAGATGCGATAGATATAAAATCAGAAAATGATTTAACGGTCTGAGGTGAATGACATGGCAATAATAATTAATATTGATGTAATGTTAGCGAAAAGAAAAATGAGTGTAACTGAACTTTCAGAGAAGGTTGGAATTACAATGGCTAACCTTTCTATATTAAAAAATGGAAAAGCAAAAGCAATTAGAATTACAACTTTAGATGCTATTTGTAAAGCGTTAGAATGCCAACCAGGGGATATTTTAGAATATCAACCGGAAGACAGCGAATAAAAAGAGTCCTTCATACCAGAAGGACTCTTTTTATTGCACATTACGGCGCAAAACTAATTTGACCAGTAAATAATAATATAATCGTGATCATCCAAAATATAAGTAATGATAAGGACAGTATTATTGAAATAATAGCAATACCCTTCTTCTCTGTTTGTTTGGTCATCGTAATGCTAGAAAGTATGATACCTGCAACTGTGAGGGCAACTGTAATATAATCTCCCACTACATTACCTACATTCGCTATCCTTGTCGGAGTAATAAAAACGAACAGAAAACATAAAATGCCGATGAGTAAAGATATGTAGCTAATTATGCTGTATTTCTTTTTAGGAACTATTTCAGTTTTCATACTAATCCACCCCTTCTATACAGCTATAAGTTCATATTAGCACAAATAACCATAATTTGGTTATAATAAATAGCAGATAAAATGGACACAACCATCTTATCTGCTATTACATTTCTACCTAATTACTAACCCAGCTATTTCTTCTTTATCGTTATAAGTTACGATAAAGGTACGTTGTTCTTTACTATACTTCGCTACAAGAATAATAGTATATAAACCATCTTTTTCTTCAATCGATTTTTTCTCAATTTTTTCGAATGTACCAGCTTTTTCAATAATAGGAGTAAGTTCTTTCATTTGCTCTTCTGATAAGGCTGATTTCATTTTACTATCAAATTTTTCATGTACTTCTTTATACTTTGCTTCATTTAATAATGATACAATTTCTTCCGCCTTCGGAATAAAGTTTTTTGATGTACTTTCATCTACTTTATTACCGGTACATGCTGCAAGCCCGAACGCCGCGATAGCACTTATAATAATAAGTAATATTCTTCTCATTTTCATACACCCTTTCTTTTTAAAATAAAACTATAGCTAAAAACGACTAAAGCACAAATTGCTATTGAAACTTCTGACATAATGATCCCGCTTTTCCCTGGTACATATAGCGATATAATGCCAGCTAATGCATTTGCAGTCCCATGGATGAGAATTGCATAGACAACATAACGGAATTTCTTTTGGATGACAGCTTGCAATACAATGAGGGAAAGCCCAATATGCAATACCATCGCAAAAATGCGCTCAATACCGCCGAAATAGTAACTGTCACCATTTTGAATAACTGTTTGTGAAAATAATAGAGATATTACCGGGATACCAACTATCAACACTGCCTCAATACCACCATGCCCTGCTCCAAATAAAAAGCCAGACTGCCAATCTCGTTGCTTCATAAAATAACGCATTGCAATAAAACGAGCTATCTCTTCAAAAATACCAGCTGATAAACTAAGCAAAAGTACAAATAATACAGGCTGCATTACTGAAAACATTTGAAAATCTGTGCTAGTTCCATTTACATAATTCAGTATCGGTATGCGAATCAATATTTGTGATATAACAAAAGCCAATACACCTAACATATATGGAATATAGCGTTTCTTCCAAAAAGCATATAAAAGTGCTACAAGCGGTAAACCAAAGCAAATCATTGTTGTAAAAATAAGACCATTCATCTCGCTTCACCTCTTACTTGAAGTGTATAAAATCGAGTGAAGAAAGTATGTAGTTCTTTCCTATTCGGTTACATTTTCATCATAGACGGTCATCTCATCTCTTTTAATACGAATGTTTGCGTGAAATAAGGGCTTACATAAGTTGTTTCTAACGTCGCGTTATTTGTTTTATTCATAATCCGTTTTAATGAGAATAGTCCGTATCCTCGAGTTCCTTCTTTACTTGAATGGTTTTTCTCATAAATTTTTTGCAAATCAATTGCTTCACTCTTTGAACTATTACGCACAATAAAATATTGTCGTGAATCCATTTCAAAAAATGCAATTTGTAATATCTTTTCCTCACTATGTACTGCTTCTTCAATCGCATTGTCTACTAAAACTGAAATGATGCGAATAAATGAAATAACCGTCATCGAAACACTTTCAATATTCTCTGGTATATCGAGCATTATTTTTATTTGTTGGTGCTGGGCAGTGCTAACTTTCGCCCTTAATACACTTCTCACTTCAGGGATATGTACGCGAGATAATTTCGCAATATCAAGTTCATGATCATTTATTGTTTTTAAGGTAGGAGCTATAACATCATAGTACACTTGCTCAATTTCTTTCACATTTTTTGTACGTATTCCCTCTTCTAACGATAATAATACATTCATATAATCATGACGGAAACTAGCAAGCTCGTCATGCATATCCTCTAATTTCTCCACATAATCTAATAACTCTTTATCTAAGCGTTTTTCATGCTCTTCTTGTAACTTTGCTTTCGATAAATGTGAACTTATAAGTACTATAATGACTAATAATAAAAATACAATAATCGCTGAAATATAACTTACTTCACTGTATTGTTGATTTAATTGTGCTAAAAACGCATTAGATGGCTGTGTTAAAATTAGTTCAATAATAAATCCGGCAATTAATAATATATAAGTTACATAGTATAGCCGACTACCTACTATATATTGAGCAATTTTTCGGATTCTTTTCCGAGCTACAAAAATGCCGATAAAAGTAAGGGTTGATACGATAAGATGAATCATGCTACCTGTCCATAAATATAAATTGAATGCTGTTAACATAAAGATTTTCATTCCTAAATCGAAAAGCAACATTTTCACTAACGTTATAATTACCATACTCACTAGTGCAAAATATACATTATGCTTAAATTTCAATTCATTTTGCATTAATCCTAAACTTATTAAAAATAACACAATCGTACTATTCAACTCTGGGTATCTCGTTACTGTTACGACAATAGCCAGTAAAATAATGAATACTGCACTTAAAGCTATTAACATTCTATATGACAATCTATTGTACCGGATTAATTGAATGTATAAAAACGTATGGCTTATACTAGTAAGCAGTATTGCAAATAAATCATAAATATACATTACATCTCACCCTTTAATATGTTACGTACTTTACTCAATAAACGACGTGATACTGGAATACGTTTCCCGCTTTTTAAAACTATCATTTTTTGCCTCGCATCATAAGAAGACAGTTGCTTCGTATTCACGATATATGATTGATGACAACGAAATAAACGTTCATCTACTAATTCAATTTCTTTTAAAGTCCCGTAAAAATAAACGATTCGATCTAACGTCACTAATGCTAAACGGTGCGGTTCATCGGTCATAACATATTCAACTTCATGAAACGGAACCCGTACAGTCGCATTACTATTTTCAACGATAAAATCATCGGACGGAATAATATGCTTATTACGCGCTTCATATTGGAGTAAACATTGTTCAAAAATGTTACGCCTATCCTCATATGGCAAACCTTTATCAATAAAAGTTAAAGCTGATACCATGTATTGATACGAAATAGGTGCAAATTCAGAATGCGTCGTTACAAACACAATAATTCCTTGCGTATCATACTTTCGTATCTCTTGTGCCACTTGTAACCCTTTACGTTCCTCTCTTTTAATCTCTATATCTAAAAAATAGATTGGGACATATTTCGCCTTAGGAATGTTAGTAATGATGTTTTCACTTTTACTAGTTACCTCTATAAAATCAAAAGGCAACATATACTCCTCACAAATCTCTTCAACTAGCCGCTTCATTTGCTGTGCTTGTATGACATCATCTTCTAAAATGAAAATACTCATGTGATCACTCGCTTTATAGAAATCTTTTCATCTATAGATTTATCTATAACTATGTAATTCGAATTGTTATACTAATCCCCTCCTAAACATTTGAAAGTACTAATTTTCTATCGTTTTTATAAAGCATAGAAAATAACCTCTACTTTCAAGCAAAAAGTAGAGGTTTTATTTGAATTACTTATAAAATAACCTCTTTATCAATCACTACGTTAAAAAATTCCGAGTAATGCGATAAAGAATAATCCGCTACATCACAATTCCCTTGGAACATACATGTTGAAATACCTAATTCTTTTGCAGGTAATAAATCTAATTCTCTATCACCAATAGCTAAATCAATACTGTGCTTTTTATGCAAATGATCATAAGATAAAGCGTTCGGTTTTCGGGGGAAACCATCGTCAATTGTAACCATGTCTACGAAGTATTTCTCCCAGCCGTAATATTCTAAAATCTCCATAACCCCCGCCCTATGTTTATGGGTCATAATCACATTTTTATCCGCATATTTCAAAACCTCTTCGACACCTGCAAAAGGTTTCATATCTTTTGGAGTGAATTTCTCCTTCAAAATTTTAATCTTTTCTTCCTGTTCGCATGAAATATTATAATACTGAATTGCATGAGAGTATGATATTTTTAAGTTTTTGTATATTTCTTGTTTATCTACACTATCACCTAATATTTCAGATAGCATCATTGTATATGCAGGATACGTATCAAATAACGTCCCATCAAAATCCCATAAAATATTCATTCTGTTCACCTTCTATTTTCCAATCATTGTATGACTAAATTCGCCCGGTCCTTCGGCAATTCCGTTTCTAAGTAATAATCCTCTGCTTTCCAATACCTATTCTCAAACTTTGAAAGGTTTTTCTGCGTTTCCTCACTCTCGCGCAGAAATCTTGTCTCTCTTGGACAATCCAAGTACACCATATAATGAAAGAAATCTCTCCATTCTTTTCGCTGTAGAAAAACACCTTCAATTACAATTACACCTACTATAGGAATCTGTACTTTTTTCATTTCACTTGAGTCTGTCTCATCATAATAGAACGGTAATGTCAGTTTTGTTTCAGTTTGTAACTTTTGAAAAAATCTCTTCTGCAAGTATGCAATATCCCATTGTAAATAATAATACTCATACCATTCTTCATATCCAGTATGATACCGTTTATTACGTTCTACTATATGATCATCAATATGAAAAATATGGAACGGAATACCTTCTTGTTTCATGTTTTCTTTTAAATTTGCCACAAATGTCGTTTTACCAGATCGACTTAAACCATCTATACCTAGAATAAACCTATTTTCTTTATGTTTCTTCATTATATTTATAAGCTCATTTGTACTCATTACTTCTTCCACTCTTCTTTTAATAAAGAATATAAAATCGTATCATGAGCAACTTCATTTTGAATCATATGTTTTCGAAGTAATCCTTCTTCTTGAAATCCTGCTTTACTTAATAATTTTTGAGAAGCTTTATTTTCTACATATACAACAGCTGCAATTCTTATCAGTTGCAGCGTTTCAAATCCGTAAATTAAAATTGCCTGTAACGCTTCCGTTGCATACCCTTTGCCCCAATATGTATCGTCTAATTCATAACCAATTTCAGCTCGCTTATGATGATTATTTATTAAATGAAATCCGCACGTTCCGATTAATTGGCCCGTGCCTTTTTTCTCAATTCCCCAGCGAAATACTGTTCCCTCTTCATAACGATTTTTAAACGTTTGAATTGTTGTTTTCGCTTGCTCAATATTTTCAAAAGAATCCATTCCGAAATAACGTATAACAGATTCTTTTGAAAAATAACGGAACATTGTTTCTGCATCTAACAGTGTTAATTCTCTTAATTGTAAACGTTCTGTTTCTAGTTTCGGAAACCCCATCTCTTTTTCTCCTTCTATTCTAATGAACTGCAAATTTCAATATAATTTCCATCTGGATCGGCAATGTATGCAATTGTTTGTCCCCACGGTTTCACAATTGGTTCAACTAAGATTTTAATACCTTGCTCCCTAAACTGTTCGATTGTTTCTTGTACATGATCAACAACGAATCCCAATTCAAAATGAGAAGATTGTAACTCACCTTCTGTAAGTGGTAGTCCTGTTAATTCTTTTACATCTTGCCTCGTGTTCATCGCTAAAATTGTAGAACCAGTATTAAACTCAATATATGTACCATGCTCTGCTTTTATAGGTAACTGTAAAATATCTCTATAAAACCTTAAACATTCTTCAAACTTTTCTACATATAAAATAATGTACTTCATTTTTAAATTCATTTTACATCCCCCTTTATATCCATCCCTAAAATTTCGACAAAAGTCTCAAAAAACCTTGTTTTCTATAGTAATGAGCACAAAAAAATGAGGCCGATTTCTCGGCCCCCAGCTTATTGGCATAAAACAGGAGATTTGGTTTGGACATAACCAGTTCGTACCCTTATTATATTTTATTTTTTCTGAATTTTGAATACTTTAAACACCCATTTATATTGAGAAAGTTTTTTTGCTTGCATAAAATTAAAGAGTTTAAGAAATGCTACAAATGGAGGTGTATACATATGGAACCAATGCTATGTCCAAGTTGTAAAACGAACCGTACTCGCTTTAATATTCTTGAGCAACAAGTAAAACCAGTCAAGTTAAACCCACAAACTGGCCAAGTAGAAGAAGAATACACAAATGAAACGATGAATGCTTTTCATATGGCCTATCAAGGACCGACTTATCGCGTCCAATGCGCTGTATGCGGACTTGTTGAAAACCCGGAGCAATTTATTAAACCTGCTCAAAATCAGTCTTTTTCATAATATTGTTACCACCCTTTATAGAAATAGGTTTTTCTATAAGGGGTTTTTCTGTTTATACGTCAATAAAAAACGTATTTCTTTCTTATTATATGTTACACCTCACACCTGTTAGCTATCTTTTATTTTTGGATCTTCAATTGTAAGAAAATAATGACTCCTTCCATTCTAGCAATATGGATTGTTTCTACTGTTTGCAGTCTTTTACTTTGTTACTATTTTAAATATAAAAATTCAAATAAAATTAATTGGTAGTTCCTTATTATGAATCGTTACTTATTTATTATCTTCCAGGTATTGTCCTCGTTTATCATTTTACCACTTAAATATACAGTCTTTTATTATATAAAAAAGAGTCAACAAAATAAACATACATAGAACTTAAAGAAGATGTTCTGTTCCCCATCATTCCCCATACAATTAATCTTCTTTAAGAATTCTACTCTTTGTTACAATATTTCCTTTTTTAACTTTTTAATCTTCAAATATAAATTAATAAGTATATATAAATACAAGAAACTGAAAAACCCTACCATACCTTTATATAATCCAGATTCTGATATTCCAAGAAAACATAAGTAAAGCGCTGGCATTAACGTCACAAACATAAATGCAAAGACCTGTAATAACTCAGTGAGTTTTTGTATCCTCGTTTCCTTATCTGAATATATATCAGGTAACTCATTTTCCTCTTCTACTTCTTTACAAAAATAATTCCATTTCGCAAAACTCGTTACATGTTTCCAACCACACATTTCATATATTTCAATATACTCTTTTTGTTTTTCTTTTGTATCTTTATAATCTAACCTAAAATCCGCTTTATATATTACATCTTTCGGCTCGGTTCTATTAAACGTATACATTACATTATACTTTTGCAGTGCCCAGCCCTGTTGATGCATTTTTCTTAAAAAGGCTTCCTCTTTTTCCAAACTCCATCCAGCGAAAAATTTAAATATCTTCTTTGTCTCCATCACCCATTCACTCCCCTAATATACTGTTTCCATTTCTTACAGATCTCTGCAACCTGTTATACTCTAGCTCTAACACTTCTCTCCCAAACGTTGTTAACTCATAGCACTTCTTTCTGTCTGTAGAGGCAACTTCAACTATTAACTTCTCTTTTAATAATTTCGTCGTATTCCCGTATAAAGTACCAGGGCCGAGCTTTACTTCCCCATTTGTCATCTCTTCTACCATTTGCATAATTCCATAACCGTGCATTGGCTTCACTAGTGACAACAGAATGTAATATGTCGCCTCTGTTAACGGAATATACTTTTGTACTTTCTCATTCATTATAACTACCTCCGATACATCGTTTCCTGATATATCGACTAACGATACATCGTATATCGATATTGTATAATCACATTCCAAAATATGCAAGTATAATTTAATAATTAAATATTTATTTCTTTGGATTGAAAAATCATACCAATTTTCTGAATAATTTGTTAAAATATAGAAATATCCGTTTATATTTTGAAAGGAATGATACATATGATACATAAATTAAAAGAAAATATAGGATCAGTTTTTGTAGGTAAAGAACATGTTATAGATCTATTAATCGTTTCCTTGCTTGCTGACGGTCATGTGCTTCTTGAAGATGTGCCTGGTACTGGGAAAACACTCCTCGCAAAAACACTTTCTAAAAGTATTGGTGGTAATTTTTCTCGCGTCCAATTTACACCGGATGTACTTCCAAGTGATGTAACAGGTATTGAATATTTCAATCCGAAAACGAGTGAATTTGAGTTAAGACTTGGACCAGTTATGACTAATATTTTGCTTGCGGATGAAATTAACCGCGCTATGCCTAGAACACAGTCTAGTTTATTAGAATCGATGGAAGAACGACAAGTAACGCTTGAAAAGCAATCTACTCCTCTTCCGAAACCGTTCTTTGTTATTGCGACGCAAAATCCAATTGAATCACAAGGAACTTTCCCTCTACCAGATGCACAGCTTGATCGTTTTTTAATGACAATTTCAATTGGTTATCCATCTCCAGAAGATGAACTACAAATGATGCGACGTTTTCGTAGGGATGTACCACTAGAAAGCGTCAAACCTGTTATTTCTTTAGAAAATATTTTAGAAGCACAGAAACGAGTAAAAGAAATTTTCGTATCAGAACCGTTAGAACATTACATTATTAAACTTACTCATGCTACAAGGAATCATGATTACATCGCTAACGGTGTAAGTCCACGTGCCACACTTGCTTTAGTGCGTGCAGTACAGGCATTAGCCTTTTTACGCGGGAGAGAATATTGTACGCCTGAAGATATACAATTTTTAATTCCTTCTGTTTGGAATCACCGTATCGTCTTATCAATGGAAGGCGCATTACGTACGACAAAAAATGAAATTATGCAAAGGATTTTAAAAGAAGTTGACGTACCAGTGGAGATTGAACAAACATGAATGGACAGCGCGTTGTAACTGTACCTTTATTTTTCCAACTTCATATTATTCAATTAAGTGTGCCAGGCGCTATACTATTTACTTTTTTTATGCCACAACGAATCATTATGTTTTTCTTTTTCTTCTACTATTTATTTGCGATTTTTATTTATAAATATGTCGCTTACATAGAGAAAACATTTGAAGTGGTAAATGAGAAACAAACAACTCGGCTATTCCCTAATGAATCTGGACAATTTTTTATTCATTTGAAAAACGGTGCAAACATACCACTCGTTAATGGCGTTTGTTATTTTCATTTAGACCCGTCCCTACTACCGCAAAAAGAGCAAGGAATTGATCAAATATCAAAAACGTTATTCTCTTGTCCGTTTTCACAGCCTGCTCATTCGGCACAAAAATGGGATTTAACATTAACCGCTACGAAGCGTGGCGTATTTCAAATTGAACAGTTCGAATGCGTTTTGAAAGATCCTTTTCATTTATTATCTGTACATTTACCTGTATTTGATAAATTAAGAACTGAAATTATTGTGTATCCATCACCTAAAGAAGTAGCAGGTTTACAAGAACTTCAGCAACTTTTAAATGGTTCTTATCGAACGAATTTTTCTTTTTACAATGATGAAACATCTATTATCGGTGTTAAACGATATGAGCGTGAATCTTTCCGTTCTATTCATTGGAAAGCATCTGCTAAAATGCAGGAATTACAGGCGAAGCAATATGAACCTGTTAAAAATTATAGTTGGACGATTTGTCTTTCTTTAGCTGCTGATCGCGGATTTGGTTGGAAGGATAATATAGAAGACCTTATTTCATTTGCAACATACATTTGTCAATACGCAACGAAGCATCAAATACCATTTGAACTATTTATTAGTGTATTAGCTGAAGGTGGTCCTCTGCACTTACCATTAAACGAAGGACAAACACATTATGGAGTGGCTTTAGAGGAATTAGCGCGTATTTCAGATGATAGTACGTTACTTCCGAAACAAGGATTCCTTCATTATGTAGCGAGAAAAAGGGAACGATCGTCTACAATGATATACATTGGTTTACAGAGAAATGAACTCCCTCTTCTCTCTCAGCCTACGTTTCTCATTAATAACGAAGGGATGGTAGAAAAGCTTGAAAACTTGGCTCTATCACGTTAATGACTTTATTCTGCTGCTCCTCCTTTCGTTATTAACGGAAAGAGATGAACTCATCGGTATTACTATATTTTTAGCAACAGGCTATACTGGATTATTTCTTATCCATAAACTAATGAAGAAAAAAACGACAGGTTTTGTCATTCTGTTAATGACTCAAATAATCGGTTGTTCTATCTTTCTCTCTTTCTCTCTGTTTGGCACAATTATGTTACCGCTTTTCTTCTTTATCGTACATGTAGTTGGGCCTGGATATCCAGTTCAAAAGTCATTAGGTGGTATTGTCTGGTTTGGTATTTCAGCTATATTTTATACGCCCTTTCCACCTTTGTGGAAACTATTACTTTTAGTTTTACACATTATGATTACTTTTTGGTTAACTGGTGCAAATCGTAATCAACAGTTATTACGTTTCGCTTCTCTTATCACGATTGGAATAATTAGTGCTTTCCTTATTCCTATTTTCCCATACATTCGGCTTCTTTTTTCTTATATCGTACAAGTAGTTGCTTTAGGATTTGGATACGCCATTAATCCGTTATTTTCGGCAGCTGAATCAAAAGAAACTGACGATTTTTGGTCTAATAAAGGGAATTTAAAGGATCCTCAAATTAAAGATGAATTGGGGCAACACTCTTTTGATCCAACACTCATAAATAGCATTACAATAATAGCCTGTGCATCTATCGCTATTTACGTCGTTTGGAAAATAATAAAAAAACGAAAATATTTAAGTTTACCAAATATGCCTGTCTTCGAATCTACTATCATCACTGATAAAGAAGGAATGAATCAAAAACGTTTGAAACGAAACATACCGCCACATAACGAAATTCGAAAAGAAATTTTTAAGCTTGAAAGTAAGTTAATTCCTCCTTTAAATAGAAAACGAGGAGAAACTGTTGAAGCATGGCTAGGAAGAATAAATCGTGAAGAAGATGTAAATATTGAGAGTCATATTGTTATAGATGCTTATAATACAGTGCGTTATTCAAATGGTGAGGATATGATGCTACTTCAGGAATTTAAGGAAGAGGTTCATAAGCTTTATGTGTATCAGAAGAGTTTAAAGAAAAGAAAGAAATAACACAACAAAAAGACTCCTATTTTCATAGGAGTCTTTCTATACTTCTACGTTATTTTTTAAATTGAAGCGTTTTTCCCTGCTTCTATTTCTAATGACTCTTCATGCCACCAAAGTGTTTCTTCAGGGTCTTCTTTAGCAATCTGGTGTGCTTCTTTTTTCGTTTCTACTGTAGGATATGAACCTTTTAGTGCGCGTCCTGAAGTTGTAACGAATAATACACTAAATACGACTAACCCAATAATACTTACACCTGCTAAATAAAATGCCGGTGCTAGCGGGTTACCGGTTGCATGAACTAAGTATGAACATACGAGCGGTGTTGTTCCACCGAATATCGATACAGAAATATTAAATGAGATCGAAAGTGCTCGATAACGTACATCGGTGAAAAATAGTGATGGTAATAATGAAGGTAATGTTCCCTCATATACGCTTAGGAAGAATCCTAAAACGAAAATACCTGCAAATATAGCTGCAATATGTCCGTTACCTATTAGTAAAAATGCTGGAATTGCAAATACTGTTAAACCAAGTAAACCAATTTGCACGACGCGTTTATTACCAATTTTATCACTTAATTTACCAAAATAAAGGGCTAGCGGAATCATAAGTGCCATCGTAATAGAAATAATTAATAAGCCAGTTGTTTCTTTGACTTTAAGTACTTGAGTTAGATAAGAAGGAATATACGAAAGGATCATATAGTTTGTAATATTAAAGAAGGCGACAATTACTGTGCTTAATAAGAAGTCTTTTTTGTGATATTTTAATATGTCCATAAATGAAAATTGTTCGTTGTCTTCAGATTCCTCTTGTGCTTTTTCCATCTCTTCAAAGATGGGAGATTCATCTAAATGACGGCGTAAGTATAAACCGACCAAACCAATTGGTGCAGCTATTAAGAAAGGAATACGCCAGCCCCAGCTGAGCATTTGCTCATCTGTTAACAATAACGTCAAAATGGTAACAATTACCGATGCAGCAATGTAACCTGAGAGTGTTCCAATTTCAAGACCACTACCGAGTATACCACGCTTTTTATCTGGAGAAGATTCTGCGATATAAACCATTGCACCTGAATATTCGCCGCCTGTAGAGAAGCCTTGAATCATTCGGGCAACTAAAAGTAGTATTGGTGCCCATACACCAATTTGTTCATAGGTTGGTAGTAATGCGATGAATAATGTAGAAAGTGCCATTAAAATAATAGTAGTACTTAACACGATTTTTCGGCCGTACTTATCTCCTATTCTACCAAAGAATACACCTCCGATTGGTCGAACGAGAAAGGCCACTGCAAAAGTAGCAAATGTAAGTACAAGTTGCAATCCACTATTATCAACACCTGAGAAGAATAATTGACTTAAGATAACCGCTAAATACGCGTATAATCCGAAGTCAAACCACTCCATTGCATTTCCTATACCAGTAGCAACAACTGCTTTCCTGGCTTGTTTAGGATTGACAATATTAACGTCTTGAGGTTCAAAATTTAAATCATTATTTTGTTGCATATAATAAAACAGCTCCTTATTTAATTTAACTTCTTTAAGCACACCTTCTCTTATTGAATAAAATTAATTCGAAGCACTTAAGGAAAATTAATGTCTCCTTATCTGTTATTATTGTTTCACATAATTAATTATTTGTCCAATGAGATGCTCTTTAGGTTAAGTAATTTACTATTTTAAAAAAGCTGAAGAAGGCGCTATACGAGTACCTTTTTCAGCTTTTTATTTTAATATGCAAATTTATTTTTCCCACCCCTATTTTCCTCCTATTTGAGTTGTAAATAAGGTGTTTTTTTATAACGGTTTTTAAACTCTTGTAGCTGCTACATTATGAATACAGGAAATAAACTCATAGACAAATGTATCAATCTCCTCTTTCGTAATAATATACGGCGGAAGTAATCGAATAATATTCCCTTGTGTAACGTCAACTAACATCCCTTTCTCCATTAATTCTGCCTGTAATTTCTTCACATTTTCATTCGTATCATTCAAACTAATTCCAAACATCATACCAGCATGACGTACTTCCTGCATATAATAAGAATTTTCTTTCTGAATTTCTTGCAATTTATCATTTAAATATAGCGACTTTTCATACGCATCTTGCATTAAACCCTCGTCAATCAATGTTTGTAATACCGTTAAACCTAAAGCTGTTCCCATGGATGAATGAGCAAATGTTGTGCCATGATCTCCCGGTGAAAATACATCACATAACTTTTCACCTACAATAATTCCACCTAGTGGTATCCCGCCTCCTGCTCCCTTACCAATTTGAATAATATCTGGTGTAATATTGAAATTTTGATAAGCAAATAGTTTACCAGTTCTCCCCATACCACTTTGAACTTCATCAACGATAAGAAGTACATTATATTTCTCACATAAGTTTTGAACACCATGTAAATATTCACCTGATAAAGGGTAGATACCACCACTTCCTAATACAGGCTCTAGCATAATCGCAATTGGATTTTCTTTAACAATTGTTTCTTCTAATTGCTCTATATTCTCGCGCTCTACTTCATATACAGGAATCGATGTTTTAGGGAAATTTTGATATACACTTTCTTGTCTCGTGAAATGAAGTGCCCCTAACGTCCGCCCGTGGAAACTATTCTTCAGCACTACGATTCCTTCACGTTCTTCATGTGTATTAGCTCTATATTTATCAATTAATTTCAACGTTGTTTCTGTCGCTTCCGTACCAGAGTTTGTAAAAAAGACTTTTCCATTTTCTAAAGAGCACTCAACTAATTTCTTTGCATACTCAATCGCAACTGGATTTAAAAAATGAAACGGTAGATGCAACGATTTCGTAACTTGATCCATTGTTGTTTGCACGATTTTCGGGTGATTGTATCCTAATACGTTCACTCCGACACCAGAAAATAAATCTACATACTCTTTACCATCCACATCATACAGTTTACAACCTTCTCCTCTTTCTATCGCAACCTTCGTACGACAATACGTAGGCATCATATATTCTTTATCTAATTGAAACCAATCCGACATGTTAAATTCCTCCTAGTTATTTTCCCTGTTTATTTCTGTTCATTCTCTATAAAGTCATGTATAAATTTATTTTTAAGATTGAAATTTTAATAGTAATTTTCTTCTCGATATTCATTTTTCCATAATTTCTTCTATTTCAACAGGTCCACTACATACGCGTTTTTTTCATCTAGCGGTCTGTTACTAGTTTGAACTTTGCGTGTCATACATAATCAACGCTATAAAATCATATTTAGTAACAATGGACAAAAAAGATTTGGAGGCTATATCGATGGATGAAAACTATGATAAACAGAGGCAACCTTTACTAGGGAAAGACTTTAACGAAGATGGAGAACGTAATGAACAAGCTATTCTTCACTCTCAAACAGTTGGTTCACGTGGACCTGTTCTAGAGCAAGATAGTGTGCTTCACGAGTCGTTACAAGAATTTATTCACGAAAAAATTTTAGAAAGACCTGTTCATGTAAAAGGATTTGGTGCGTTCGGTTATTTTCAAACGATCTATCCAATGTCTGAACATACTAGACTACATTTTTTACAACATTCTAATGAGAAAGTTCCTGTTATGGTGCGGTTTTCATTAGCTGTCAGTACGAAAGGAACACCTGATACTTCTAGAAATGTACGCGGTTTCGCTACAAAATTTTATACAAATGAAGGCATTTTCGATCTTCTATGTAATCACATTCCTGTCTTTTCTGTTCGTGATCCGATGCGTTTCCCAGAAACGATTCAAGCATTGTTACCTTCACCTAAAAATAACTTAATAGACCCTAATCGATTTTGGAACTTTGTCGCTAGAGCACCCGAATCCATTCATTTCGTTGTCCATTTATACTCTGATGCTGGTACAGCCAAAAGTCTTCGCCACATTCCAGGGCATAGTGTAAATACATATGTTTGGAGAAATGCTGAAGGTAATCGAAAGTATGTAAAGTATCATTGGTACCCATTTGAAGGTGTACAATTCATTACTAGTGAGGAAGCAAATAAACTCGCTGCCGAAAATCCTGATTATAGCGGGAAAGATTTATATGATGCAATTGCAAATGGTAAGCTAGTGGAATATGGTTTATATGTACAGCTCATGGATCCGAAAGATGAAGCATATCTTACTTATGACCCTTTAGATGATACAAAAGTATGGGATGAAAAAGCGTATCCTCTCATACCAGTCGGCAAAATGGTATTAAATAAAAATCCTGAAAATTATATGGAGCAAGTAGAAAAAGTCGCCTTCTCCCCTTCTAATTTACTGGACGGCGCCGAATTATCAGATGATAAAATGTTGCAAGGACGTGCGAACATTTATAGTGATTCACAAAGAAGAAGAATTGGTCCTGAATTTCGTAAGTTAACAATTAACCAGCAACAAAATTGGACACCCGCTAATCAAATAACAAGCGGTGACGGAAGGTACGTTGAAGGTAAACTTGAGAGAACTTCTATAACGAAACAAGATGACTTTACGCAGGCTGGTGAATTTTATACGAATTTACAACCGATAGAAAAAGAACATCTTGCTGAAAACTTAGCTCGTGATTTGAAAGTTATATCCGATGATATTAGAAAGGTCGTTTTAGGGTATTTTCATAAAGTGTCTGCTGATTTGGTGAAGAGGATTGAAAGTGCGATGCAAAAGCTTTAAGTATATAAAAAAAACGTCATTTTTAAAATAAAAAATGACGTTTTTTATGGCGAAATTACTAGGAATTTCTACCGCTTCATTTACAATTATTAACGAAATTTTTCTCCTTCAAAATTTCCGTTATTTCATTTTAGATTATGGTACTCATTTCTCTTTTTCAAATAATCTTTTTCACATTGTAACGGCTTGAATTTCACTTTTTTCCCTTTCTTCTTTTTCGTTTCTATAACGATCCATTCCCCTTTTTCACCATCTAGCTTTAAGTGTTTCATTACATTGATATTATCTTTTTCTTTATAAAGAAAAAATGCTTCTTGCACTGCCACAAATAAACTAGGCTGCTCTCTAAATCCACCACTATCATAAATTTTAGTTAACGAATTATAATAAGAATCATTTTCTCTTCCGCCATACATTAAATGTGCAGCATCCAGGTCTCTTTGGCTAACTTCCCAAAAACTGTGTTCATCAATATTTAAATCAAACGTAGATTGAATGTCCCTCATAATGTTTTTCACATACTTCTCATCACGAATTTTCCTTTTTTCAAGACAATCAGAAGATAATTCTGGCGCATCCGTTTGAGAATGTACAACGTGTTGAATAGATACACATAATACAAATACGCTTAAAATGTACAATATTTTTTTCATACTTACGTTTCACCTCAAATAATTTATATACTATATTATTTGAGGTTTACAATATTCTTATGCTAACAATGTGAAAGGCCCTATAAATTGGACTTTTATAGGGCCTTTCATATTAAAATTGCTTTATCAAATTCACCGGTGAAGCAATTACCTTACTACTTTTCACATCAAATAGTCCTATTGGCGTTACCCTTATAAATGGCAAGTGCGTAGCAGAAAAGAACAAAATGGTAAATGCCGGATCGTCATACGCGTAGCCACGCTCTTGTAATAATTTCACCATCTGTTTCTCTTTCTGTATTAATTCACTCATTTTTAAATTAGACATAATCCCGAGCAATGGTAATGCTATTTCGTGTAATACGTCATTTTTTTCAGCTATTACCATTCCCCCGCCAATCTTTTTTACTCTATGAAAAGCTGTAAGCATATCTTCTTTACTCTTTCCAATAAGAATGATGTCTCCCGTACCAGAATAAGAGCTAGCAAGCCCACCTAGTTCTTTCGCAAAACCTTTCACAACTGTATTCACTCGCCAACTGCCATCCCGAGCAATCATCATAAGGAAACATTCATCATGATCTGTGGACAATTCATCACAGTCTATGTTTATTTCACTAGTATATGGTTTTGTTATAACGTTATTTAATAAGTGTATACCTGTTTTATTAGGGAAAATCATATCCTCTTTTTCTATGGACCAATCTAATGATAATGAAGTTACTTTACATTTACTCCAGTCTATATGTAATGATTCATGTGTATTTACACCGTCACGCTTCACCCATTGCCCCTTTGCAATTACGCTTATTGGAACCGGGTTTTCTTTACTTTCCAAAATATTAATATTAGCTATTCTACCTGTCGCAATTGAACCATGTAGATATTCCATATTATAATAACGAGCGATATTATAGCTTGCCATATGATAAGCATCTATTATTGGCACTCCTTGTTTTATCGCGGTAGCTATCATTACGTTTGTCATTCCATTTTCATAAAACGAAGGATGTGAGCCGTCTGTAGTAAGAATGAATCTATCAAACTGCTTTACTCCTAGTTCCAACAATTCTTTCAGTAACACTTCTAAATCTGGACGAATTGAAGAATTTCTTAGGGAAACCGTGTAACCTTGCATAAGACGAGTGAGAGCTTCCTGCCCTGTCATCGCTTCATGATCACAATCTGTACCTAACAGTTTTAATTTCGCTAACGTTGCTTCAGATGCTCCTGGAAAATGCCCTTCCACTTTTTTATGTAATCGTTTTGTTTCCTGCACCCACTGTAACATTTCATCATCGCCATGTAATAACTTTGGCCACGCTGTTAGCTCGCCACCTTGAAGAACTGCTTCATGCTTAAGCCACTCTATTATTTCTTCACTATTAAACAAAGATTCCCCGTCTTGCAATTCAGTCTGACCATCAAAACGGCACCACCAATACATACTTGCTGGAATCTTTTCAAACTCATCTAATAAACGAAATGCGTCTTCACGTTGTAATGTGAAAAATAAAGTTAAATTATCATTAATAAATGTCGTCGTTCCAAATTGCATCGCATAATTTGCCAAAGTCTCCGGATTATATAATTGATATGGATGTGCATGCGGTTCTATGTAACTAGGAACTACATACTTTCCATCACAATCAATGACTTCACATTCATGTAGTGGTGCTGGCAATTTTTCTCCTACATATACAATGCGATCATCATAGATCCAAATATTCGCTTGCATCCACTCACGCATATAGGAATTTAAGTATGTTGCATTCTTTAATAACATGTGCGGGCTTCTTGTACCGTCTATTATTTCAACATGTTCTCGTAATTGTTCGTTACTCCATCTAAACTGATTTTGTCCCAATGTATTTCACTCCAAATCAATTTACTTTTATTTATTAAAACAAAAACAATTAACATACTAAAGTATTTTACATTCATAACTTCCCTGTATACCCCCTATACCTTTCATTATATGTAATACTCACAAAAATAACAATTTTCGAAATAAAACACACCTCTTTGCCCCACAATAAAAAGGATGTCATGCAACTGACATCCTTTTTTATACTAAACTATACGATTGGATTACACTTGATGTCATACTATGCCATGCTACAATTGTCCTTTAAAGCAGGATTTTCGCTTTCCTTTCATCTATTTCTTAAATTCAATTTGCATCATTTTATTAAACTGTGTAAAAATATCCATCGCACCTAAAGAGTTAATATTGGCAGCTAATGTATGTTTGCCTCCCATTACTCCGCCAACAAAAGTTGTAAATCCAGGAATTGCCCCTCCGTGACCCCAGACTGAAACACCGTTTGGAAGCTTAGTCTCATAGATCCCAAGGCCATATCCATCACCAAGACCTTTTCCTTCTATAGGAACGGTAGTAAGCATTTCTTTCAGCTCACGTTCTTTCAGTAACTTACCACCGAGTAAAGATGAAAAGAACTTATTTAAATCGTCCGCATTAGAAATCATATCTCCAGCTGCGTTTGCTAAACTCGGATTATAATACGTCATGTCTTTCAACTCACTTGTTTCGTCAATTTTCATATACCCACGAGCATGATTCTTACCTGGAATAACGGGTGAATTCCCTAGTAAAAACGTATTTGACAGATCCAAAGGCTCAATAATTCGCTTTTCAATTTCTTCCGCATAACTATTACCAGTAATTTTTTCAATAAGCATTCCTAGTATGACGTATCCTGTATTTGAATACAACCATCCCTTACCTGGCGAAAAATCTGGAGGCAGAGAAAGGCCTATTTTCACTATTTCTTCTGCTGTATACGTTTTTTTCGAATTCATTATGTCAGCGTCTTTTGACTTTAAATATTCAGCTATGCCACTCGAATGATTCAAAAGTTGACGTATCGTAATTTGATTGCCATCATACCCGTTTCCTTGGATGAGACCCGGTAGCCACTTTTCAATTGGATCGTCAAGTTGTACACGATTTTCTCCTACTAATTGAAGTACAGTCGTAGCAGTAAAAGTCTTCGTCACACTACCGATCCGAAAGCGATAATCCGATTTCATCGGTTTCTTACTATTTAAATCTGCGACTCCAGCAGTATAACTACTAATCTTTCCATTGTTAGACGTCTTAGCTAATATTCCTGGCGTTCCAAGCTGTACTGTTTCCTGCATTACTTGTTTCCAACCATTTCGATTCTTTTGACCATACGCTTCTGACGGACTAGAAATATTTTGATTAGACTCTGCTTTCACAGTAAAACCTGGTGTGAATAAAGTAGTACCCGCTAATAAGACTGCCAAACTCGCTAACTTAATTGAAGAACATTTTTTCATAAGGCTTTCTCTCCTCTATTCATATCGTATTGATTCAAGCTATACCTTCATCCTATATGATAAACCTCTCTTTTTTCTTATCCATTCCTTACGAAATACTTACTTTCAAAATTAGACGACCAGATGGGAAAAAATAATGTATGAAAATAAAAAAAGAACGTGTTTTCAATTTATCAAAACACGTTCTCTTACATATTTAAAGCCCTATATCAACTTTTTAGTTCATTCACTTTTACCATCCTGCACTAGCGTTCATGCCATTTCCGATAATAGTAAGTAGTAATGGCCACAGCACTGGTGCTAACGTAAGAAATAGATTAAGCAGTATAAGTATTCTATATCTCCCAGGGATATTATAATTTTTACGATTAACAAATACTACAAAAACTAATAATATTATGGTCGTTACAAATAAAAGTAATACTAACAACCAATACCAAACCATTAAACTGAGACTCCATGGCTGTAATAGCTCGTGTACAATACCAAATGTGATTCCTAATACTGCAAAACTAAAGGTAGTAATTGTTGCTTTGACAAACAATTTACTTAATTTTTTATCGTATGTATACTTACAATATAAATCTATTAACGTGTATAAAGATAAAAAGGCCATTAATACACCTATCCAAGACAATAACCAGTCTCCGCCTCCTCTAACTAACATAAACAGAAACCAACACATCCCTGCTGTAGAAAAAATAAAGGAAAGGAGTATGTTTTTCAATACCGGTTTCATTCTATTTTCACACCCTTACAAAAATTTAAATATAAATTATATTTTTTTATTTACATGATACCCGTAATTGATTCATCACTTTTTCATTCTATATTGATGAAGTGAAGATAACCTCAAAAAAAATTCAACGAGCAATACTCTACTAAGGCTACCTTTTTCCATTGGTAGAGATATAAAGTGAAACTTTAATCAGTGGGGGTTTTCTCCATCCCCCACTGATTATTAGCCCTCACCAATCGGACTTTTATGGGCAGTTGATCCCCCACCTAAATTCTTTGCTTTCGCTGCATTTTGAGGTGGGGGTCTTACTGCCCATTAAAGCGGGATAAAAAAGTAAGTATACATTACCATGTAATTAAATATAAGTAAATGAAATTAATTTACAGTTCATTTCATTTACTTATATTAATGTCACGCTTTCCCGTCTCGCTCTATCCATCGTACAGTCTTCTCTACATCTAACTCCGTATACGTCTTGTCTCCATATCGGACAGACTCATATATCGGAATAATATCTCGCGTTCTACAAATTCTGCTTAACCATTGTTGCATCGTTTCATAGGACCTTCGCTGTTCGTGAAATGGTAAAGTTCTTTCCCATTCAACTAACGTTTTCCTTATCGTATCTTTAGGCAACGGCTGTTCAAACTGATGCATCACTTTCTTATTCTTTTCGGTTCTATCCGTATTTTCTTTTGTTATCGATTGTTTATCCTGTTCTATTTCTGATTTCTTTACCTTTTTCCTCATTAATTTATAAAAAACATATAAAATGACCACTGCAATAATTACATAAAAAACGACACTAATCCATGAATTTGAAAGAACAGAAAACACATCAGTCCATGAATTTTTTCGTACAAAAAGTGGAATTTTCCTATCTATTTTTGTTCTTGTATCTACAACTCCTGTTTCTTCATCTATAATTCTTTCAGGTTCATCAAACTGTGCGTCTACAGTAGTAAAATCATAATTTCTTTCCGATATTGTCACCGTCTTACTAGAAAAAAGCCCTTTTACTATGTCTTGTACATGCACAACACCTTGTGATAACGTTATCGCACTAACCGTAAAGAAAAGTATCATGAAAACTCTAATACTCCAAATCTTCACCTTCATATGTCGCTCTTTATTAGCCATGACATAAACCCCTTCTTATTCTTTAATTACGACCCATTTATTCGTTCTGGTGTATTTCCTTGGAGAAGTACCAAGAATTAAAGGAACTGCATCCAATTCTTTACGACGAAAACCTGCTGTGTAAAAATAAGTAGAAGATACAGGAGTATCTAGGTCCGATATTGAGGCAAGTACTTTTAATACATTTTGCAAATGTTTCCGGTTATGACCGTTCTTTATATGCAACAATCCATTATCTTTTACGCTATTGATCCAAACTTCAAATGAACAGTTTTGCATAAGCAGCTGTTTACATATGCCTGCCGTTAATTCAATAAGTTCCTCTGTATCATTTCTCAAAGAAATACCGCTTTTATTTTGCAAGTTGAGATATATCGCATATTTATCTGATTGTGTTCGCTCGTACTTTTTCGCGGTTATCGTCCCTGTTTTCGCTGTCGCACTCCAGTGGATAGAACGAAAATCTTCATTTTCATACGACTTCACTCCCATTACTTTCGTTTCATCATATAAGGGTGATGACATCGCTTTTCGAAATCCTCGTGACCATTCTTGTAATTCAGGCACTTGTATTTTCGGCACGGCTGGTAAAACTAAATAGGAGGGCGTATCAACTTGTTTATATGTTATATGGTTCGTTATGAATCCAAAGAGATCAGTAATGACAATTTCAACTTCTTCCCATTTCGCAATTCCTCTTTTTACAGCTACAGCTTGCAAATCAAATGAAACTGACTCTCCACCTTTTAAATGTAAATTCATATAATAATTTGAACCTGTATTCGTATTTTTGTTTATTTCATCATGATTCCAAGTTAGCTTATTTTCACATTTAAATCGAAATACGATATTGAAAATAGGGAATAACGACTTGTTTGAAATTTTTATTTTGCACATATTCGTTTCACCTATAAAAACATTTGCATTCCCTTGACTGTATTCCCATTCAACACGAGATACTTTACGAATGTATACATGCATCGCACCTATTAAAATTACATACAAAAATACGAGAGATAAAAACAGTAGATTACTTGAAAATACACATAAAATAACGGCTACAACTGACATAACTCCCATTACGAAAGGCTCCGCTAAAGGTGTATACACAAGTTGTTGATTCATCGTACATTCTCCACTGGCACACTAATCGCACCAAGAATTTCTTTCATGATTTGTTCTTTCGTCGTTTTCATCTCCCCCTCAATCGTTAACGTTAAACGATGAGCGCAAACAGATGTAGCAAGCGTCTTTATATCATCTGGCGTACAATAATCTCTTTCATTTAATATTGCCCGTGCTTGAATCGCTCTCATAAATGCCAACGTCCCCCGCGGGCTTACACCAATTTCAATTAACTCATGTTTACGCGTTGCCTCAATAATTTCAAGTAGATAATCTTGCACATCATTCCCTACTAACACTTCTCTTGCTCGTTTTTGCACTGTAATAATTTCTTCAGTTGAAATAATTGAATGTAACGTTTCTAACGGATCATTCATTTGAAAACGATTCATCATCTCCTTTTCTGCTTCTCTCGTAGGATAACCTTGCCGAATCGTAAGTAAAAATCGGTCTAATTGAGCATCAGGTAAAGGAAATGTACCGGCCGATTCAAGAGGATTTTGCGTTGCAATTACTAAAAAAGGTTCTGGTAATGAATGTGTCTGTTTCGCAATCGTAACAGTACGTTCTTCCATCACTTCCAATAACGAAGATTGCGTTCTCGGTACAGCTCGATTAATTTCATCGACTACTACTATATTTGCAAAAATAGGACCTAACCTCGTTTTAAATTCCGATTCCTTCACATCAAAATATTCGAGACCAATAACATCTCCAGGCAAAGTATCCGCTGTGAATTGAATTCTTTGAAATTTAGCGTCTACACTTTTAGCCAAACTTTTCGCTAATGTTGTTTTCCCCGTCCCAGGTACATCCTCCAATAAAATATGCCCTCTTGCTATAAGGGCTATAGCTGCAAGTTCAATCGCTTCATCCTTCCCTATAATAACCTTCGAAATATTGTTCGTAATTTTCTTTAATGTACTCATATATTAACCTACCACCTTTAAATTTTCTAAAAATTAAGAATATTCACTTTCCAAATTATAACATATGACACTAAGTTGAAACAGAGCAACAAGCAAACTTATATTTTTACTTTACTTCACGTAAAAAAAGCACCTATTGTCCTCTGTTGACAATGAAGTGCTTAACTCGCGTGATTTTCATATTGGGCATTTGACACCTTATATACATTCATTATTTTACTATTTCACCCCAAATATCAACATCATATTCATTTAAAATCGCTTTAATTTTGTCCTTCTCAAATACTACTAAATAATTATACGGTAAGGTTAGCACTTGAATAATTTCAGGTTTCATTTTTAATAATTGGTAGGCGTATATGATTTCCAATTCTCCTGATACTTCTTCATTGATAGGACCTATATACCAACCTGAATCACCTTCATCACAACCACTAGATCTTTGTAAATACACCTCTTCTTGTTGCAACACATTTTTCGCTATCACAATCTTATCGTTAAATTTTATTAATTGTCCCTCTATTTATATTCTCCTTCCATTTAACTAGTAACGCTTTATATAATCGTTCAGAACGTTTCTCGATCTTATTATTGGCATTTCCCATAAATTCAAAAATTCGGCTTTGAACAATTTGATTTTTTTTAATTTCCGATAGTTCGTGAGCCTCCACTTTATTAAACGAATTTGGCAATGGGTATTCAAAACAATGCCCCTTCCATAACTCTAATTTATCATCAATAAAGTCTTGCATATAATAATCTGTTACGAAAGTATCGAAAGAACGACCTAAAAAACTTTGTAGTGACATTAATGTTAAATCCCAATAATCTCTAGTTGCAATAGCACGCCCAACGTTTAATCCTTTAGGCAATAATGTCATATTTCCTATTGTATGTGTCACTGTAGCAAAACGCATAACATCGGGATCATTATTGATATTTTCATAATGATTAAACACTTTTTCAGACAATAACCATTCATACCTTAACAGCTTTAAGGCATTTTTTTTAATTGATTTAGGCTTCACACCACGATTATTACAGAATGCATTAAAATCATTTTTCCAAAATGACTTATCACTTGATAGCAATAAAAGCCGGTACGTTTGATAAAAAGAATTCATAGTATCTAAATCTAAATTGTTCAAGTTTTTATTTGCATATATTTTAGAATATATCTCTAAAACAAGATCACATCTATCACAGTCAAATTTTTCTTTTACTCCGTATAAAATTCTTTCTTGATAATCTTTTTTGTACAAAATAATTTTTTTTACAGGATGTAATTCTTTTTGCACTTCAAATGATGGTGAAATATTTTTAAAATCAAAGTAAATTACTTCATTTTTATCTAATTCAATAAAATCCGCCAATCTCAATTCAACAGCCTTCTTTCCCTCTACTTTTTAGTAACTATACGCCTTTTTTTCAACGCCTGCATTGTTTTCAATTAACTAGTAAAATGTATTCTAACATTACATATGATGACAACCATTTCAATTTGTTCGTTATAGAACTTCCTCTACATCGACACTCTCTATCTTCACTTCATACATATTTGGGATATTTACTTCTTTTGGTACCCATGCATAATAGTCTTGATCATTCTCTAAAATAAATTGAATTAACTTTGTTTCTGATCCATTCCAGAAATTTTTATGATTATCAATGTAGTCTTCTAAATCTTCTTTATAGTCCAATTGTAATATGTAACCTCTTACCGTCAGGGCAAACACAATTAAACTTCCTAATAAATCCTTTTGCTCATTTTCTTCTTCATACTCTTGTGGTAAAAACCACACTTGACCTATTCCTATTGTTTTTTTGTATTTCTCATAAAAACTACTATCATCCATTTTCTCATAATCATGTATTAATTCATTGACCAATGAATGCCATTGTGGCGGAATAATATTTTCCAATGCAGGATTATTTTCAATTCCTTCTACTATATCCTCGATTTCTTCTGTCTCATCTTCATAGTGATATTCACTTAGGTCTATATGCTTAAATTTCATTTCATTTTTGTAATGCGCCAAATCATATGGATAATGGTTATTATCTTTTAAACTTGTATCATCAAGTTCGAGTATCTTTATTAGTGCAGCTGTCTCAAAGCTCCAGTACCCTACATATCCAGGTTCTTTATGTGCATTTTTCCATTCATAATCATAATGGCCTTTAAACCATTCTTTCTCCATATACGTTTGTAATCTTTTAGACGCTTCTTTTTTATCTGTTTGTGCAAGTTCTATAATCTCTCTCGTTTTTGCATATGGATTGTCTTTAAAATAAACATTCGTCATCTTTGTATACCCAATATCACTAGCGCAAAATAGGAAATCAATTACTGCGTCGTTCATATTTTTTTTATCAACTATCTTTTTTAATCTTTCTATATTCTTTTTATCCGTTTCTAATAGAATTCCTAAAGAAATCATCCAAATTAGACTTAAATATCCAATTTCCCTACTTCCTGTATTCTCTAAATCATAAATTGCATTATGAAAATCTTCTTCTATTACACTAATATCTTCCCCTAAAGAATACTTTGCCCTAATATCCTCCATCTCATATCTAAAATTGGCTAGATATGTCCCTTCTATAATACTCTTATTATCTTTAGAATATCTCTGAATTCCATTTTTAGTATCTTCTTCTAATCTTTTAATATCTTCTCTATTTTCCTCTATAAACTCTTTATTATATTCAATTCCTTCTCTACATTTTTCTTCTATACATAAAGGATCTCTCATACTATTCAATTCCTCCTAGTGCCTTATATTATGGCCATTCTCCAATTATGTCTCCCTTTGCATCTATTCTAAATGTTTTCACATGTCCACTACTATCGACTTTTGATAGTACTCTTTTTACCTTATCTTGCAGTACAGTAAAGCATTCACTTTTAAATTTCCATTTTATACAAACATAATAACATGTCTATTTCTCTCGAATAAATAAAATATTTATTCGAGAGAAATAAAAAAACCTTAAGATCATTACCTTAAGGCTCATAAATTAAGAAAATATTTTCTCTATTTTTTTGTCATTAATCCTCATAAGTAACGTAGCCTCATCAGTTGCAGGTTCGTAACCACGGATTCCATCGAGATATCATGTGCTTTTTTCTAATATAATTTCAATAATATAATACTAAAAATTTGTATTAACCTTCATTCATAAAGAATACTTTTTACAAATTTATAGCATGTCGATTTATTAAAAGATACTTGTTGCCTAAAGTAGACAATCAAGTATTTTAATTTTCATATATCATGACAAGTAACACGTTAAAACTTACGAGTTTGTACGAGTTCATTCGTTTCATGCCCATTTCATGCGTTTATATTCACTGACATGTAAAATGTCATCTCGCCTAAGCTCGTACTTCATTTTCTGTTCTATCATTGCACACAGTACTCCATAATGGTACAACCATCATGAGGTATGTATTTTTTAATAGCTTATTCTTTTTCTTTCCACTCCAATAATAAGTTCTTTTCTGTTAACTTTCCTTATTTGCTTTTATATCGTTTCAACTTTAAACATTAGATGCTCTTAATTACCTCATTAACAGATTCACTAAACATATCAGGGTCTTCATTTTTTATATCAATCAATAATTCTTTAATACTAATCGTAATTGATGGATCAAATCCCGAAAGTACTTTTCCATATGCTAATCTTACTTGAGGGTGATTAAGAATTCTATAATGTAAAATTTCTACCCATTCTTTAGCTGAGCTAATCGTCTTTGGAAAAGCTTTAGCAATACATACAAGTCCTTCTTCTATATTATTTTTATATAAGCTCTCTATTCCATGAATCAAACCAAACATAACCTCAAATTGCTCAGTCTCATCATCCAAAACTAAACATAAATCTGTAATAACAGAGACGTCGTTGTACTCTATTACTTCCATTAATGACTCATTAAAATCTCGTATCTCATTTTCATTTTCTAATAAACGATTATCGTATAGTCTTTTTAGATGACTCTTAATATCCAAAGGTAATCATCCTTTCCATGTTTTATTTATCAAATAAATGCGGATACAGCTCTTTGTTTCTTTTAATAACTTCTCTTAAACCTTCTCTTATCTCAGCAGTATATAAACCATCTTTTATATAAATTCTTCGAACATCCAAAATATCATGAGCTAAGGCATCACGAAAGCTAAGGTTTAAATACGCCTTCGATTTTTCTCCTGATAGACCATATGTATTTGTTTCAAGATGTCTCCCACCGGTTCCAGGATGAGGTTGTTCCATATTCATACTCACACCATCATTCCTTTTTATACCAGCTTGTTTCATTTTCTCTGCAGAAGGCATATGATGTGGAGTAATATTATCAAAAGCAGTTCCTTGTTTCACCAGTTGTTTATAGGTTCCAACTTTTCCTTCATTAATCAATAGAGCTGTATCCGTACCCTTACCACCATCTTTAGACTTCGCAAACTTATAATAAGCTTCTATTAATTCGCCTTGAGGTATTTTGGTTACAATAGTTCCACCAACACTAGAGAATGCATAGGAAGCATTTCTCTTAAATGATTGTAACATTTCAAGGGTAGGCTTCAATTCTTTTGCTAGTTTTACTGCATTAGCAATTGTACTTATTCCACTTGATGTCTTTGCGATATGACCGATTTTATTTAGCGCCTTTAACTTATTTACTTCTCCTACATAATATATATACTCTGAAATACTCTACTTAATTTACAGAACCATTCGTAAACACAAAAATAGTGGCAGTTGGATTCTCCAAACTACCACTATTTTTAACCTCTTAATTCATTAAATTCCGTATAAATTAGTTTTTCAACGTTACTCATGATACACAATGTTTTAATTTGCTTATTATAGAACTTCCTCTACATCGACACTCTCTATCTTCACTTCATACATATTTGGGATATTTACTTCTTTTGGTACCCATGCATAATAATTTTGATCATTCTCTAATATAAATTGAACTAACTTTGTTTCTGAAACATTCCAGAAATTTTTAAGATTATCAATGTAGTCTTCTAAATCTTCTTTATAGTCCAGTTGTAATATATAATCTCTTACCGTCAGGGCAAACACAATTAAACTTCCTAATAGATCCTTTTGCTCATTTTCTTCTTCATACTCTTGTGGTAAGAACCACACTTGACCTATTCCTATCGTTTTTTTGTATTTTTCATAAAAACTACTATCATTCATATTCTCATAGTCATGTATTAATTCATTGACCAATGAATGCCATTTTGGCGGAATAATATTTTCCAATGCAGGATTATGTTCAATTCCTTCTACTATATCCTCGATTTCTTCTGTCTCATCTTCATAGTGATATTCACTTAGGTCTATATGCTTAAATTTCATTTCATTTTTATAATGTGCCAAATCATATGGATAATGATTATTATCTTTTAAACTTATATCATCCAGTTCCAAAATTTTCGCAAGCGCTGCCGTTTCAAAGCTCCAATATCCTACATATCCAGGTTCTTTATGCGCATTTTTCCACTCATAATCATAATGACCTTTAAACCATTCTTTCTCCATGTACGTTTGTAATCTTTTAGATGCTTCTTTTTTATCTATTTGTGCAAGTTCTATAATCTCTCTCGTTTTTGCATATGGATTTTCTTTATAATATCTGTTCGTCATGTTTGTGTATCCAATATCACTAGCGCATAAGAGGAAATCAATTACTGCGTCATTCATATTTTTTGTATCAACTATCTTTTTTAATCTTTCTATATTCTTTTTATCCGTTTCTAACAAAATTCCTAAAGAAATTATCCAAAGCATATATATATAACCCACTTTGCTAGCTCCTGTATGCTCTAAATCATCCATTGCATTATAAAAATATACTTCCATTGTGCTAATGTCTTCTCCTAAAGAATACATTGCTCTAATGTCGTTCATCTCATGTATAAAATTCCTTAAATATCTTCCTTCTATAATACTTATATTATCTTTAGGCTTTCTTTGTATACCATTCTTTTCATCTTCTTCTAAACTTCTAATCTCCTCTCTATTATCTTCAATAAACTTTTTATGGAGTTCTATTCCTTTTTTACATTTTTCTTCTATGCACAATTGATCTCTCATTCTATTTAATTCCTCCTAGCTTCTAAATTATGGCCATTCTCCAATATTGTTTCCTTCTTCATCTAACCTATATGTTTTTACGTTTCCACTACTATCGACTTTTGATAATACTCTTTCAACTTCACTATCTTCCAATGCATTCGCAATCTTTTCTGCTAATACTTCATCTCCATCAACAGCTTTCAATATTCTACTTTTTCCAGTTTCAGAACCGTTCAACCAATCATTTGACATTTGTCGTCCATCTTTAGTTTTCCCCAATTGTGAACTACCAAACTTAGCTTCATCAATAACATATTTAATATTTGAATTTGGATTTGCATTTTCGTATAATCCATCAATTCCTTTTACTATTTTATCATTTATACCTGTTGGTGCACTTTTTCCGACTGGCTTTAAATCAAATCCAGCTTCTTTTAAACTTTGATTATTCAATAAATTGTCACTAGATTTTATTTCACCATAATTCCCTTTTTACTTATTTGTAGCTGTTTTTGCATCAAAATTGTCTACATTTGTATTTTTGTTACTGCTAGGTTTACCGTTAGCCGTACCCTTAATAGGTACTTTAACACAAACTAAAAAATCCACAGTGTAAAAATTTATCACTGTGGATTCCAACATTTATTTTTCTTGGCAATGCACCATATCATAAGGGTAATATGAACTATCTTTCAAGGTTGAATCATCTAATTTTAAAATTTTAGCGATTGCTCCACTTTCAAAACTCCAGTAACCACTATAAATGTCATGTTTATTTTCATGTGCATCGTACCATGCTTCTTCTATATGTCCCTTATACCAATACTCCTTTATATATTTCTCTAAATTTTTTATAGAATTCTCTTGTGAAATTTTATTACTTTCAATTACTTCTTTTAATTTGAAATATGGATATTTTACATAAAACTCACTTTGCTCATCAAAATCTGATGGCTCACTATTTCTAAAAGCAATAAAATAATTAATCAAATAATCATTTAATCCTTCTTTCCTTACCATTGCTATTAGTCTATTAAATTCTTTATCTTCAACATTTAGCATTACTGCTATAGATACCATCCATAACATACGTATATATCCACTTTCTTTATTCCACACTTTTTCCATTATATTTATTACTTCAGGTAAAAAATCACGAATAGTTTGAATAGAACAGCCCGCAGAGTACATTGCCCTTAATTTATTAAAATGATACCCTTGTAACGCTATATATCCATTCTTTACACCTTTATCATCTTTGCCTCTTTCCTCAATAACCTTTTCAACCAATAATAAAAACTTTTCTATTCTCTTTTCCTCATAATTGATAAATTTGTTAAAATATATATCATTTTTGATTTTATCCCTTAGCATAATTTCTTTTCCACCTTTTATACTTCAAGAATTTTCTTCACAATCGTTCCATCTGGCATAACTTGAATAACAATTCTTTGAACATTTTCTGGATTCAACAACATCTCTTCCACAATTTCATCTGCTTTTTCTTTTGACAAAGTACTATCTAACCTTTCACTGCCAAGAATCCAATCTTCACTCATTTGCTTACCATCATTTGTTTTTCCCAATTTGGATGTGTTATACTTAGCCTCCGCTATTACATACTTAGGTGGCGGAGATGAATTTTCATATACACCATCTATTCCCTTAGCAATTTTTTGATCTAATGTTAATACACGATCATCACTAATTCTGGTATATGTTTGACTTTCAAAAAAGTCATCCATTTTCATTTCACCATAATTCCCTTTACGCTTCGTTGTTTTTAAAGCTACTTCGCCACTTTCTACTGATCCTATTACCGTACGTTGTTGTGCTCTAGCTGCTTCTAATGTTTGGGCTACTTTTCCAGTTCAAATTACCCCTCCCACTTAGAATTGGTCTCTTTCACTGAACTGCTAAAAGAAAATTTCCATCTTGAATAAGACAACACTTTCGAACTGTAATCAATCGTAAATAATTTTTTATCATTTTACATTTTATCCTTAAGTTCAAATGAAAAGTTTTTAATAGGAATAAGAAAAAGCTCAATATGACCAAATTAATGGTGTACTGAGCACATTAATCACTTATATAATTACAAAATTTCAAGTCTAGATTAACTCCCACAATAATTAACACTAAGTTTATTATTTATCTTTCAAAAATTTTAAATACTTTCCATCTTCTGCGCTAAAACATCTACCCTTGGATTTCTTATTAGCTATCTCTAAATACTCTCTAGCTTTAGAGAAATCCCCTACCTCATAAGCCACCTTTCCAGCCCAGAGTTCTCGTTCACCTGTATCTCCTCTTTCAGGATCTGCGACAAATATTTTATCAACCCATTTTTTCATCCGTTCAACATCATTTAATACAATAGAGATATCTAAAATCCCCCATATTATTAAAAAGCTCTCATCATAAATCACTTTATCATCAGGGAGCTCTTTCCATGCTTGTTCCAATAAAAAAACTGACTCATCTAAATTACCTTTATCAAACTCTTCATTACTCTTATCCATTAACTCTTGTATATAGACACCATTTTCACCTGCTACATAAGCCATTATTAATCCCCCTAAATTGCATCTTTAATTACATTAAAATATTTGTCATCTTCACTATCAAAGATCGAGTAACCTTCAAGAATATATGCCCTTAACAAATATTCTTTAGATTTGTTAAGGTCTCCTAATTCATACAGACATTCACCCAGACGTAACATAATAAAAGGGTTTCCTATTCCATCAGGACAATTAATTGCATTAAATAAAAAGTCTTTAGAAGCACTAAAATCTCCATTCATATAACACGTGTCACCCAATGCTGTGTAAATCCATGTACTACATTCCCAGTTAAATTTTGGTTTTGGAACTATATCTAAAGCTTCCAAATACTTTTCTATTGCATTCTCATACTCAAACCTATCAACTAAATTATCACCTTGAGAACATATACTTACTATTCTGTCATAAAGTTCATCTTGTAATTCCAATTTAAGCTCCTCCTAATTATTTTGGTGGTACATATGTCTGTCCTAAACTAGCACCTTCAGAACGGTTTTTTACTATAGTGTTCCAAATAATAATTATCTGGATCAAGCATCCAATCTCTTACTTCTTTAGACCTTGGTCCATAATTCCGTCCGACTTCGTTCCACCAAGTAACTGCATCTGTTTTATGTGCCATATCTGCTTCACTTAACGGACGCCATTTATTGTTACTGTCTAAAAATTCAGTTTTACCACGTACTGTTCGTATTTTTGGTGGATCTTCATTTTTCATTCTCTCTATTACTGCTTTACCAGTTCTGGAGTCTTTGCTAGGTGTACTACCCATATATTTCAAACGTTTAGTGCTGCCACTTGGCTCAGGTAAACCCACTTCTTTATTACTTGCGTAACCCCCACCAGGTCGATGCCACCTTCCACTTGCATCTTGAAAATAACCTTTAGACTTCGCAAACTTATAATAAGCTTCTATTAATTCGCCTTGAGGTATTTTGGTTACAATAGTTCCACCAACACTAGAGAATGCATAGGAAGCCTCTCTCTTAAATGATTGTAACATTTCAAGCGTTGGCTTCAATTCTTTTGCTAGTTTTACTGCATTAGCAAATGTACTTACTCCACTTGATGCTTTTACTCCTTTTGTGATATAGCCTACTTTATTTAGTGCCCTATCGCCTAATATTGTGGTAGCTATTTGTGTTAATCCATAGGTAGTCAATTCTGTAC
>NZ_JAGXJT010000060.1:0-570 GCF_019091205.1 Bacillus sp. GbtcB14
ACGGTATTGCTATTTATGTTGACCAATAGCTTATTTGGTTATAAACAATGTAACGATTAATATGATACTTGGTCTAGTTGAGGAAAAACTTAGAGTACTCGAACTACCTCAGGCCCAAATGATTCAGGTCTGCTGGAGTCAAATACCACCGCTAGAAATCCTACACAATCATTGCATAGTAAATCTCTAGCCCTCAGCACAGAAATAACCGGGATCCGAGACCCCTGAACTGACCCAACATAAACAAATGGATCTTCACCTTCCGGCTGAAAGGTCACCATTTTACGCCTACAATCTTTACTGGCCGAATACTTGGATAGAAAGTCCATTCCCAGTATAATATCAAACTCGGTTAGTTTCAATTCTATGAGATCAGTACTCAATTCCCTATCTTCGATCCTAATCGGCATAGACCTAATGCGCCTATTAGAGATAACCAATTCCCCGCTAGGCATTAGGGTTCCGAACCCTCTTTCTAAAATTTCACAAGGCCTACCCAAAAGATCAATCACTCTTGTAGCCACATATGAACGTGTAGCTCCCGAGTCAAATAATACAGTAAATAACAAG
>NZ_JAGXJT010000061.1:0-564 GCF_019091205.1 Bacillus sp. GbtcB14
GTCAACACACTCAGCAAGAAAAGCATATAACATATAATATAATACCGACTTGCATCTAGGCGGCCATACACCTATCCACAAGGCTTATCAGATAAGTAAGAACGTTCTTTACTAAGGTACGACCTGTAAAGCCCGCTTAGTTAATTTGGAAATTAGCAGTTGTTTATGTTAATTATGAAATTATTTATAGCTATTTAAATAATTTATTATACTGTTATTATGGAATTCAGAAATGCATTGCTATGTCATTCAATAGTTTTCATATTTTGCATTTTTGGTGCCCGGTATTTTGGAACTCGGCGTTTGGCTCAGTAGAAATCACAACTTAGTATGCTAGTAGTTTGGGGACGGGTTTTAGACATTGGGAATGTCGGGAATGGCCGGGAATTTAGAATTTCCCAACAATACTCCTTTAGTATGATTTATGTGGTTTTAGGGTGGAGGGGCAAAATGGTCTTTTTGCCCCATTAGTATTTTGTCTTTTAGTGATTTTCTTATTGGAAAATAAATGTCACTGGAATGTTAGAGTCGCCAGAAGCAGCGAAACTAGCGCCTATATTTGAA
>NZ_JAGXJT010000062.1:0-562 GCF_019091205.1 Bacillus sp. GbtcB14
CATATTGGACAAATCAATATGATAATCCCGATAACCCTAATTTTCATGCTGAAACTACTGGTAAAGAAATTGTCGATTTACCTATTGATTCTGTTGTAGGGGCAGTAAGCACAGGTGGACATTTGTGCGGAATTGGAAAATTTATCAAACGATTTAACCCTGAGATAAATGTAATTGCTTGTGATGTTAAAGGTTCTGCTGTATTCCAAAATCAATTTAATCCGTACTTAATTAATGGGGTCGGGCTGAGCTGGAGAGGTCAAAATACGAATTTAGAAGTGATAGATCAAGTTTGTATAGCAAGAGATCAAGAAGCAATTTCAACTTGTCGCATATTAGCTAAAGAGTATGGCATTATGATAGGTGGTTCTGGCGGGTTATCAGTCATTTCAGCATTAGCATGGCTACAAAATAGTAGTGCAAAGGCGGCTGTGACAATTATTCCAGACACAGGAGTAAACTATTTGGATCAAATTTATGATGATATCTGGTTAGAGCAAAGAGGAATAATATTATTAGAAAAAGATCAGCTTCAACAAAGGATAAATGCGAAGCAATTTAT
>NZ_JAGXJT010000063.1:0-561 GCF_019091205.1 Bacillus sp. GbtcB14
TACAGCACCGCCCTCCAATTAGCAGCTAGCATCACAGCCGGACTCGCTGAAGTGCAAAGCGGGAAAGGATTTAGTCCTGTGAGTGGGACGTTTAGTACACAAGGATTGAATATGGATTGGGTGAGTTCTATTCAGGGGATTATAGAAGAAACAGCCCGAAAAAATGATCAGTCAATTAAAGATATAGAAACAAATAACATAATTGAGGAGAAATCTCCGGTTAGAAATGCTTGGGACGATGTGGCAGACGGTATAGTTGGCACGTTTGAAACAGCGAAAAAGATGTGGGAAGCTATTCAAAGAGGCTCGGGGAAAGCTATTGGTGATGAAATCGAGTCCGCAATAGCTTTAAGTAATATGGACATAGGAACTTTTATTAATGTAACCTATGCACTTTTCCATTTGGATGAAACTGCAAAAAATATGTGGCATGCATTTTCAAATAAAATAAAACGAGAAATGATAGAGGGAGATGCAGAGAGTCGTACAGAATTGACTACCTATGGATTAACACAAATAGCTACCACAATATTAGGCGATAGGGCACTAAATAAAGTAGGC
>NZ_JAGXJT010000064.1:0-555 GCF_019091205.1 Bacillus sp. GbtcB14
TAGAGGATAGTGCCCTCCCTTCTACATATGATGACAACTCTTCCCTAGCTAGGACTAAGTACTTTGCACCTCTTATCCCTAGTGGCATGTGAACAAGATCTATCACCCACTGAAAATGCAAAGATAAGGGATAAGTAGGGTTCAAACCATCTCTATGTTGAATCTTTGAGTAGTATTGGCAAAGCTCACAAGATCCAACATATTCTCGCACATCCACATACATTCCATCCCACCAGTAGAATCTTCTTAACTTGTCGTATGTAGCTTGAACTCCACGGTGTCCTGCTGCTTCAATATCATGTGCCTCTTGCAGTACTTGAGTTTTCTCTCCTTGAGTATCAAGTACTCTTAGAGGGACTTGATCTCTCCCTTTTGGTCGTCTCCATAAGTACCCATCTTTGAGCACAAACTTGTAAGCCTTCTTGCAGATCTTGCTGAATTCTTCATCACTCCGTCTAGTATCTTTCTCTAATGTACTCAAGTAATGCCCTATAACTAATAACTCTCCTGAATATAGATTCTCACAAAATGATAACCTCTCAATCTCACTATGCA
>NZ_JAGXJT010000065.1:0-552 GCF_019091205.1 Bacillus sp. GbtcB14
ACATTTTGATTTAAATACAGAAGTTAAAGTTGAAATATTTGTTATAGATTAAATTAAATAGGAAAATTATATTTTTTGTTGTAAATTAATTTTATAAATTAATTTTGGGCCAACATTAAATTAGAATAATTTTTCACGAATTTATTTTTATTATATTTTAAAGCATTATTTCGAAAATTATATTCTTAAATACTTCAATTTTTCGAAATGCAATATATATTTATAGAAAATTAAATTTGAGTTGTAAATTAATTTATATTAATTTTGTAACAACTTAAATTGAATATTTTTATAAATATTTATTGGAAATTATTACTAAGATGGAAATAATTCATGTTATTTTCATAACCATCTAAGAAAAATTTATAAATATAAAATTAAAATTTATATTTTGAATTTTTCATTCTAAATTGGAAATTTTAATTAAATAAATATATATTTAAAATAAATAGAATAAATAAAGAGAATCAAAGAAAATACAACTCTTTTTAAATAATGAGCTTTATTATTAAGACATTCGATCTCCATTGTGGGTTTTACACCGCGTTTGTT
>NZ_JAGXJT010000066.1:0-547 GCF_019091205.1 Bacillus sp. GbtcB14
AATGGTCTTATCTGTAGAAACACCATATTATGAGTTTGGTTTAGGAGCCTTACATGTAGAGGATCCAGTTTTGATTTCTTCTAGTGGTAATAAAGTGTTAACTCGCACAAAAGGGCATATCAAAATCGTGGAGTGATAAATGTATGATATATGATAATATTACAGAATGCATTGGAAATACACCCGTAGTAGATTTCAAAAGTGATTTAGTACCTTATGGTAAAAAATTATATTTAAAACTGGATTATTTTAATCCGAATTTCAGCGTAAAAGATAGAACAGCCCTTGGATTAGTAAAAGCTGCTATAAGAAGTGGGAAAATTCAAAAAGGTGATATTTTAATAGAATCAACTTCAGGAAATTTGGGTAAATCTCTAGCAATGTTAGGCGCTGAGTATGGATTTCAGGTAATTATTGTTGTGGACCCAAAGATTAGTTCTAACTTATTAAAATGGTATAACGCATATGGTGCTCGAGTTGAGATGGTAAAAAATCCAGATGAAAATGGTGGGTCCCAAAAAGCGAGAATTCAACGTGTGAAAGAACT
>NZ_JAGXJT010000067.1:0-531 GCF_019091205.1 Bacillus sp. GbtcB14
TTGGAAAATCTGTTTCACAGTTAGCTTTACAGAAACGATTTACAAAGATCAAGAAGCGAAAGAGATATGAGTGGTTACATGACATCAATGTACAAGTTTCCAAACAGGCTTCAAAAGATTTTGACAAGGCGAGGAAAAATTCGTTTGAAAAGTACCAAAATGGTTCTCACACTTCTTATAAATCCAAAAAAGATTTAATCCAAGGATTTTATGCCAATTATGAAAGACTGATTATAAGAAAGAAAGTAGTTCATATTCAGTCCATTGGAGAAGTGAAAACAAGCCAACAACTACCAAGAAACAAAAAAACATTCAATCCAAGAGTTACCTTTGATGGTCGTCACTGGTGGATTAGTGTAGGGTTCCAAGAAGATTTTGAATCCCAAGAACTAACCAATGAGTCGATTGGTGTGGATGTTGGTTTAAAAGAGTTGTTTGTGGCTTCTAATGGTACGAAAGAACGAAATATAAACAAAGATGCCAAGGTTAAAAAACTTTTGAAAAGGAAAAAGTCAGCACAAAGAGATATGT
>NZ_JAGXJT010000068.1:0-524 GCF_019091205.1 Bacillus sp. GbtcB14
GTTTCACTCTTCAAAATCCTTTCCACCATGCTATACATTTGACCTTTTTCATATGAAAGATAATGCCCAGCTGCTATACGCATTGGATCACCAGCATGGTAGTACTCATATACTAATTGACGCTGACCAAAAGCGTCTCCCGAAGCATCCCATGCTAAATTAAGTAGCATCGTTCTTTCTTTTGCATCAAATTCACCAGTTGAAAGAGCCATCATTAAGTAATCTCCATTTTCATTAAAGAAATCTTCATGATGAGGTGTCGCAAGCATAGAACCAGCAGCTAGAGATTGAATGCATTTCACCATTTTTTCATACATTTTTGGGAAATTATATCTAATAGCTTGAATTGCATTAATACTTGGTGTAATTACTCCTTCAGGACTCATATATGCGTCCTGCTCACTTAATACGATACTTGCTTTTAATATCTCTACATAAGTTGTTAACTCTCCTAATTTTTCTTGCACATTTATAAATTGATTAAGTTTTAGCATTTCAGCTAGTTTAATTGCAATACCAGTCAA
>NZ_JAGXJT010000069.1:0-507 GCF_019091205.1 Bacillus sp. GbtcB14
CAAACATCAATCAATCATCAAATAACACTCAACACAACATGATACCATCCAAAGTACATACAACCAATCGTTTTAAAGTCCAAATTTCTTGCAAGTAAATCAATTACCATGGCTCTGAGGCCAGTTGTTGGAAATTATTTTACAAGGATCTTAGTTCTACTCACAAGTATGTTGATTAACACCCTAAATATGAACTTTCTAAAACGATAAATTAAACACATATAAAGTTTAAGAAACCTTACATTGGGTGCAGCGGAATATAATGGCTCCTTCCGCTCAGATATCTAGCCCTTGATACCTTTCTGTAGCAGAGCATTATCAATATCTGAACCTGGATCTCTTTCTCTGAATCTTTGATGCTGTAACCTCCTTCTTGCTGAAAGTCTTTCTTCACGATCTTCCTCACTATGATTGAGGTATCACTTGCTGTGTGTGGGCACTACTCTAATCACTAAGTATTTCGAAATTTCAAGGAAGAAGAAAGAGAGAGAGTGGGCGGCCAGGTAT